>JBLMXY010000108.1:0-18623 GCA_050257975.1 Acidobacteriota bacterium
CGCGGCGTCGCGTCTGGGCGACCAGCGCGTCTTCTACTGCGACATCCGGCGGGCCGAGCGCGAGCTCCAGTGGAAGCCCCGGGTGTCGCCGGCGGAAGGGGTCGACCGGCTTCTCGCGTGGATCGGATCGAACCGCGAGGAGATCGCCTCCTTCCTCACCCGCAAAGGCATCCCCGTCTCGGCCTGAGTCGCCCGCCGCCGACGTGCCGCTGCCTCGACCGACCGCCCGCGCGCTGCTCTGCCTGATCCTGCTGGCCGGAGCCTTCTTCCGATTCCAGGGGCTCGACTGGGACGAGGGCCACCACCTCCATCCCGACGAGCGCTTCATCTCGATGGTCGAGGAGCACCTGCTCTTTCCGAAGAGCGTCTCCGAGTATCTGGATTCGGCCCATTCCCCTCTGAACCCGTACAACCGGGGGCACGACAGCTTCGTCTACGGCACGTTTCCGGTTTTTCTCACCAAGGCGCTCGCGGCGGCGGCGCACAAGGACGGCTACGACGGCTCCTATCTCTTCGGCCGGGCCCTGTCGGCGCTTTTCGATCTGGCGACCGTCTGGCTCGTCTATCGACTCGCGCGGCGATTCGGCGGCCGGCGGACCGCCCTGGCGGCAGCGAGCCTGCTCGCCTTCTGCCCGCTCGGAATCCAGCTCTCCCATTTCTGGGCGGTCGACACGTTCCTGGCGACCTTCGCCACCCTCACGCTCTACGGCTGCGTGCGCCTGGCACGCGGGCGGTCGGGGCCCGCCGGCGACGCCGCGACGGGACTCGCCCTCGGCCTCGCCGTCGCGTGCAAGGTGACGGGCCTCGCCCTCTTCGCCGCGGTCGGGATCGCGCTCTTGCTGAGGCTCGCCGCGCTTCGGGAGCAGAGCCCGGGGAGCGCGCTCCGGTCGCTTGCGCGGGTGACCGGACGCGGCGCGCTGATTCTTCTCGTCGCCGCCGCGGCGATCCGTATGGCTCTTCCCTACGCCTTCCTGGGCTGGAAGATCGATCCGCGCTACCTGCGCGACATGAAGAGTCTGGCCGCGATCTCGAGCAGCGTCGCCGGCTTCCCGCCGGCGCTCCAGTGGGCGGGCCGCACGGTGATGTTCCCGGTCAAGAACTTCGTGTGCTGGGGCGCGGGGCCGTTCTTCGGCCTCGCGGCGATCGCGGCGCTCCTCTGGGCGCTCGCCGCCCTGCGGCGACGGGCCGATCGCGACCTCGCGCCCCTCGTCGCCTACGCCGTCTTCGTCGCGCTGTACCACGGCCTGACGCTCGTCAAGTCGATCCGCTATTTCTATCCGGCCTACCCGACGCTCGCGGTCCTGTCCGCCCTGCTCCTCGCGCGGCTCGCCCCGACGGGCGCCGCGGGGCTCGGCCGGCGCGCAGTCGCCGCGGCCGTGCTCGGCGGAAACTTTCTCGCGGCCGTCGCCTTCACCTCCGTCTACCGCCATCCCCACCCGCGCCTCGAGGCTTCGCGCTGGATCTTCGCGCACGTTCCGCCGCCTGCGCGTTTCGCCAACGAGGCGTGGGACGACGGTCAGCCGATTCCGCTTCCCGGGTCGAATGCCGACGCGTACGCGGGGCCCGTGCTCGAGCTCTACGACCCCGACTCGACGCAGAAGGTCGAGAAGGTCTTGAAGGCGCTCGCCGGGGCCGACTGGATCGCCGTGACGTCCAACCGCGTCTGGGGCAACGTCACGCGCGTGCCGCTCGTCTTTCCGATGACGGTCGCCTACTACCGCGCGCTCTTCTCCGGAGCGCTCGGGTTCGAGCACGCGGCGGACTTCACGTCCTATCCCCGGCTCGGGCCGCTGCGGTTCGACGACGACCTGGCCGAGGAGCAGTTCACCGTCTACGACCACCCCCGCGTGCTCCTCTTCCGCAAGACGCGCGACTACTCGCAGCTCCGGGCGCGGCGGATCCTGCTCGCGGCGATGCCCACACCGCCCCCGACCATCTACGACTGGGAGAAATGGCCTCGCTCCCGGAGGAAGACCTCCCCTCCGGTCGTTCCGCCGCACCTGGCGCGGGGTCCTTCCGGGGCGCCCGCCCTCGCCGAGGCCGAGACGGGCTCGGTCGCCGCGGCGGCGATCTGGTACGGGTCGCTGCTGGTGCTCGCCGCGGCGGCGCTGCCGCTCGCCTGGCTCTTCTTCTCGCGTCTTTCGGACAGGGGATTCGGACTGGCGCGCGTTCTCGGGCTGGTTCTCGCAACCTATGCGATGAACCTTTCCGTCCAGCGACTGGGCCTGCCAAACGGCCGGCGCGCGGCGACACTCGCCCTGCTGCTGCTCGCCGCCGCCGGCGGGGCGGTCTTCCTGCGGCGCCGGCGCGCCATTCTCGCCTTCGTCCGGGAGAACCGGCGGGCGCTTCTCCAGAGCGAGATCGTCTTCGCCGCCGGGTTCCTCCTCTTTCTCGGCCTGCGCGCGCTGAACCCCGAGATCACCTGGGGAGAGAAGCCGATGGACTTCTCGATCCTGAACATCCTCGTGCGCACGCGCACGCTTCCCGCCTCGGACCCGTGGTTCGCCGGAGCGCCGCTCGGCTACTACACCTTCGGCCAGGAGATGGTCGCCTTCCTGACGCTCGTCACCGGCCTCTCGACGCGCTACACCTTCAACCTCGCCTTCGGCCTTCTGGGCGGAACGATCCTCCAGGCCGCCTTCAGCCTCGCGCGCAACTGGTCGGGAACGCTCTCCGGCGGCTTCGCCGGGGCGGCCTTCGTGACGCTCGCCGGCAACCTCGCCGGGCTGCGCGAGTGGTGGTTCGTGCGCCGGCCGCATCATCAGGCGCTCGAGTGGAACTACTTCTGGGCCACCTCGCGCGTGATCAAGGACACGATCAACGAGTATCCGCTCTGGAGCCTTCTCTTCGCCGACCTGCACGCGCACGTGCTCGCGATTCCGCTGCTTCTTCTCGTCGCCGCGGCGGCGCTCCAGTTCGTGCGCGCGCATGCCGATCCCGCGGCGTTCGCGCGCACTCGCCTTCTCTCGGCGGCTCTCCTGGGAGGGCTCGCCGGGGCCGAGGCGCTGACCAACGCCTGGGACGCGCCGCTGCTCGCGGGGCTGCTGGTGCTGACTGCGGTCGTCGCAGCCTTCCCCGGCGCATCGGTCTCCTCCGGGCGCGCGATCGCGCGGGCGCTCGCCGGCCTCGCTCTCGCGGCCGGAGCGGCGGTCGCCGTGGCCTTCCCGCTCTGGGCGCGCGGGGGCGGGCCGCCCGGCTGGGGACGCAACGTCGAGAAGGGCGCTTCGGGGCTCGACGTCGCGACCGTCTTCGGCCTCTTCTTCTTCCTCGCCGCCGCGTGGTGGCTCTGCGCCGCCGCCGACCGGCTTGGCTGGAAGGGAGCCCGCCGGACGCTGGTTGCCTCGGCCGGCGTTCTCCTGCTCGCCGCCCTGGCCCTGCGCTCGGCCGACGCCTTCTGTGTGGCGGGGATCCTTCTCTTCGCGGTGGCCGCGCTCGCCCTGTCGGAGAAGCCCGAAGACCGTCTCGCGCAGGGATTCGTCGCCTCCGCGCTCTTCCTCGTCCTCTTCGCGCAGCGGCTCTACATCTACGATCGGATGAACACGTTCTTCAAGCTGTATCTCGAGAGCTGGCTGCTGCTCGCGGTCGCGACGGCCGCCCTCGTCTTCCGGCCCGGGGGCCGCCCGGGCTCCTTCGCGCGCTGGCCGGCCGCGCTGAAGGGGGGCTTCGCGGCGCTCGCCACGATGGCGCTCTTCACGACGGTGACCGTCGCCCGTGGCGCGCTGACCAACACGAGCCCGACGCGCAAGGGGCCGCGTGCCGGACCGACGCTCGATGGCCTCAAGTACCTCGAGACGAGCGAGCCGGGGGAATACCGCGCGGTGGCGTGGATGCGCCGAACGATTTCGGGCACGCCGGTCGTGCTCGAGGCGCAGGGCCCCTCCTACCAGGACTTCGGGCGCGTCTCGATGCTGACGGGCCTGCCGACGGTGCTCGGCTGGGAATACCACGTGCAGCAGCGCGGCAACCGGGTCGACGCGATCGCCGCGCGCCGCTCGGCCGTCGAGGCCATGTACTCCAACCCGAGCGCCGACGCCGTCGAGACGCTGCTGCGGCGCTACCACGTCGGCTACGTCTACGTCGGTCCGCTCGAGCGAAAGACCTACCCGAAGGCGGGCCTCGCGAAGTTCGAGACGGCCCGCGAGCTCTTCCGGGTCGTCTACGAGAACCCGCAGGCGCGCATCTACCGCGTGGTGGGAGGCGACTCGGAGGACGTCCTCGCCCCGAGCCGCGAGGAGCTGCCGGCCCCCGCCGCGGGGACGCCGGCGCCGGAGGTCGTCGAGCCGGAGGAGCCCCCGATCGTCTCGCAGGCGCCCTCGCCGGGCCGGGCGCCCTTCTCCGGCATGAAAGAGCCGCGAGACGCGGCGGTCGACGGCCGCGGGCGGCTCTGGGTCGCCGACTTCGGCCACTCGCGCCTCCGGATCTTCGACGGCAACGGCGGCTACCTCGGCGGATGGGGCGGCCGGGGAGACGGGACCTACCAGCTGCGCGAGCCGTGCGGGGTCGCGATCCGCGGCGACGACCTGTACATCGCCGACACGTGGAACGGCCGCGTGGAAGCCTTCACGCTCACCGGAGGCTTCCGGGCGGCGGCCAAGGAGCTGTACGGCCCCCGAGGCATCGCGGCCGCCGAGGATGGCTCGGTCTGGGCGACCGACACGGGCAACCATCGGCTGGCCGTTTACGACCGGGATCTCGGCCACGCGCGCACGATCGGGCGCAAGGGCACGGGGCCGCTCGAGTTCGACGCGCCGGTGGGAATCGCCGCCGCTCCGTCGGGCTCGATCTACGTCTGCGACACGGGCAACCGGCGCATCCAGGTGCTCGACCGCGACGGGAACTTCCTCCGGGCCCTCCCCTTCCCCGGCTGGAACGGGTCGGTCGAGCCGCACATCGAGGCCGACGAAGGCGACGTCCTCTACGTCACCGATCCTCTCGCCAACGCCCTGCTGACGCTCGACGCTTCGGGCCGGGTGCTCGAGCGGCGCGAGACGGACCCGGCCGGGCGCAAGTACTCCGTTCCGACCGGCGTGGCGCTCGACCGAAAAGATCGTATCCTTTACGTGGTCAACTCCGGAGACAGCTCCATCTCGTCGATGAAATTGCCGGAACGAAAGGGAAAATGATGCCCTCGAGCCACCATTGCGCCGCGGCGCGGAGGATGCTCGCCGCCGCGGCCGTCTCCCTTCTGCTGTGCTGCCGCAAGTCCGAGGCGCCGGGGCCGCCTGCCGCGGCGAAGGCGCCGGCCGGAGCGCCGCAGGCGGCGGCGCCGGCCGCCCCGAGTGGCGAGGGCGCCTCGATCCGCGATGCGGCCGATCCGAACCGCCCGCCCTTCTCGGGCTTTCACGGCGCGCGCGGCATCGCGCTCGACGGCCGCGGACGCGTCTGGCTGCTCGACTTCGAGCACGCGGCCGTCAACGTCTACGACACCGGCGGCGGCTTCCATGGGGGCTGGGGGGGCAGGGGCGACGGCCCGCACCAGTTGAAGGACCCGTGCGGCATCGCGATCCGCGGCGAGAACGTCTACGTGGCCGACACCTGGAACGGCCGCGTGACCCACTTCACGCTCGCCGGCGACTTCCAGGGAAAGGCCCCCGGCGACTTCTACGGCCCGCGCGGCGTCGCGGTGGCGCCGGACGGGCGCGTCTGGATCGCCGACACGGGAAACGACCGCGCCGTGGTCTGCGAAAAGGATCTTTCCGGACCGAAATACTTCGGCAAGAAGGGAGACGGCCCCGACCAGTTCTCGAGCCCCGTCGGCATCGCCGTGGGACCTTCCGGCCGCGTCTACGTCGCGGATTCCGTCAACCGGCGCATCCAGGTGCTCGACGCCGACGGCCGCTTCCGGTCTCCAATCCCCGTCAAGGGCTGGGGCCCGAACACCGAGCCGTACGTCCAGGTCGACGGGAAGGAGAACCTCTACGTGACGGATCCCGCCGAGCAGGCGGTGGTCGAGCTCGACCGGAACGGCAAGGAGTTGAAGCGCTGGACCGCGGACGACGCCGGCAAGAGATTCTCCCGGCCGACGGGCATCGCGCTCGACGAAAAGAACGGCGTCCTCTGGGTCGTCAACACCGATCTCGACACGATCGTGAAGCTGAAGCTCTCGTGAGCGCGACGCCGGAAGCCCCGGGGCAAACGGAGGCGGCGGCCGCGCCGGCGCCGCGCTCCGTCCCGTGGCGGGCGGCCGCGCTGGCGCTCCTGCTCGCGGCCGCGGGCACGCGCTTCTACCGGCTGGGCGACCGGCCGTTCCACCACGACGAGTCGATCCACGCCTACCAGTCCTACACCCTCTCGCAGAACGGGGAGTGGCGCTATGACCCCGCCTACCACGGCCCGTTCCTCTATTACGCCAACGCGGTCGTCTACAAGATCTTCGGCGTCTCCAACACGACGGCGCGCCTGCTGCCGGCCTTCTTCGGGATCCTGCTCATCGCCTTCGCCTGGCCGCTGCGGCGCTGGGTGGGGGACGGCGCCGCCCTCGCGTTCGCGATCCTCGTGCTCCTCTCGCCGCACCTCGCCTACTTCTCGCGATTCATCCGCGAAGACCTGTACTCGCTCGTCTTCACCTTCGGCACGATCGTCGCCTTCCGCCGTTTCCTCGAGACCGACCGGGCGCGCTGGCTGACCGCGTCGGCCGCCTGCTTCGCCCTGGCTGGCGCGACGAAGGAAAACGCCTACATGACGGGCGTGCTCTTCGTGGCCTTCGGGCTCTGGACGTTCGGGATGCGCTCGGTCGAGGGGGGCGCGGCGGCCGCGGCGAGGAAGACCGCCGCCTGGGTGCGCGCCCATTTCGCCCCGATGCTCACGGCCGGGATCGTCTTTCTCTTCCTCTGGGCCCTGCTCTACTCCGCCTTCGGGCGCTATCCGGGCGACTGGCTCGCGATCCCGAAGGCGATCCGGTACTGGATGGGGCAGCACTCGATCGCGCGCATCCCCGGCCCCTGGTACTACTACTTCCCGCAGCTGCTCTACTACGAGACGGCGACCGTGCTCGCCGCCGCCTTCGCCTTCCGCGGCTGGAAGAAGAGCCCCTTCCTCTCGTTCGTCGTCTTCTGGACGGTGGGGGCGCTCGCGATCTACGCCTGGGCGCGGGAGAAGGTCCCCTGGCTGACGGTGCACCCGCTCCTGCCCCTGACGATCCTGGCCGCGGTGGGGCTCTCCAACCTCTGGCGCGACCGCAGGCAGGCAGTTCCCCGGATCGCGCTGCCCGTGGTCGCCCTGCTGCTTGCCGTCAACGCGAGCGCCGCTTACCTCGCCTGCTTCCGCTACGGCGCTTACGACCTCGAGAAGGAGCCGCGGCACGGGGAGTATCTCGCCTACGTGCAGACGACCAGGGATCTGGTGCGCGCGCTCTCGGTCCTGGACCGGGTGCGCGGGCGGGTGCCCGCGGGGCAGCCGCTGATCACCGTCGCGGGCGAAGCCTCCTGGCCGCTGACGTGGTACCTGCGCGACACGCCGACCACCTGGACCTCGAGGATCGACCGGGCCTCGACACCGGTCATCGTGGCGGACTGGGACCCCGAGGGAGCCCTGGCCAAGCAGCTCGCCGAGAAATACGACGCCCGCCGCGTCCCCATCCGGGCCTGGTGGTTCCCCGAGCGCTGGACCGGCACCCCGGAGAAGCCGGAGAAACGCCCCACCGGGCGGGACGTCTGGCGGTGGTGGCTCTTCCACGAGCTCTGGAGCCCCATCGGCTCTCAGGACGCGACCTTCTTCGTGCGCAAGGACCTCGCGGGAGAGGGGCCGCTCGAGCCCCTGCAGCTCGCGGTCCAGGACACGACCGGGCGCGACTACCCCTCCGACGCCGCGTCCTTCCCGCCGGAGCGCACCTTCGGCTCCGCGGGGTCGGGGGACGGCCAGTTCGCCGAGCCTCGCGGTCTCGCCGTCGACGGGCGCGGAAACCTCTACGTGGCCGACACGAAGAACAGCCGGATCGAGGTCTTCGACTCCGACGGGAAATTCCTGCGGGCCTTCGGCCGCAAGGGCGCCGGCGAGGGCGAGTTGAACGAGCCGTGCGGCGTCGCCGTCGACTCCGAGGGCCAGGTCTGGGTCGCGGACACGTGGAACCACCGCATCGCGCGCTTCTCCGCCGAAGGCCAGCCCCTGGGCGCCTTCGGGGATCCGGACCGCAGCCTCTTCGGACCGCGCTCGCTCGTTCTTTCGCGCGATGCGCTCTTCGTCGCCGACACGGGCAACAAGCGCATCGTGCGCTTCGACCGGAACGGCAAGAAGACGGGCGAGTTCGGCGAAGCGGGAAGCGGCCCCGGGCAGTTCGTCGAGCCGGTGGGGCTGGCGGTCGACGCCTCCGGGAACCTCGTCGTGGCGGACACCGGCAACCACCGCGTTCAGGTCATCGACCCGGAGGGCAAGTTCCTGCGCCAGTTCCCCGTGGACGGGTGGAAGGACTTCTACACAGAGCCGTACCTGGCGATCGGGCCGGGAGACGCCGTGATCGCGACGGACGCCTGGGCGGGGCGGATCGCCGTCTACGACGCGGCCGGCAACCTGCGCAAGTCGTTCAAGGCGGGCACCGACCTGAAGCAGCCGACCGGAATCGCGGTGGACGCCTTCGGCAGGCTGAACGTGTCCGATCGCGGCACCAACCGCATCCTCTCGTGGACTCTCGCGTCGGCCCTGCGGTGAAGAAGAGGCGGCGGGAATCCCGCCGCCCGAGACGATGACGGCGCCGGCGAGAGAGGTTTCCCCCGCGGCGCCCGGGCCGCCGTCCCGCCCTTCGCTGCGCGGCCCGCGGTGGCCGATCTTCCTCTTCGCCGCCGGCCTCGCCGTTTACGCCGCGACGCGCCTCGACGGCCTGACCCGGTTTCCGATCTTCTTCTTCTGCGACGAGGCGATCCAGGCGAACGTCGCGGAGCGCCTCTTCCATCACGGCTTCCGCGACGAGGACGGGGTCCTGCTTCCTCCCTACTTCCTGAACGACCAGCGCTGGGCCATGAGCCTGAACATCTACCTGCTGGTCGCGCCGGTCGTCGCCTTCGGAAAGTCGATCCTCGCGGTGCGCGGGACCTTCGTGGCCGTCTCCCTCTGCGGCGCCGCGGCCCTGGGCCTCGCCCTGCGCGCGGCCGGGATCGGCGTCTGGTGGGCGGCCCCGTTGCTTCTGGCCGTCCTCCCGGTCGATTTCCTCCACTCGCGCATGGCGCTCGAGACGACACCCGCCTTCTACGCGGGGTTTCTCTGGGCCTACCTGCTCTACCGGCTCCGTTCGCCTCGATTTCTCTTCCTCGCTCTCGTCCTCGGGGCCGCCACCTTCTACAGCTACACGGCAGGACAGGGCATCATGCTGGTCACGGGCGCGCTTCTGCTCGCCGTCGACCTGCCGTATCACCTCCGTCAGAAGCCGCGGCTGTTCGTCGCCGCGGCGTTGCTCCTCGCCCTGCTCGCCTTCCCCTTCGTGCGCGAGCAGCGCCGCCATCCCGGCAGCACGAGGGATCAGCTCCGGGTTCTCAACTCCTATTGGATCCTGCCCTCGCCCCTGTCTCGCAAGCTCGAGACCTTCGGCCGCCAGTACGTGGAGGGCTTCGACCCGCGCTACTGGTTCGAGCCCAACGGGGCCGACCTGACTCGCCACCGGCTCGACTCGATGGCCTACGTGCCGCTCGCCTTCGCGCCCCTGATCGCCGTCGGCGCGGTCGCCTGCCTCGCGCGCTGGCGCAAGTCGCCCGGGCATCGTGTCATCCTGCTCTCGCCGCTCGGGGTCCCTTTCGCGGAGGCGGTCGCCAACCGGCAGATCCTGCGCGTGCTCCCGATGATCGTGCCGGTCGTGCTGCTCGCGGCCGCGGGCCTGGAGGAGATCTTCCGCGGGGCGCGCCGGCTGCGGCTCGAGCGCGGGCTCGCGGCCGCCCTGGCCCTCGTCCTGACGGCCTTCGCGGTGAGGCTCCCGATCGTTTCTCTCGCCCAGGGCGGCCTCTGGTTCCGCGATTACGGTCTCTACGGCCTGCAGTACGGGGCCCGGCAGATCTTCGACGGAATTCGCGAGGCGCTCGCGCGCTCGCCCGACACGCGGGTTCATCTGGCCTCCTCCTGGGCCAACAACCCCAACGAGTTCCTCGACTTCTTCCTGACGCCGCGAGAGCGGCCGCGGGCGCAGATGGGGGACATCGATCCTTACCTGACCTACTGGCGCCCGTTGTCCGAAAACGACCTCTTCGTCATGACGGCCGCCGAGTACGACCGGGCCCGGCGCGACCCCAAGGTCGAGGTCTTGAAGCCCGAGAAGACGGTCCTCTACCCCGACGGGCGGCCCGGCTTCTACTTCGCCCGGATGCGCTACACGCCGCAGGCCGCGGGCCTCTTCGCCGCGGAGCGCGACGCGCGCCGGCAGCTCCAGCAGGAGACGGCCTCGGTCGCCGGGCAGCCGGTGATCGTCCTCCACTCGAAGACCGACATGGGCAGCGCGGCCGACCTCTTCGACGGACGCTTCGAGACGGTCTTCCGGGGCTTCGAGGCGAATCCCTTCGTCATGGAGTTCCTCTTTCCCTCCGCGCGGACGATCTCGCGCGTCGACCTTTCGCTCTCGCGGATGAACTGCGAGATCACGATCGAGATCACGCCGGCGCAGGGCGGCGCGCCCGTCGTCCTGCGGCGGACGCTCCAGGAGCCTCCCGGCGACTCGACCCAGGAGTTTCCGCTTTCCGAGCTCGTCCGGACCTCCCGCGTCCGCGTCACGGTGCGCGAGACGGACCTCGACGAGCCCGCGCACATCGAGATCCGGGGCGTCGCCTTCCGCTGAGGCGGCCCTCGCTATATCAATCTTGATATAGTTGGGCAGCCCGCCTCACCGCACGCGCACGAGGCAGCCGACGTCGCGGCGGGGGTCGGCGGGATCGGGCAGCGCGATCGCGCGCGTGATCCCCCAGCGGGCCTTCCACTCCGAGGCGAGCGAGGCCCACTCCGGAACGACCAGGTGAAGCCCCGGCGCGGGACGACGGTCCCGCTCCTTCTCCGTCTCGACGTCGATCAGGCGGGATTCCGGCAGGAGATAGCCGTAGAGAGGAAACTGCGTGTCGACGTACGGCAGGCCGTGCAGGTAGACGGGATCCCTGGCGAAGCGCGGCGCGCGCAGGACTCGCGCGGCCGCCGGCACGAAGGCTGCCTGGCTTCCGCCGTAGCCCGGCGCGGGGTCCCACCAGGGCGGTACCCCCTCGATGCCGGCCAGAAGCGCGCCGGCGAGCGCGAGAGCCCCCACGCCGGTCGCAACCCACGCGCCACGCTCTCCGGGACCGGGCAGAAGCGACAGCAGGCCGGCGATCGCCGCGGCGCCCAGGACGGCGAGCACCGGGAAGAGGCTCGACAGGCGCTGCGGCGCGGGGGTCGAGTCGGTCAGGATGACGCCGGCCAGGTTGCCCGCCGCGACGAGGCCGGGAAGCAGCGCCGAGAAGATGCGGCCGCGCCCGAGGAGCCAGCCGAGCCCCGTCAGCGCCAGCGCGGGAAGAAAGAACGGCCGGGCGATCGGATAGCCGGGGAACCACGGCCAGACGGAGTTGCGGCTGAGGAGCCCGACCGTTCCCGCGACGAACTGCTCGGCCATCACCCGCGCCGGCCTGCCGAGCTCCCGAACCTTGGGGTCCCACCATCCGGCGTGGAAGATTCCGATCTGGTTGTAGCGGCTGTTCCACTGGTCGAAGTGGCGCGCGGCAAACCTCAGGTTCGGCGCGGCGGCAAGCGCGAATCCCGCGGCCATCGCGAAGGCGAGCAGGACGCGCCGCCCGCGGGCCGCCGGGCCGAAGACGAGAAACGGCGCGGTCAGGAGGAAGGCGACCGGCACGACGCGCCCGCCGGTGTATCCGTACAGGGCGAGTCCCGCGACCGCGCCCAGCCAGAAGCCCCATGCCGGCGAAGCCGTCTTCCGCACGGAGAGCGCGAGCAGAAGGAAGAGGCAGGCCAGCAGAGCGTCGAGGATCATGACGCTGGCCAGGCGCGAGAAGTGGACGTGATGCGGGACGGCGGCGAGAAGGGCCCCGGTCGCCAGGACGCCCCAACCGCCCGCGAGCAGGCCTCCCACGGCCATCGCGGCGGCAAGAGAGAGCGTCCCGGCGATCGCGTAGGGCCGCCGCGGACCCGCGATCGGGTCGTCGGAGCAGAGAGCCCCGAGGCCCGCCGGCAGCATGCCCAGGCGCATCGTCCCGTACCAGCCGCTGCCGAAGAGATCGTCGTTCGAGCCGCCGCCGAGCAGATCGAGCGCATCCCGGATCTGCGAAGCCTCGTCGCCGCCAAACCCCGCCGGCACGGCGTCGAGCCCGGCCAGTCGGGACCACGCGCCAAGGCCCAGAAGCGGCAGCGCCGCGACGAGGAGGCGGGCCGACGCCGTCCGCCGCCGCTCCGGAGCGCGACCCGGCGGTCCCCCGATTGCGAACGCCGCTCCGGCCGCGGCCAGCGCGCCCGCCCAGGTCGCCAGGGCCGCGAGCGCGACCGGCCTGCGGTCCTGAAGGGAGAGCGTCCGGAGGAAGAGCAGCAGGCAAGCGAGCCCGAGCCCGGCCGCGGCGAGTCGCCTCGCGGCCGAGCGCGGCCGGGCCGCGCCTTCCGGCGACTGGGCGGCGGGCGCCTCGGGCCCCGCCAGCCGCCCCGCCAGGAAGGCGAGCAGGAGACACGCCCCGAAGGCGGCCAGGGCCGGCGCGGGCGGAGGCGGATTCGAGAGGTCCCTTCCGCGAACCAGCAGCCACCGCGCCGCGGCCGCCGCGGTTCCCGCCGCGGCGAGGAGAAGGACGCCCGCGCCGATCCGCTTGCGGTCCGCCACGGCGGTCAAGCCCGAAAGACTTTTTCCTCGGAGCCGTCGAGCCAGCGGTCGACCAGCTCCACGCCCTGCATCAGGGAGTGGTCCTGGTTGCCGACCTCGTACTTCCACGCGCCGAAGCGCCCGCGAGAGAAGATCCCCCTGGATTCCAGATACGGCTGGATCACCGCCAGAGCCTCGTTGCGCTCGAGGCTCGGGATCGGATAGGCATGCCCCGCGTGGATCAGGTAGGCCGACTCGACCCGCTCGAGGTCGGAGCGTTCCAGGATCCCCTCGGCCACCAGCGCGTCGAGGACGGCCCGCACGAAGTCGCCTTCCGGCAGCGGCCGGAAGCGCGAATAGGTCGTCTCGGTCAGGAGCGAGCAGTACCGCGACGTGTCCCCTCCCGGCACGATGTCGGGCGAGTAGTTGGAGAGGTAGGTCATCCGGTAGAAGGGGGTCTTCGGGTTCGGGAAGTAGATCCAGTTCTTCGTCGAGGGGGAGGGGCGCGACAGCCCGATGCCCACGGAGAAGAGCCGGTTGAACAGGAGCTTCTGCGCGGCCTTCCGGACGCTCTCGGGCGCGTGCTTGCAGCGCGCGAGGAAGGAGGTCAGCGGAAGCGTGGTGAGCAGCCGGTCGTACCGTCGCCTGGAGCCGTCGGCGAACTCGATCTCCCGCTTCTCTTCGTCGATCGAGACGGCGCGCTTGCGGTAGCGGACCCGGTCCCCGATGTGCGGCAGCACGGCGATCCACAACCCGAGGGTGCCTCGCGTGGCGGGATAGCCGAAGGTCGCGTTCGGGCCCCAGTCGGTGACCTTCCTGGAAAGGGTGGACTCGAGCGCCTTCTTCCAGTCCACCACCGCGACCCGCTCGGCGATCCAGTAGAAGCCCATGCGGGAAAGGGGCGTCGCCCAGACCTTCAGGTTGTAGGGAACCATGAAGTGCCGCGCCACCCCCGCGCCGAATTTCGCGAGCACCCACTCCTCGAAGTTCGAGAACGCCCGGTCCCGGTCGATCGTCTGCGATTCCACCAGCCCGATCAGGCACTCGATCATCGCCTCCTCGGGAAGCGAGGAGAGGTGGTTCTGGAAGGGATAGCGGACGTAGCGGTCCTCGTACTTGATCCAGCTCTCCCGGTCGATCCTTCGGACCCCGTCCTTGCCCAGCATCTTGTCGAGGAACGCGTTGAAGTAGGGGTAGCCCGAGAAGATGATGTGCCCCGAGACGTCCCAGGTGAACCCCTTGTCGTCCTCGAAACTGGTGGCGAGGCCCCCGACGCGCGGCGCGCGCTCGTAGATCTCGAAGTCGGTCTCCCCCCGCTCGGTCAGGCGGTACGCGGCACCCAGGCCCGTGGGCCCGGCGCCCAGGATGACGATGCCCCTCATCGGGCGGCGACCACGCGCTTGAGGGCTTCGGCCCGCCGCATCTCCTCGCGCAGGTCGAAGAGGTAACGGACGACCCGCGCGATGGTGCCCGCCATCTTCCAGGGGCGGTGGATCGACTGTCCCGCCTCCCGGGGAAAGTGCTGGACGACGACCTCGGAGACCTTCCAGCCGGCCATGCGGCAGCGGGCGAAGATCTCGTCGCCGACGAAGTTGATGCGGTGGCGGATCTCGATGCGCCGCGCGACGGCCTGGCGGAAGGCGCGGCAGCCGCCGTTGATGTCGTGCAGGGGCGAGCCCAGGATCCAGCGCGAGAGCGTGTTGAGCCCCCTGGAGAGCACCAGCCTCGCGAAGGGGTCGTGGCGGTCCTTCTTCCAGCCGAACACGACGTCGGCGCCCGCGTCGATCGCCGCCAGGAACTTCGGCGCGTCCGCGAGCGTGTGCTGGCCGTCGCCGTCCACGACCATCACGACCTCGCCCGGGGTCGAGCGCAGGGCCGTCTCCGTCGCAACGGCGTAGCCCTTGTTTCCCTGATGGTGAACGACCAGGACGCGGACGTCCTCCTTCGCGAGCCGGTCGGCGATCTCGCCCGTGCGGTCCCGGCTGCCGTCGTCGACCACCAGGATCCGCCAGTCGAGCCCCGGGATCCGCGACAGCGCCGCGGCGGCCTCGCGGACGGTCTTCTCGATCAGCTCCTCTTCGTTGTATGCGAGAAACGCGACGCCCAGACGCGGCGGCTTGTCAGTGGCCATAGATGATCACGCCCGCCGTCACGACCCACCCCACGACGATCGCCAGAAGCAGCGGATCGTCGATGAGCAGGGCCTGCGTGGGGTTTCCTCCTCCTCCTCGCCGGTAGACCAGGCGCACGTACCGGGCGATGCCCAGGACGACGAACGGAACCGTCGGGGCGAAGCTCCTCCCCCCGTGCATCGCGAGGGTCGCGGGGAGGACGCTGTAGGCGGTGTAGGCGGCGACCGTCGTCAGCGCGCAGACGACGAAGAGGAAATCGAGCCCCTCGGCGCGGTACGCGGCGAGCGCCGGGCGATGCTCCGCCGAGGAGAGCCGGCCGGCGTGCTGGAGCTCCCACTGGCGCTTGCCGACCACGAGAAAGAGCGCGAGCAGGTACGCGCATCCCATCAGGAAGAGGGACGGCGGAAGCTCGGCCAGCGCGGCGCCGGCGAGCGCCCGCAGGGGCAGGCCCGCGGCGACGATCAGCGCCTCGAGAAAGGGAATGCGCTTCAGCCAGAGGGAGTACGCGCTCATCAGGCCGGCGTAGAGGCCGCACCACTCCGCAAACCGCGGCTGGAGAAGGAGGGCCGCGCCGAGGGACCCCGCGAGCAGGAGCACGGCGACCGCCACGGCCGGGGAAGGGCGCAGATCGCCCGCGGCCAGCGGCCTGTGGCGCTTGACCGGATGCGCCGCGTCCCGTTCCCGATCCATGACGTCGTTGACGAGATAGATGGAGCTCGCGACGCCGCAGAACACGAGGAAGCCCGCGACCGCCAGCACCCACCCGTGTCCGCTGCCGAGCGCCCCGCCGAAGAGGAAGGGCAGCGGCACGACGAAATTCTTGACCCATTGCGCCGGACGAAGCGAAAGGAAGAGGGCGGAAAGAGCGCGGATCGCGGAATCCCCTGCGGCCGACGCCGGCTCGCCTGACGAAGTGGCCGCCATTTTTTCGATCATTGTAACCGGATTCGCGCGGGCGACGGCGGGAACGGGCCCTTAAGGGTTCGGGATCGCCGGCCGGTCGCTCGAGATTTCCGTTCTACAATCGAAGGCTTTCATTTGGAGGCGTGGCCGACCGGTGCAGCAGCCCAAACTTCTCCTGGAGGGCAAGTACGAGATCCTCGCCAAGATCCGCGAAGGCGGCATGGGGACGATCTACCGCGTGCGCCATCGCCTTCTCGACGAGGTTCGGGTCATCAAGGTCATGCAGCCGCACGTGGTGGCGGACGCGGACCTGAAGCGCCGGTTTCTCGAGGAGGCCAAGACCGCCATCCGCCTCAAGCACCCGAACATCTGCACGATCCACGACTTCGCCGTCGACGACAACGGGACCGCTTACCTCGTCATGGAGTACATCGACGGCATCAATCTCGCGGACCTGCAGCGCTCCACCGGCAGCCCCGGGGTCCCGCTCACCGTCGAGATCGCGCACCAGGCATTGCTCGCGCTGGGCTATCTGCACCGCAAGGGCGTCATTCACCGGGACATCGCCCCGGACAACCTGATGCTCGCCCACGACGAAGAGGGCGGCCCGGTCGTCAAGCTGATCGATCTCGGAATCGCGAAGGCCGCCAACCGCTCGATGGACATGACCGCCACCGGCGTCTTCCTGGGCAAGCTCAAGTACGCCTCTCCGGAGCAGTACGGAACGCTCGCGGCCGGAGAGAGGCTCGACGGCCGCAGCGACCTCTACGGCCTGGGCGTGGTGCTCTACGAGCTGCTGACCGGGGTGCGGCCGTTCACCGGGGAGTCGCCGGCGGAGCTTCTCCGGGCGCACCTCTTCACCCCGCCGATCCCCTTCTCCGAGTCGGACCCGGAGGGCAAGGTGCCGCCCGAGCTGCGGGCCGTGATCCTGAAGGCGCTCGAGAAAAAGCGCGAGGATCGCTACGCCACGGCCGAGGAATTCGATCGGGAGATCGTGAGCCTGCGGGAGCAGTTCGCGCGACCGGACGACATCGAGAGAACGATGCGGCAGCTTTCGATGATCCGCTCGACGCAGCCGGCGGGTCCGGAAAACGTCACGCCGAGCGTGCAGGACCGCCTGAACCGGCAGTTCGGCCCGCTGACGACTCCTTCCCCTTCGGCGCCGTCGCTGAAGGTCGTGCCTGGCGCCTCGGGGGAGAGGACGGCGATCGACCCGCGCGCCACGGCGGAAAAGTCCGGGGCCGCGCCGCCGGCGCCGCCGCTCCCGCCGCCGCCCGACGCGAGCCGCGCGAAACCGGCCGCGGATGCCGAATCGGCGGAGGCGACACGCATCAATCCGATCATCGCCGCGGAGAGAGCCCCGGCGGCAGAGGGCAAGGCGGGGATCAGGCTTGCCGGCCTGCCCGGGTCCGGGAAGCCGACGGAATCCGGGCCCTCCCTGCCTCTGCCGCCAGCGAGACCGGCTGACAAGCCGCCGACGGCGCCGCACCCGGCTGCCCACGAGCTTCCGGCGGACGATGCCACGAAGACCCAGGTCGTGACGGCCGACAAGTCCAGCGCGCAAGAGCCCTCGAAACCGGCAGCTGACAGGGCGCTGCCCGGCCCCGGCCGTCTCCAGCCCGCTTCCGCCGGACCCGCAGGGGCCGGCAAGCCGAAGCCGGCCGAGCCGCCGAAGGCGCCGCCGCCCTCGATCGTCCCCAAGCGGCCGGCCGCGGCCGAGTCGGCGTCGGCCGCCGCAGGAGCCAGAATCGCTCCCGAAAAGGCGCCCCCTTCGCCCGCCGAGCCGGCAGCGAAGGCGCCGGCGATTTCTCCGCCGGCCGTTCCGGTTCGCCGGAGCAAGCTGCGGCTCTGGATGGCGCTTGCCGCCGTGGCCGCAGCGCTGCTGATCTGGCGCCTGTGGCCCGCGCCCCGCCCGGCCGTCGAAGAGGTGGCGGCGGGGCCGAGCGCCGTGCCGACCGCAGCCGCTCCGTCGGAGGCCGCGCCGACGGCGCCTCCGGTTCCCTCGCCGGCACCCACGCTTCGCCCGACCGTCGCGCCCACCGCGGCGCCCACGGCGCGCCCGGCAAAGGCACAGGAAGCCCGCCCCTTGCGCCAGGCCGCCGAAAACGCCAGGCAGGCCACTCTCTCCGCCCGGCAGGCCTCCGAGCAGGCGCGCGCCCGCGAGCTCGCTCCCTCGACCTATCGGCGCGCCATCGCCCGTCAGGCGGAGGGCGACAGACTCCTGGCGCGGGAGGCCGACCGCGAGGCCAAGGCGGCATTCGACGCAGCGGAGCGCCTGTTCGCCCAGTCCGAAGCGGCGGCGAAGACGGCGGCTCTGCCGCCTCCGACGGCCGTCCGAGTCGCCGAGCTGCCGACGGCGATGGTTCGCCCCTCTCCCATCCCGGTCGTTCCGACGGCGGTCCCGCAGCCGACGGCTCTCCCTCCCACCGCGGTGCGCCTCGAGGCCACCCGGGCGCCCCTGGTCGAACGACAGGCGGCGCCGGCCCAGCCGCCTCCCGCTCCGAAGGGCAACCCCGTCGAAGAACGGAAGATCCGCGAAATGATGGTTTCCTACGAGAGGGCCTGGAGCACCTTCGACGCCAAGCTCTATGCGCGCGTCTACCCGTCCGGAGTCGACGCGTTCGAGCTCGCTTTGAAGAACCTGCGCTCCCAGTACGTTCGCATCGAGATCCAGCGCATCGAGATCGACCCTTCCGGCTCGCGGGCGCGCGTGATCGGCCACGAGACGATCGTCGCGACGCCCAAGGCGGGAAACCAGGTGCAGAACGAGCAGGACGTCACGCTGCACGTGGAAAAACAGGGCGAGCGCTGGGTCATCACCGGCCGGGACTAGGACGCGATCCTCAACCCGTCGTTCC
>JBLMXY010000109.1:0-30547 GCA_050257975.1 Acidobacteriota bacterium
TGGCCTCGACGGAGAGGATGTCGTTCAAGTCTCTCTTGTTGTACTGGATGACGACCGGCATTCCCTCGAACGCCACGCCGTTGGCCTTCAGGTTGTCCTTCAGGTTCTGCCAGCTCTCGAGATTCTTCGGGAGCATCGTCCACTGCGAGTCGGCCACGAACACGACGCCGTCGGCTCCCTTCAGGACGACGCGGCGGGTCTCGTTGAACGCCGTCTGCCCGGGCACCGTCGCGAGCTGGAACCGAATCTTGTAACCCTTGATGTCGCCGAGCTCGACCGGCAGCAGGTCGAAATAAATGGTGCGGTCGGTGTGTGTCGAGAGGTTCAACAGCTTCCCGACCGTCGAAGGCTCCAGGCGGTCGTGCAGGACCTGAAGGTTGGTGGTCTTCCCCCCGAGGCCCGGACCGTAGTACACGATCTTGGCCGTGAGCTCTCGCGTTGCGGCGTTGTAGACGACCATGAAGCGGTGCGGCCATTTTACTCCCGTTTCGGCGGTTCTTGACGGGCGGCGGAGGTCCCCCATAGACTCGCGCGACCTTGAGCGAAGGTCTCGTCAAGAAGACCCGGATCCTCGATTCCGAGCGCATTGGCCGCATGATCGATCGGATGGCGCACGAGATGGCGGAGCGCCAGAAGGACCTTGCCGACCTGGCCTTCGTCGGAATCCGCACGCGGGGCGTGCCGCTGGCCACCCGGCTCGCCGAGCGCCTGTCGGCCCTCGTCTCGCAGCCCTTCCCGGTGGGGGTCCTCGACATCACGCTCTATCGCGATGACCTCTCGATGGTCGCGCCTCAGCCTCTGCTCAAGAAAACCGAGATCGACTTCGACCTGAACGGCCGCGCGGTGGTCCTGTGCGACGACGTGCTCTACACGGGCCGAACGATCCGCGCGGCCCTGGACGGGGTGATCGATCTCGGCCGGCCCCGGGCCATCCGCCTCGCCGTGCTGATCGACCGCGGCCACCGCGAGTTCCCGATCGAGGCGAACTACGTGGGCAAGAGCGTGCCGACGGCGCAGCGCGAGGTCATCAAGGTCATGTTCCGGGAGACCGACGGGGCCGACGAGGTCTGGATCCTCGAGCGGCCGTTCGAGGAGAAGGGTTGACCCAAACGAGCCTGCGGTCCAAGGACCTGCTCGGCATCGAGACGCTCTCGCCCGAAGAAATCGTACTCATCCTCGATACGGCGGAGTCGATGCGCGAGATCGGCGAGCGCCAGATCAAGAAGGTTCCGGCCCTGCGCGGGCGGATGGTCGTCAACCTGTTCTTCGAGGCCTCGACCCGCACGCGGTTCTCCTTCGAGACGGCGGAGAGGTGGCTCTCGGCGGACTCGCTCAACTTCGCCGCCAAGGGCAGCTCGGTGGAGAAGGGCGAGACGCTGCTCGACACGGCGCGCAACCTCCAGGCGATGTCGCCCGATCTCATCGTGATCCGGCACGGCACTCCGGGCGCTCCGCATTTCCTCGCCCGGAACCTCAAGGCGGGCGTCATCAACGCGGGCGACGGCGCGCACGAGCATCCCACGCAGGCCCTTCTCGACGCCCTGACGATCCGGCAGCGACTCGGCCGCATCGCGGGCCTGCGGGTGGCGATCACGGGCGACATCACCCACTCGCGCGTGGTGCGATCGAACATCTGGCTTCTGACGAAGATGGGGGCGAAGGTCGTGCTCTGCGCGCCCCCGACCCTGCTTCCGCCCCGGGTCACCGAAATGGCTGTCGAGGCGACGACGGACTTCGACGCGGCGCTCGAGGGGGCGGACGTCGTCATGATGCTGCGGATGCAGCTGGAAAGGCAGGGAGCGTCGTTTTTCCCCTCGTCGCGGGAGTACTTCAAGCGCTACGGCCTGACGCTCGCCCGCCTGGCGCGCGCCCGGCCCGAGGCGATCGTCATGCATCCCGGGCCGATGAACCGCGGAGTCGAGATCGCGTCGGACGTGGCCGACTCTCCTCGCTCGGTCATCCTCGCGCAGGTCGCCAACGGGGTCGCGGTCCGGATGGCGGTGCTCTATCTGCTCGCGACCGGCCGGCCCTGGGAAGGCGAGAGAGCGCCGTGAGCCCGCCGCTTCTGATCCGGGGAGGCCGAGTCGTCGATCCGGCCGCCGGCCGGGATGGAGCGCTCGACCTGCTCCTCGAGGACGGGAGGGTCGCCGAAGTCGGGCCGGACCTGCCCCAGCGGAACGCCGAGACCCTGGACGCGCGGGGACTTCTCGTGCTGCCGGGATTCATCGACCTGCACGCCCACCTGAGGGAGCCCGGCCGCGAGTATGCCGAGACGATCGTGACCGGCCTGCGCGCGGCGGCCGCGGGCGGCTACGCCGCCGTCTGCGCGATGCCCAACACCGACCCGGTCGCCGACAACCGCGCCATCGTCGAGTTCGTGGTCTCGAAGGGGCGGGGCGTGGGCGGCACGCGGCTTCATCCGATCGGAGCGGTCACGAAGGGGCAGAAGGGGGAAGAGCTGGCGGAGTTCGGCGAAATGCAGATCGCGGGGGCCGTGGCCGTCTCCGACGACGGGCGGTGGCTCGCCAACGGCTCGCTTCTCCGCCGTGCCTTCGAGCACGCGGCCCTCTTCGGACTGCCCGTCGTCGAGCACGCCGAGGACCCGACGCTTTCCGGCGGCGCGCCGATGCACGAGGGGGCCGTCTCGACGCGCCTGGGGCTGCCGGCGCAGCCGGGGATCGCGGAGGCGGCCGCCGTCGCGCGGGACCTTCTCGTGGCGGAAACGGTCGGCGGGAGGCTCCACCTGGCGCATCTCTCGACGGCCCGGTCGCTCGAGCTCGTGCGGGAGGCCAGAGCGCGGGGCCTCGCCGTGACGTGCGAAGTCGCGCCCCATCACCTCGTCCTGACCGACGAGGAGGTCGCGCGCTCCGGTTTCGCGACGAGCTGCAAGATGAACCCCCCGCTTCGCGAGCCTTCGGACGTCGAGGCGCTCGTCGCGGGGCTGGCGGACGGCGTCGTCGACGCGATCGCGACGGACCACGCTCCCCATCACGAGGACGAGAAAGCCACCGACTTCGAGACGGCTCCCTTCGGCGTCGTGGGGCTCGAGACGGCGGCCGCGGTCGTGCACGACCGCCTGGTCCGCGCGGGACGCCTGTCGCTCGCTCGCTTCGTCGAGCTCTTCTCCGCGGGGCCGGCGCGCTGCTTCGGGCTGGCGGGAGGCACCCTGGCTCCGGGCTCGCCCGCGGACGTGACGCTCTTCGACCCGGCGGCGCAGTGGACCGTCGATCCGGTCTCGTTCCGGTCGCTTTCCCGCAACACGCCCTTTGCCGGATGGACGCTGACGGGGCAGCCCGCCGCGACCATCGTCGGGGGACGAATCGTCTGGAAACGCTGAGGGCAGCCGGCAGGGAGTCGAGCGGCGAGATTGGGTAGAGTGCCATTCGTGCCGGCGCTCCGCAGTCCTCCGATCCTCTTGCTCGCCTCCCTTCTGCTCCTTTCCGCGGATTTCGCCGCGGGAAGCGGAGGCCGCCGCGTCGCGCTGCGCGTGGCGCCCGGCCTTTCACCCGGTCCGGAGCTCGAGCGCGTCGCGGGCTGGGCGAGGCGGCAGGGGATCCTCCTCGAGATCGGCCCCGAATCGGCTCCCGTGCCTCCGGGAGCGGAGGCCGTCTTCCTGTCGCTGCTGCCGGCCTCGAGCTCCTACCGTCGCCGGCTCGAGCGGTTTCCGGTGCGCCTCGAGCGGAACGGTTTCGTCTTCGACGGCCGGGCCTACCGCCACCCGAACGACGCCATGGCGCTTGCCGACCCGGGCGCTGCCGGCGTGAGCTTCGTCTTCGGGAATGGCGCCCGCGCGGTCCTGAGGCTATCGGCCCGGGCGATCTTCCGGTGGGAGGAGCAATCCGCCGACTACCGTGTCGTCTCCGGCGAGCTGTCCAAGCAGGGCCGATTCGGGCGCGCCGGCGCGAGTCTCTCGATCGACCGGGCCTCCGACCGCGACGAGATCGCCTCGCGCGAGGAATTCTTGAGGTCGCTGCGCTCGGAGGAGAGAGACGGGGTGCGATGGCTCTTCCGCGAGTCCGAGCGCGGCGCGGCGGCCCTCTGGCGGCCGGTCCTCGCCGGGTTTCTCGGCAAGGGCCGCCTGGCGGCTCCTCTTTCCGTGCGTCTCTTTCCCGACGCCGAGACGAAGGCGCGCGGCACGGGCTCCTCCCGTCCGGCCGACCTCGCCCGCGAAGGGCGCGGTCTGAGGGTCGATCTGGACGTCTCGTCGCCGCGGCAGCCGGACCTGGTGACTCCAGTCCTCGCGGCCGCGGCGTTGGCGGCGGAGGAGCCCAGGCTCGCCGAGCGGCCGATGCTGCTTCTGGCCCTCGGCGCCCGGGCCTGCGGCCGGTGGTGGGGCCGGGAGGTCGCGGGCTTCTCCGCCTTCCTGGCCCGGGCCGGAGCCGAGCCCTCGGTCGAGGAAGTCCTGCGGGACGGCGGCGAGGTCTCGCCCGTTCTCGCCGTGGGAGCCGCGGCGGCGTGGCTCGAGGCCGGCGGCCGGCTCGAAGGGGAAAGGGCACTTCGAAAGAAGCTGCTCGAGCCCGACGGGGCGCTCGCCGCCGCGCTCCATCGCTGGCGAGAGCGTGCCCACCGCGAAAACCCGGCGCCGCCGCCCAGGCGGACGGCGCCCGCGGGCTTCCTGCGAGGCATCTCCTACGCCATGGCCAACGAGCTTTCGGGCGGTTACGCTTCGCCGCGTTCGCGCGCGACGCTCGAGCGCCTCGCGAGGCTGTCGGCGAACTCGATCTCCGTCATGCCGTTCGCCTTTTCGCCGGAGGCGGCTCGCCCCGAGATCGACTTCGTGCACCGCAGCGCCCGCGGAGAGACGGACGAGGGGACGGTTCGCGCCGTGTCCGACGCGAGGGCCGTCGGCTTGAGCGCCCTCGTCAAGCCGCAGATCTGGCTGCCGGGACGCGTCTTCGTCGGAGACGTCGCGATGGGCAGCGAGCAGGACTGGAAGGCGTGGTTCGCGGCGTACCGGCGCTTCATCGTGCACCACGCGATCGTGGCCGAGGCGTCCGGCGCGGCGCTCTTCTGCGTCGGCACCGAGCTGACCCGGACGGAAGCGCGCGATCGGGACTGGCGCGAGACGATCGCCGCGGTCCGTCTGGCGACCGGAGCGCCCCTTCTCTACGCCGCCAACTGGGCCTCGGACGCCGAGAAGGTTCCCTTCTGGGACGCGCTCGACCTGATCGGGGTCGACTTCTACGACCCGCTCTCGAAGGACCCGTCGGCCTCGGACGCGGACCTGGAGGCCGGGGCGAGGCGGGCGGCCGAGCCGGTGGCCCGTCTCTCGCGCCGGTTCGGCAGGCCCGCCGTCTTCGCGGAGGTGGGCTACCCGCCGGTTTCGGCCTCGTGGGTCTCCCCGCACGACGAGGATTCGGGCCGGCCCCGGGCTCCGGAGGACGCCGCGCGGGCAATCGCCGCGGTGTTCCGCGCGCTCGGCGGCGAGCCGTGGTGGAAGGGAGCCTTCTGGTGGAAGGCGTTCTCCGACGGGCGCGACGCGAGGCCCGGCGAGACGGGGTTCAACGTGCTCGGCACGCCTTCGGAGAAGGCGATCGCGGCGGGGTTTGCGCGAGAGGCCGCGCAGGGACGAGCGCGGCGATGAGCTCGCGCCTGCTCGACACGGCGATCGCCGCGGCCCGCGCCGGCGGAGGGTTGCTGATGTCGCGCTGGCGGGCGCTGCCCGGGGGCTCCGTCTCGGAAAAGAGGCAGAACGACTTCGTCACGCTGGCCGATCACGAGAGCGAGGAGCGCATCATCGCGGCGATCCGGGAGCAGTTCCCAGACGACGCCTTTCTGGCCGAAGAAGGCGGCGGCCGGGGCCTGGGAGCGGAGAGCCGCCGCACCTGGATCATCGATCCGCTGGACGGCACCTCCAACTTCATCGCGGGCTTTCCGTTCTGGTGCGTCTCGATCGCGGCGAGCGAAGGCGGGCGGCCCGTGGCCGGAGTGGTGTGGGATCCGCTGCGCGGCGAGCTCTACGCCGGGGAACGGGGCGCGGGCGCCTTCCGCAACGGCGTGCGCCTCTCGGTCAGTGAGCGCGCGGGCGTCGAGGGCGCGTTTCTGGCGACCGGCTTTCCCTTCCGCTCGCGGGAGAAGATCGACGTGTACCTGGCGCTCTTCCGGGAGCTGTTTCTCAAGGCGCGCGCGATCCGCCGTGCGGGCTCGGCGGCCCTGGATCTGGCCAACGTCGCGGCCGGGGTCTTCGACGGCTTCTTCGAATTCCGCCTGTCGCCCTGGGACATCGCGGCCGGGGCCGTCCTGATCGAGGAGGCGGGCGGAGAGCTGACCGACTTCGGCGGCGGCGGCCGCTATCTCGAGCGGGGCAACGTCGTGGCCGGCTCGCGCGGCGTCGCGGAAGGCATCCGCCGCGCCGCGTCGAAGATTCTGACGGAAGACGCGATCTAGGCGACGACGACTCCGGCATAACCCACGACGCTCGACGTGTCGCCCGTCTCGTCGCCGCTGTCGCGGCGGGCGACGACGCGCGCGGAGGCGGCGCCGAGCTTCCGCGCGGCGAAGAGCAGCGCCGTCGCCGGAAGGATCCCGCACATCGTGATGTGCCCCTCGATCACCGTCGCGTAGAGACCCTCCGGGTCGAGGGCCTCCACGCGGGCGAGCGCCCGGTCGTCCTTCTCGCGCCCGATGCGGCGCGACTCGTAGTGACTCATGTCGGACGAGGCGAGAATCAGAGGCCGTTGCCTCTCTTCCGCGACGACCTCCGCCACGGCCTCGCCGATCTCGCGGCAGAGGTCGAGGTCGTGGGCGCCGATCGAGATCGGGACGAACCGGACGTCGGGGCGGCGAACCTGCAGGAAGGGAAGCTGGACCTCGAGCGAGTGCTCGCGGGCGTGCGCGCCCGAGTCCTCCTCGAGCGAGGACGCGAGCTCGAGCAGCCTTCCGGCCAGACGCCGGTCAACCCGCGCGTCTCCCAGCGGCGTGCGCCAGGCGTCGGAGGGATCGAGCGAGGCCGGCTTGCCGCGCCCGGTGTGGTTGGGGCAGAGGATGATCACGGCCGGCGGGATCTCGAGGCGCGCGTAGACGGCGCCGGCGACGGGCCCGGAGTAGACGTAGCCCGCGTGCGGAACGATGGCGCCGATCGCGGGCTCGGGGCGGGCGTCGGCCGGCAGGAAAGATCGAACGTCCGCCTCGAGGCGATCCCGCCGACCTTCGTAGAAGGCGCCTGCGACCGCGGGGGGACGGACGGTCATGGCCTGGGAGGGGATTCTATCGCCGCAGGGGATGTTCGGGCGCGGACGCGGCTCTGCCGCATCCGCGCGCGGTCAATTGACGATCACGGTGGCTTCGGCGGTCAGGTTGCCGACCTGAGCGCGGATGGTGGCGACCCCGATCTTCAGGCCGGAGGCGATGCCCGCCGCGTCCACCGAGGCGACCGCGGGGTTGGACGAGGCGAATCGCGCCGAGGCTCCTTCGATCTCCTTGCCGTCGGGGCCGTAGACCGTCACCTGGTAGTGCTGGGAGTCGCCCACGCGCACGAGCGCCGTCGCGGGCAGCAGGACGATCTTGGACACCATCCTGGGGTCGACCGTCAGCTCCGCGGCCGTCTGCAGGTCGCCCACCTTCGCGATGATCGTGGCCTTGCCCGCGCCCGCGGAGGTCACCAATCCGTCCGGCGAGACCGTCGCGATCTTGTCGTCGGAGGAGCTCCAGCTGACCGGAATGGGGACCGGCTCGTCGCGCGAGTTCTTGACGACCGCCTGGAGCGGGAGCGCGGTGCCCGGGGGCCCGACCAGGCGCGCGGCGAGGGGAGTGACCTCGATGACCTTGACGTCCTGGACCTCGACGGAGACCTGTGTCGAGAGCTTGTCGAGCGACGCCGTCACCATCGCCTTGCCTTCCTTCTTCGACAGCAGGCGCCCGCTCGCGTCCACCTCGACCACGTCCGGCCGGGAGGAGGACCAGGCAGGCGCCCGCGTGTCGGTCACGGGCTGGCCTTTCCTGTCCAGGACCCGGGCAACCAGCCGCAGGGGCCGCTCGATGCCGTAGATCTTCACCTTCGTCGGGGAGACCTGGATCGAGGCGGGTTTCTGGCCGCAGGCGAGAGTCAGCGCGCAGACGGCGCCCAGGGCGGTCGCGGCGAGGCGGCTTCGCATCAGGGGGTTCTCCTTCTGACTGGGAAAAATGATAACAGGCGGGCGGCGCCGCGCCGCTTCTCCGGCCGCGGCTTCCGGCTCACATCCGGCGCAGGATGCGCCGGGCGCGCAGCTCGACCCGCCGGGGGTACCGCGCCGGATCGTAGATCCGAGGCGACGGGATGACGGCGGCCAGAGTGGCGGCCTCCCAATCCGAGAGCGCCGACGCGGGCTTCCCGAAATAGCGGCGCGAGGCGGCTTCGGCGCCGTAGGTCCTCCGGCCGAACTCGATGACGTTGACGTAGAGCTCCAGAATGCGCTTCTTCGGCAGGTCTTTCTCGAGGCGCCGCGCGATCGCCCATTCGCGCAGCTTCCTCCAGGGAGTGCGCGAAGGCGACAGATACAGGTTCTTGGCGAGCTGCTGGGTGATGGTCGAGGCTCCGTGGTGGAGCTCGCCCTTCTGCCAGTCCTTCTCGGCCGCCTCGCGCACCGCGCCCCAGTCGATTCCTTCGTGCTGCCAGAAGCGGGCGTCCTCGGCCACGACGACCGCGCGCAGGAGAGCCGGGGCGATGCGCGAGAGAGGGACCGGCGTCCACTCGATGCGCGGACTCTCGCCCCGCCGCGCCAGTTCGGCCTTGCGTCTCTCCATGAAGGCCGTCGTCTGCGGCCAGCGGCGGGCGAGGGGGCGCACGTCGGGGAGGGTGACGTAGAAGAGAGCGGCCGCGACGGCAAGCGCGGCGAGACCGAGAAGCAGCGCGCGCCGAAGCATCGAGTTGTCAGTTGTCAGTCTTCAGTTGTCAGTGCTCCGTCTGAACTGAAACCTGATAACTGACAACGATGGCCCCTACGCCTTCGCGGCGGTCAGCGCCCGCCGCACCTTTCTCACGCCCTCGTCGGCTTCGTCCTTCGAGAGGATCAGGTGCGGCCGGAAACGGATCGCGCTCACCCCCGAGGCGAGCGCCATCAGGCCGTTCTCGAGGCAGGCGGCAAGGGCCTTCTCGCGCATGGCCTTGTCCGGCAGATCGAAGGCGATGAAGAGGCCGCGGCCCCGGACGTTCGTCATCACGCCGGGGAACTCCTGCGCGAGCTCGCGCAGCCGCGCCTGGAGGTAGTCGCCGACCACGCGGGCGTTGTCGATCAGCTTGTCCTCGGTGATGATCTCCAGGTACTTCGCGCAGCGCACCATGTCGACCAGGTTGCCGCCCCAGGTCGAGTTGATGCGGGAAGACACCTTGAAGACGTTGTCGGGAACGTCGTCGATCCGGTGGTTCGAGGCGAAGCCGCAGACCTGCGTCTTCTTGCCGAAGGCGAACATGTCGGGCTCGACCCCGAACTGTTGCCAGGCCCACATCGAGCCGGTCAGGCCGACTCCCGTCTGGACCTCGTCGAAGATCAGCAGGAACTCGAGCTCGTCGGCGAGCCGTCGCAGCCGCCGGAAGAGCTCCGGCCGGAAGTGGTTGTCGCCTCCCTCGCCCTGAATCGGCTCGATGATCAGCGCGGCGATGTCGTCGGGGTCGGCGGCGCAGGCGGCGCGGATCTCATTCTCGACCGTGTCCTCGGCGGCGGCCGCCTGCCGGATCACCTCCTCGGTCACGGGGAAGGAGAGGCGCGGACAGGTCAGGCGCGGCCAGTCGAAAGTGGGGAAATACTGCGTCTTGCGGGGATCGGCGGTGTTGGTCAGCGACAGGGAGTAGCCCGAACGGCCGTGGAAGGCGTGGCGGAAGTGGAGGACCTTCTTGCCCTTCTCGCCCTTCCCGCGCGCGAGGTTCTTTCGCACCTTCCAGTCGAAGGCCGTCTTCAGCGTGTTCTCGATCGCGAGCGTCCCCCCCTCGACGAAGAACAGGTGGTCCCGGTGGGTGGGCGGGAGGGCGAGCGCCGAGAACGTCTCGACGAAACGGGCGAAGTGCTCGGTGTAGATGTCGCTCGTCGAGGGCTTGGTCAGCGCCGCCTGCAGGAGCGCCTCCCGGAATTCCGGGTCCTCCATCCTGGGGTGGTTGTAGCCGACAGGGATCGTCGCGAAGCAAGAGAAGAAGTCGAGGATCGCGCGGTCGCTTCTCGCGTCGTACAGATAGGAGCCGCGGCTTCGCTCCATGTCCATGACCACGTGGTAGCCGTCCACCAGGATGTGGCGCGACAGGACGTCCAGAACGTTTTTGGGGGAGAGCTCGGTGCCGGTGACGGTGGTCATGGATTACCTCGCGGCCGAAGGCCAAAAGCCAAAACCTCGGAACCCTACCATTTTTCGGGACGACTTCCAACCCCGCGGGAGCCGCTCTTGCGACGGGCCGTGGCCTCGAGAAGTGGACCGTCAGGACAGCAGGACGGCCGGGACGCGTCGGTCTTCCGGCTCGGCCGCGGCCGATCGGTCCTTGCCGTGCTGCTTGGCGCGGTAGAGCGCCGCGTCCGCGGAGCGAAGCAGCTCGTTCTTCTGCTGCTCGACGGAAGCCGCGGGTGTGGCGTGCGAGCGGATCGAGGAGACGCCGAGCGACGCGGTGATCTGGCCGTGCAGGTTCAGGGCCGGCTCGTTGAACCCGTAGGGACGCGAGAGAAACGTCGCCCCGCGGATCGCCTCGCGGATCCCTTCGGCCGCCTGCACCCCGTCGCGCAGGGAATGCCCGGGCAGGATCAGCACGAATTCGTCGCCGCCGTATCGCGTCAGCGTCGCGCGCTCGTCGGTGACCGTTCGCTTCAGGAGGTAGCCGACCTCGCGCAGGACCTGGCTGCCCGCCAGGTGCCCGTGGTGGTCGTTGACGAGCTTCAAGTTGTCCAGGTCGAGAAAGATCACGCACAGGTCCCCGCCGTCGCGGCTGATCCGGGACAGCTCCTGGGTCAGCCGAAGGTGCAGGTAGCGCTCGTTGTAAAGGCCGGTCAGGCCGTCGCGCTTGGCGACCTCGTAGGCGCGCCGCGCGTCGAGCAGGTTCTGGATCGAGATCGAGGCGTAGTCGGCGAAGATCTCGAGCAGGCGCCGGTCCTTGTCGCGAAATCCGCCGGGGCCGTTGCGGTTGACCAGCTCCAGCACGCCGCAGACGGAGGCCTCGATCCGGATCGGAACGCAGAGGATCGACGTGGTCTCGAAGCCGTCGCCGAGGTCGAGCGTGGGATAGAAGAAGGGATCCGACACGACGTCGTCGGTCATGTAGGCGACGCCGGTGGCGTAGACGTGCCCGACGATCCCCGTGCGCGCCGGCATTCGCTTGGCCAGGCGCCGCTCCGCGCTGCCGCCGAATGCGGCGATGAAGACGAGCTCGTTCTCCAGCCGGTCGTCGGAGTTTTTCGTCAGCGGGTCGTCGAGCAGGATCGAGCCGGCCTCGGAAGGAACGAACTCGTTGGCCTTCTGGAGGATTTCGCGCAGGAACCGGTCGATCTCGATCTCGCCCGAGTAGGTGTAGTAAGCCTTGTGACGCTCGAGAAAGTTCTCGAGCCGCCGGTTCTCGAGGGTCAGGACTTGCAGCACGGGAGCGCCTTGAATGCTCAAATTTTACCATCTGATACCCTCGCCGGCGTGCCTCGGGACGCCGATCCCGCAAGACCCGCTGCGAGCCCGGAACGCCGGCCGACCGCCGCGGCGGGGCGGCGGTTGCCGGCACGAAAACGCTGGGGCCAGCACTTCCTGGCGGCTCCGGAGACGGCCGAGCGCATCGTCGAGGCGGCCCGGCTGGGCCCGCAGGACACGGTCCTCGAGGTGGGTCCCGGCGAAGGCGCGCTGACCCGCTCGATCGCGGAGCGGGGGCCGCGGCTGGTCGCCGTGGAAATCGATCCGCTGCGGGCGGAGGCCCTCTCCCGGGAGTTTGCGGGGAACGCGCGAGTCGCCGTGCTCCGGGGCGACGTGCTGGAAAAGCCGTTCTCCCGGTGGCTGGCCGAGGCCGGCTGGAGCGGCCCGGCGGTGCTGGTCGGGAACCTTCCGTACAACGCCGCGACTCCCATCCTGTCCCGCGCGATCGAGGAGCCCGAAGCGGTTTCCCGCTGTGTCGCGACGGTGCAGCGCGAGGTCGCGCGCCGCTTTGCGGCCCGGCCGGGCGGCGAGGGCTACGGCTATCTCTCGGTCCGTACGGCCGCGTTCGCGCGGGCGCGGGTCCTCTTCGATCTGCCCCCGTCCGCGTTCCGGCCGCGACCCAAAGTGGTGTCGAGCGTGCTCGAGCTGTCGCCGCGGGGATCGGGCCTCGACGCGACCCTGCGCCGGCGCGCGCTCGCGCTGGCGTCGCTCGGCTTCCGCAGCCGGCGCAAGACCCTCGCCAACGCCCTTTCGGCGATCGGGCCGCGCGCCGGATGGGAGCAGGCGCTCACCGCGATGGGAAAAAGTGCCAGGGCGCGGGCCGAGGAGCTCTCCCTCGAGGATTACCTCGAGCTCTCCCGGCGGGTCCCGCAGGACGCTTCGCGGAAGGCGACGTGAGCGGGCTCGAGATCGTCGCGCTCGGAGGCGTCGGGGAGTTCGGAAAGAATGTGCTCTGGCTGCGCGGGCGCGGCTCGAGCCTGCTCCTGGACATCGGCGTCTCCTTCCCGGACGAGACGTTCCCCGGCATCGACCGCATCGCTCCCGATCTTTCCTCCCTGCGCGGCGAGCGGATCGAGGCCGTCCTCCTGACCCACGGGCACGAAGATCACATCGGCGCGCTGCCGCTCCTGCGCGAGTGGTGCGAAGCGCCCGTCTACGGCCTTCCGTTCACGCTCGCGCTCGCGAAGAGACGGCTGGCCGAGTCGGAGGCTTCGATGGCGCGCCTGCACGAGATTCGCGGCGGCGAGAGGATGCAGGCCGGCGAGTTCGCCTTCTCCTTCTTTCGCGTCTCGCACTCGGTCCCCGATTCCGCGGCGATCCTGATCGAGACGCAGGGAGCGAAGATCCTCCACTCGGGAGACTTCAAGCTCGACACGGATCCGCCCGACGGCGAGTGGACCGACCGGGACGCGATTGCGGCGGCGGTGGGATCGGGAGTGGACCTCGCCCTGATCGACTCGACCAACGCCGAGAGGCCGGGACACGCGCCCTCCGAACGGCTGGCGGGCCAGGGCCTGGCGAAGGCCTTCCTCGGCGCCTCCGGGCGAATCGTCCTGACGACCTTTTCGAGCCATGTCGCGCGCATCTCGCAGGCGGCCGAAGCCGGGCTCGCGCTCGACCGTCGCGTTGCCTTCCTCGGGCGCAGCATGCGCACGGTCAGCGAGATCGCCGAGCGCTTCGGAAGGCTGCGGCTGCCCGCGGGCCGTCGTGTGGCGGCGCCCGATCTCGCCCTGGAGCCGCCGTCGCGCCTCCTCTGCTTCGTGGGCGGGAGCCAGGGCGAGCCGTTTTCCGCGCTCTCGCGTCTGGCCCTCGACGAGCACACGGACTTGAAGCTCTCGCCCGGAGACCTCGTCCTTTTCTCGTCGCGCACGATTCCCGGCCACGAGCGGTCTGTCAACCGGGTCGCCGATCACCTGGCCCGCCGAGGCGTGCGGGTCCTGCGCGAGGCCGAGCCGCCGCTGCACGTCTCGGGGCATGCCCACCGCGAGGACCTTGCCGACTGGCTGGATCTCGCGCGGCCCCGGCACGTCCTGCCCGTCCACGGCGATCGTCGGATGCTCGCCGCGGCGGCGGAGGTGGCCGCCGAGCGCGGCCTGCCCCGAGAGCGCATCCACCTTCTCGACAACGGCGACCGCCTGGTGCTCTCCGACGGGGAGGCCTCGGTCGAGCGCGGGGCGGTTCCGGCCGGGCGGATCTACCTCGACTCCCGGCCCGAGATGGTCGAGCCCGGCGTGGTCAAGGACCGGCGCCAGATGGCGGAGGAGGGCTTCGTCGTCGTGCTCCTTCCCGCCGATCCGCGAGGCGAGGTCTCGGTCGTGGCGCGGGGCGTCGCGGCGCCCGAGAGAGAGCTCGCCGGGGAGGTCGGGCGCGCGGTCGCCGCGGTGCTGGCGCGCGCGACCGAGGAGGAGCGCGCGGATACCGACTGGATGAGGGCCGAGACGGCTCTCGCGGCCAAGCGGGCCTGTCGCCGGGTGTTCGGCGTGCGCCCCGTGATCGTTCCGGTCGTGGTTTAGGAGGACGGTTCCGCCCGGTCAGGCTCGCTCGTTGGAGCGGCGGGCATAGGCGACGGCCATGCGCATGACGACGTAGACCAGGACGCAGACGAGAAAGTCGAGCAGCAGGCCGGCGTCGAACCGGAACGGCTGGTGCTGGAGGGCTCTCGGCAGCCCGGGGTAGAGGACCAGGAAGTAGAGCGCGTTGCCAACGAGGATCGCGACGAGATACTCGATCCAGCGCCGCGCCGTCATGCTCGTCCGATCCCCTCCCGCCGGACGCCGCGAGACGGGTCCGGCCGCGTCTTCGGCCGGAGTCTATAACCCGCCAGCGCCGGAGCGGCCGCGGGAAGAGCACCGGCGGTTTTTCCGTTGTGCACGGCGCCGCGCTCGAAACCCGGCGGCGGGGGGCGGCATCCGAGAAAGGGAGACGGCGAATGGAGAATGCGACGGAAAAGGCGACGTTCGGGGCAGGGTGCTTCTGGGGGGTCGAGGCGGCGTTTCGCCAGGTGCCCGGGGTCCTGGAGACGGCGGTCGGCTACGCGGGCGGCAACTTCGCCAACCCCACGTACCGCGACGTCTGCTCCGACGAAACGGGGCACGCGGAGGTCGTCGAGGTGACCTACGACCCCTCGCGCGTCTCGTACGAGGACCTGCTGAACGTCTTCTGGGAGAACCACGACCCGACACAGTTGAACCGGCAGGGCCCCGACATCGGGACGCAGTACCGGTCCGCGATCTTCTTCCACGGCCCGGCGCAGCGCGACGCGGCCGTCGCGTCCCGCGACCGGCTGGAAAAGAGCGGGCGCTACCGCCGGCCGATCGTGACGGAGATCACTCCAGCTCCGACCTTCTGGCGCGCCGAGGAGTACCACCAGCGGTACCTGGAGAAGCGGGGCCTCGCGAGCTGCAAGATCTGACGGGCTTCAGGCAGCCGAGTCCCGAAGAAGCGGATCTCGCCGTCACTCCGGAAAGAGATCCGCCTGGGCTCCCGGGCGGCGGAAGCCGGAGGGCAAGTCCGAATCTTCTCGCGCGTTCAAGCCGAGGCGCCGGCACTGCGCCTCGAAGAGGGCCTCGATCGCGTCCCAGCGGGGCCCCACCCCGCGCATCCGCTTGCCGAAGGCGCTCTCGTTGCGCTTGCCTCCGCGGACGTCTTCGATCGCATGGAGGACCTTGCGCGCCCGGCCGGGAAAGGTTTCTGCGAGCCGCTCCTCGAAGACCGGCAGCACTTCGGCCGGCAGGCGCAGCAGCGTCTGGAAGGCGAACCGGGCGCCGGCCGCCCTGGCTCGCTCGAGCAGCTCCGCCATGTCGCTGTCGTTCAAGCCCGGAATGATCGGCGCGATCGAAATGCCGGCGCGGATTCCCGCCTCCGAGAGGATCCGCAGCGTCTCGAAGCGCTGCGAAGGCGGGGAGGTGCCCGGCTCCAGGCGCCGCGAAACGCCATCGTCGGCAAACGCGATCGAGAGCGTCACGGAGACCGGCGTCTCCCGGGCCATCCGCGCGAGCAGGTCCACGTCGCGCCGGACGAGGGCCCCCTTGGTGATGACGGCGACGGGGTTCGCCACCTCGGCGCAGGCCTCGAGGCACCCTCGGGTCAGGCCGTAGCTCGCCTCGAGCGGCTGGTAGCAGTCGGTGTTGCCGGAGAAGACGATCGTCTCGCCCTCCCAGGAGCGCCTCGCGAGTTCCCGGCGCAGGAGCTCCGGCGCGTTGACCTTGACGACGATTTTTCGCTCGAAGTCCGTCCCGGCGCCCAAGCCCAGGTACTGGTGGCTCGGGCGACTGTAGCAGTAGGCGCATGCATGAAAACATCCTCGATACGGGTTGACGCTGAACCGAAAGCCGACGTCGGGGCTGTCGTTTTCCGCGACGATCGATCGAGCATCCTCCTCGAAGATCTCGAGCGTCGCTTCGGGAGGTTCGCCCAGCCACTCCGCGTGGACGGATTCCCATGGGTTCGGGGGGTTGGAGACCGGCCGGACCATGGGGAAGGAGTCTAGCGTAAATCGGGCGTAAGCGGCCTTCCGGAGATTACCGCAGTCCCGTCGCCTCCCGAACTTCTCGCATCGTCTCGAGCGCGAGCGCCCGGGCCCTTTCGGCGCCGCGGGCCAGGGTCGCGTCCACGACGGCGGGGTCGGAGGCGAGCTTCTTGCGCTTCTCCCGGGCCTCGGCGAAATGCCCGTCGATCTTCGCGATCAGCATCTTCTTGGCCTCGCCGTAGCCGAATCCTCCCGCGCGGTACATTCTGGCCAGATCTTCCCTCTCCGCCTCGGTCGCAAAGAGGGAGTACAGGGCGAAGACGTTGTCCTTGCCCGGATCCTTGGGCGCCTCGACGGGAGTCGAGTCGGTCACGATGCGCATCACCGAAGAGTGCAGGGCCTTGCCCTCCGCGAAGATCTCGATCGTGTTGCCGTAGGACTTGCTCATCTTCTTCCCGTCGATCCCCGGGACCACGGGCTCCTTGTCCAGGCGATGCTCCGGAAGCGGGAACACCTTCCGGAATGTCTGGTTGAAGTAGCCTGCCATGTCGCGGGTCATCTCGATGTGCTGGACCTGGTCCTGGCCGACGGGAACGAGGTTGGACCTGTAGATGAGGATGTCGGCCGCCATCAGAACCGGATACGTGAAGAGGCCGACGGACGGTGCGAGGCCGCGCGCGAGCTTGTCCTTGTAGGAATGCGCCCGCTCGAGGAGTCCCATTCCGGTGACCGTCGCGAGGATCCAGGCGAGCTCCGTGACCTCGGGAATGTCCGACTGCCGGAAGAAGGCGGTCTTCTCGGGATCGAGGCCGAGGGCGAGGTAGTCGAGCGCCACCGCCCGGACGTTCTCTCGCAAGGCCGGCGCATCCTGGATCGTCGTCAGGGCGTGCAGGTCCGCGATGAAGAAGAAGCACTCGCCCTCCTGCTGCAACGCGATGTGCTGGCGGATCGCACCGAAGTAGTTGCCGAGGTGGAGCTTTCCAGACGGCTGCACGCCGGAGAGAATGCGGGGGCGTTTCATGCGCGCGCCATTCTATCGGCGCCGCCGTCTTGGAGATCCGCCGCGCCCGAAGTAGAGTCCCCTGCCAACGGAGGATCCTCATGAGACGACCGGTCGCCCTCGCCGGAATCGCCCTGCTCTCCGGGCTCGCCGCGGCCGCGCAGGCCCCGGCGCCGAAACCGACTCCCGACCACCACGAGCGGCCGCCCGACACGGTCTTTCGCGTCCAGCCGCTCGGCGGCGACGTCTACGCCCTCTACGGGCGCGGCGGCAACGTCGGCTTCTTCGTCGGCCCGGATGCGGTCACCGTCATCGACTCGCAGTTCAAGGACCTGGCGCCGGGGATCGTGGCCGAGATCAAGAAGGTGACCGACAAGCCGATCAAGTTCCTCATCAACACGCACTACCACGGCGACCACGTCGGCGGAAACGAGGTCTTCCGCAACTTCGCGATGATCATCGCGCAGGACAACGTCCGCACCCGGATGCTGGCGTCTCCCGAGACGATCAAGCGCGACTACCCGGCGATGCTGGAGAACGCCCGCAAGTCGGGCAACGCCGAGATGGCGAAGTTCTTCCAGGACCAGCTCGAGTGGGCGGGCAAGGTCAAGGTCGAGGAGATCCCGGCCCCCGTCCTGACCTTCGACTCGGAGCTGCGGATCCACCCGGGAGGCGGCGAGACGATCCAGATCTGGCACCTGCCGCCCGCGCACACCGACGGCGACAGCGTCGTCTACTTCGAGAAGGCGAAGGTGCTCCACATGGGCGACGACTTCTTCAACAAGGTCATCCCCTTCATCGACGTGAAGGGCGGCGGCTCGGCCCGCGGCTACGTCGCGGCGCTCGACAGGGTGCTCGCGCGCGTGCCTGCCGACGTCAAGGTCATTCCCGGGCACGGCGAGGTGTCGGACCTCGCGGGTCTCAAGGCCTTCCGCCAGTACGTCGCCGACGTCGTGGACGCGGCGGCGAAGGCGAAGGCGGCCGGCAAGTCGAAGGAGGACTTCCTCAAGGACGTGGACCTGCCGGCCTACAAGGACTACGGCGGCTACAAGGACCGCTTCAAGGACAACGCGGCCGCGGCCTACGACGAAAACCGATAGGGCATCCTCGCCGGGGAAGGTCCTCGGGGCAACGGCGCTTGCCGCCTTCGGAGCCCTGGTCTTCTTCTGGCTCGGGATGCATCGGGGGCTCCTGCTCTCGAGCGACATCAAGTCGGCGCGCGCTCCCTGGGCGCCCGTCTTTCCCGAGCGCCGGATCCAGGCGCCGGCGCTCTCGGACCCGGTCTGGCAGTTCGTGCCGTGGCTGCGGCTCGCGCGCCGGGAGCTCGCGCAAGGGCGGCTCCCGCTCTGGAACCCACACCAGGACGGGGGAGTGCCGCTTCTCGGAAACGCGCAGTCCGCGCTTCTCTCGCCGCTCGCCTGGCCGGTTCTTCTGCTTGGCGCCGATCCAGGATGGAACCTTTCTCTTCTCGCGCGGATCCTGGTCGCCGCCGCGGGAGCCTTCGCTTTCCTGCGCGAGCTCGGGAGATCGAGAATCTCCTCCGCGCTCGGCGCCGCGGCGTTCGCCCTCGCGGGACCGTTCGTCGCCTGGCTCGAGCATCCGCTGGCGCTCTCGGCGGCTCCGGCGCCGCTCGTGCTTCTCTTCGCGCGGCGCGCGGCCCGGGACCGATCGCCGCGCGCGATGGCGGGTCTCGCGCTCTCGACGTTTCTCGTGTTTTCGGGAGGGCACCCGGAGACGGCGCTCATGGTCGCGCTGCTCGCCGCGGCCGTCCTGGCCGCGTCGCGCCCTGGAGGGCGCGGCCTTCTGTTCGCGGCCGGCGGCGCCGTCCTGGGCGCGGGCCTCGCCGCGCCGATGCTCCTGCCCTTCGCCGAATATTTCCGCAACTCGGCCGCGCGGCTGGGAGAAGGCCGGCGTCCCTTCGTCCTTGCGCCGCGCGACCTGCTCCGGTTCCTCGAGCCCCGACTCGCCGGCTCGAACGTCATCGAGGCGGCGGCGACCGTGTCGGTCGTCGTGCTGCTGCTTCTTCCGGCCGGCCTCTGGGCGGCTCGCCGGGACCGGGAGATCCGCTTCTGGGCAATCGTCGCGGCGATTCTTCCCGCCGTCGTCTACGACAACCCTCTCTCGCGCGTCCTCGCGCTGGCGACACCCGTGTACTGGACTCGGTTCCTGCTGCTCCTCCCGCTCGCGCTTGGCGTGATCGCGTCGGCGGGGCTCGACCGCGTAAGAGAGCGGCTCGAGCCGCGAGGCCGCCTCGCTTCGCTCGCGGCGAGCGGTCTGGCGGTCATCGCCGTCGCCGAGCTTCTCCTCGCGGCTCGCGGCGTCCACGGCGTCACCCCGGCGTCTCAGATCGCCCCGACGACACCGCTCCTCGCCAGGCTCGAGGCAGACAGAGAAGTCTTTCGCGTGCTCCCGTTGCACACGGTTCTTTCGCCGAACAGCGCGACCGATTACGCCCTGGACGACCTGCGGGGATACGACGCTCTCGGCCCTGCCGCCTGGCGGCGCCGGCGCGCCGCGATCGGGAAATTCGCCGATCTGCCCACCCAGAGAGACGCGATCGAGCCGTGGGACCTCGCGCCGGGCGGCGAGGCGCTCGACGAATGGAACGTGAAGTACCTGCTGCTTCCGCCCCAGTTCGCCTTCGGCGCGAGCGAGTTGAACGCGAGAAAGGGGCTCGATCTCGAGGAGGTCTACTCGGGTCCCGACGGTCGGCTCCTTCGGAATCGCCGCGTCAAGCCGCGGGTGCGGCTGGAAGGGCCGGGCTCCGCCACCGTCGTCGAGCGCGCCCCGGGCCTCTGGCAGATCGAGATCCACGCGCAGGCGGCCGGCCGGCTGCGCGTGGCCGACCCGTACTTTCCGGGCTGGACGGCGCGAATCGACGGCGCGAAGGCGGTGCTCGCGGACCGCCCCGGTGAGCCGATGACCCTCGCCGTTGCCGCCGGGCGCCATCGCGTGGCGCTCGCTTACCAGCCGACGGCGCTTCGAGCGGGCGTCGGAATCGGCTTCGTCGCGGCCTTGATGGTCGGCGCAGCGCTGCGGCGGACCCGCCGTCGGGCTTAGTCTTCGGTCTTGACCGTTTCGCCGAGCAGCTCCTCGGCCAGCTCCTGAATCCGCCGGCGCAGCTCGTCCCGGGTCTCGAGGAAGCGCCCATAGCGCGCTCCCGGGTCTCCCGGAACGAAAGACGGGTCCTCGATCGACCAGTGCTCGACGCGCCTCGCGTTGGGCCAGGTCGGGCAGTCCTGCGCCGCCGAGTCGCAGACGGTGATGACGGCGTCGAACTCGACCTCGAGGAACTCCTCGGCGGGCTTCGAGGTGGCATATTCCATCGAGAAGCCGAGCTCCTCCATCACGCGGATCGCCATGGGATGGACCCAGCCCGTGGGGCGCGAGCCGGCGGAGACCGGCTCCAGCGCATGGGCCCAGTCGAGGCGCGCCAGCGCCTCGGCCATCTGGCTTCGCGCCGCGTTGCCGGTGCAGAGGAAGAGAATGCGCTTCTTGTCGTTCACCGCATCGGAATCTAACGTCAAATCCGACAGGAGGGGTAGACTTTGGAAGGTTTGCGGATGCGCGCCGATCGGACGCTCCCAGGCATTCTGCTCCTGATGCTAGCCGTCCCGGTCCCCGCCTCCGAACTGGAGAAGCTGCTGGCGGCTCCCGTCTCCCCGGGGTCGGTCGGCCTGCTCGTCCAATACTCGGCCGAGCCCGCCGTCGCCCAACGGCTGGCCGCCGCCCTGAGAAATTCTCGCCCAGAGACCCGGGCCGCGGCCGCGCGGGTGGCGCATACCGGGTTCGTCAAGGCCGTTCTTCCGGATGTCGCCCAGGCGCTTGCGACCGAGGAAAGCCCGGAGGCGGCCCGCGAGGAGATCCGGGCTATGGCCGCTCTCGGAGGCCCGGCAACCGACTCAAAGCTCGCCGAAGCGGCGAACCGATTCGGCGGGAACCTCGAGGGCGCTCTCCTCGAGACTCTGGCCAGGGTTCGCGGTCCCTCGGCGCTGATCGAGATTCTCTCGAGCCCGCCGGATTCCCTCGGCGAAGTGTATCGCGCCGATCTGCTTCTCATCGCGTCCCGGGGCGCGAAAGAGAACTTCGATCTCGTGGCCCTGCGTGCCCTGGCGGACGACGTCAATTGGGCAGCGTTTCTCCGGGCGGCGGCGAAGGCGGACATCGAACTGAAGCGGGCCGTCCTGGATACGGCGCTCAAGTCCCCCTCGGCTGCAGTCGCTGCGACGACGGCGTGGTACCTCGTCGAGCGCGGCGCCGCCAAACGTGTTGTCGATAAGGAGCTCGCCCGCCTTCCGCCTCCTGCGGGCGCCGGGTCGGACTCGGCGTTCCCCTTCGAGCTTCTCCGGAGGCTGGCCGGTGACGCCGCCGTGGAAGACGAGGCCTGGATCGCTTCTCTCGGCAGGTCGAACTCGAGCGGCGTCGACAGAATCGAGCCGGGCAGTGCAGTCGTGGCCCTGCTTACGACGAAGGAGCGCGAGGCGGCAAGGGCGCGCTACAATCGAAGACACGGGATCAGCCCCGAGCGATCCGGCAAGATGGCGCCTTTCTGGGATCCAACCCGAAATCGAGATGCCGGGATCGAACGCCCCTCTGATGACGCGCTCGTGGCACGGACAGTGGCGAACCTTCCGCCCGGCCTCGCGGCCGATCTCCTGGTTGTCAGCGGATGTCGCGCCGGGCGGAAAGCGATCGGAGCGGCCGAGGTCCGGTACAACGTGGAGGGGCGGCCGCTCCGGGTGTCCGTTGTCCAAGATTTCGGATCGTCGAAGGACTGTGAGCGCGCCTCGACGAGCCTCATCCTTCTTAGCCTGGCCCCACCGACCAGCTTCCCGATCAAGAACCGACCGGAGCTGCTCGTCACCTCTTTCGGGCGCGACTGCATCGGCGTCCTCGACGAAGCATCCGTAGCAAATCGTCCGGCCGCCGCGAAGGAGCTGGAGGTCCAACGCGTCGAGGGCGACATCGAGCCGCCGATACTCGAGGAGAAGGTCGAGCCCAAGTACCCCGAGACCGCGCGTCAAGACCAACAAGAAGGCGTTCTGATTCTGGAGGCCGTCATCGTCCGGGATGGCTGCGTCGGGGAGCTTCGAACGATCAAGGGGCACGACGAGCGCCTCGAGGTTGCCGCCCTCGCTGCGGTCTCACACTGGCGCTACAAACCGGCGCGCCTCCACGGAAAGCCGGTCCAGGTCTTTCTTACCGTGACGATCACGTTCACTTTGAGGCGCTGAGGAAACTGCCTGCCCGAGCACGGGCCGGGTGGCGGCGCGTCCGATTCCGTCCGATAATGAAGGACGCTTGAAGACAGGCTCTTTTCTGCGCAGCCGGTGGGCGAGCGAGGCGCTCGGAATCTTTCTGATTCTGGCGGGGATCTTGACGGCCCTGTCGCTTGCCTCCTACGACAGCCATGACGCGAACCTCTTCTCTCTGACGACGGGAGAGCCGGCCGCGCCCCGCAACTGGATCGGGGGGTTCGGGGCCTCGCTCTCGGCCGCGCTGTACGCCTTGCTGGGGCTCGCGGCCTGGGGAGCGCCGCTCGCCCTCGCCTACTGGGGCTGGCGCCGCTTCTGGCAGCGTCCGGTCGAGAATCCAGGCTCGAAGGCGGCGGGCGTCGTGCTGATCTTTCTCTCGGTGCCGTCGCTTCTGGATCTTCTCTTCGGGCGGCGCCTCCTGTTCGGCACGGAGATGGAGACGGGCGGCGTCGTCGGGCGGGCCCTTGGCGAGACGGCAAGGGCCCGCTTCGGCGCGACGGGGTCGCTGCTTCTCGTCGTGGCGCTGGCGCTGCTGGCCGTTCCGCTGGCTACACAGGTATCGCTCGGCGAGGTGTTTCTCGGCCTCCGTGTCCGGATGGTCGGCCTTCTCGGCCGGCTGACCGTGCGGTGGGCGCGCCGCCGCGACCAGCGCACCAAGGAGCGCCTGCGCCGCTCGGTCGTGGCCAAGCACCTGGAGAAGTCCAAGCGAGACGGGATCTCGCTCGAGGAGGTCCCTTTCGCGCGGGAGGAGGAGCCGCCCCCGTTTCTGGCCGAGAAGCCGGGCGAGGGAAAGTTCTCTTTGAAGAAGATCACCGTGCCGGCGGCTCCGAAGCCGGTGAAGGCGGCCGCGCCTGCGGCGCCGAAGAAGAAGCCCGATCCGCAGCAGAGCCTCCCCCTGGTGGTCGAGGGATACACGTATCCGCCGGTCTCGCTTCTCGAGAAGCGCGAAGGAACGGGCGCCGTGGACCGGAAACTGCTCGCGGAGACCGGGCGCCTGATCGCCGACAAGTGCGCCGAGTTCGGCGTCGAGGGGGAAGTCGCGGAGTACCACCCGGGTCCCGTCGTCACGACCTACGAGTTCCGGCCGGCCGCGGGCATCAAGGTCAACCAGGTCATGGGGCTCTCGGAGGACCTCGCGCTCGCGCTCTCCGCCGAGTCGATCCGGATCGAGCGCCTGCCGGGACGGGCCAGTGTCGGCATCGAGGTCCCGAACCCCGGCGGCGGCGAGATCATCGCGATGCGCGACGTCATCGAGTCGGAGAAGTTCCAGAGCTCGCCGTCGCTCTTGACGCTCGCGCTCGGCAAGGACATCCACGGCGAGCCGGTCGTGGACGACCTGCGGGGAATGCCGCACCTCCTGATCGCCGGCACGACGGGATCGGGCAAGAGCGTGGGCTTGAACGCCCTCATCACCTCGATCGTGTACAAGTCTCGGCCCGACCAGGTGAAGTTGATCCTGATCGACCCGAAGATGGTCGAGCTCGAGATCTACGAGAACCTGCCGCACCTGGCGACCCCGATCATCACGGACCCCAAGAAGGCCGCCAACGCCCTGAAGTGGGCGGTCAACCTGATGGACGAGCGCTTCCAGACGCTCTCGGACGTGGGCCAGGTGCGAAACGTCGAGCAGTACAACGCCGCGATCAAGGACCCCGAGACGCTCGCGCGGGTCCGGGCCCAGCACCCGGACGATCCGGACCTGAAGCTCGAGCCGATGCCCCTGATCGTCATCGTCATCGACGAGCTCGCGGACCTGATGATGATGGCGCCCAAGGAGGTCGAGGAGTCGGTCGTGCGCCTCGCGCAGAAGGCGCGCGCCGTCGGCGTCCACCTGGTCGTCGCCACACAGCGGCCGTCGACCGACGTCCTGACGGGCGTCATCAAGGCGAACCTCCCGTCGCGCATCGCCTTCAAGGTCTCCTCCAAGGTGGACTCGCGTGTCATCCTCGACGGCAACGGCGCCGAGCGGCTTCTCGGGCGCGGCGACATGCTCTTCCTTCCGCCCGGGACCTCGCGCTTGAGGCGCGTGCACGGGGCCTTCGTGTCGGTTCAGGAGACCGCCGGGCTGGTCAAGTTCCTGAGAAGGCAGGCCAAGCCGCAGTACGACGAGGCGATCGTCAAGGACCGCGAGGAGGTCGTCGAGCGCGACGAGGCGGGAGACGAGACCGACCCGCTCTACGACGAGGCGGCGCGGCTGGTGGTGCGCGAGAAAATGGCCTCGATCTCCTTCCTGCAGCGCCGCATGGGCGTGGGCTTCTCCCGCGCCGGGAAGCTCATCGACATGATGTCCCGCGACGGCCTGCTCGGCCCGCCGCGGGGATCCAGGCCCCGAGAGGTGCTGGTCTCGGAGGACTACTTCGAGGAAGTGGACCGGCAGCCGCGATGAGCAGGGTGTCGCTGCTGTTGCTCGCGGCGATCCTGGCCTCGCCCGCCGCCGCGTACCTGGTGTACCGCGCCGCGAAAGGGCTCGGCTTCCTCGATCCGCCGGTCGACCGGCAGCACGAGCTGCGGCGCTCGATCCTCGCGGCCCTCTACGCCTTCCTGATCTTCTTGCCCGTCTTCCTCTTCGGCTGGGAGCGGCGCTGGCCGCGCGTCTGGATCGTCTTCGGGATCGCGAGCGGGCTCGCTCTGGTCTTCTTCGCGGCGTCGGGCCTGGTCTCGGCGCGGGCGCTCTGGAAACTGAGGCACGAAGGGCCGGTGTCCGGTGACCGGTTTCCGGTGTCCGGATCGGAGGAGCCCTCCAGCGGGGGCGCGCCTGGCCCGCTCATCTGACACCGGGCACCGAGCACCGGACTCCGGACCCCGGTCATGAAGGCCGTCTTCTTCGGCACGCCGCAATTCGCCGTGCCCTCGCTCGAGGCGCTGCTCTCCCTGGCGGAGATCCCGCTCGTCGTCACGCAGCCGGACCGGCCGGTCGGGCGCCACTCGAACCCGATGCCCTCGCCCGTGGCGGTCCGGGCCGAGAGCGCCGGTCTCGAGGTCGCGAAGCCCGAGCGCCTGCGGGGGAACCGGGAATTCCAGGCGCGGCTCGAGCAAATCGCCCCCGACGTCGGCGTCGTCGTCGCCTACGGGAGGATCCTGCCGGCCGAGATCCTGGCCGTGCCGCGGCTCGGGTTCGTCAACGTGCACGCGTCGCTCCTTCCCCGGCACCGGGGCGCCGCGCCGGTCCAGGCGGCCCTGCTCGCCGGGGATTCCGAGACCGGCGTCGTCACGATGCGCGTCGTCGAGGAGCTCGACGCCGGGCCGCTCTATCTCGCGCGCCGCGTGCCGATCCGCCCGTCGGACGACGCGGGGCTGCTCTCGCGCCGGCTGTCGCTCGAAGGGGCGTCGCTTCTCGTCGAGACGCTGCGAGGGCTCGAGCGGGGAGTCCTCGAGCCGGTGCCCCAGAGGGGGGAGGCGACGTTCAGCCGGCCGCTTCGCCGCGAGGACGGCGAGGTGGATTGGAATGCGCCGGCCGAGGAGGTCGCAAGAAGGCTGCGCGCGTTTTCTCCCTGGCCGGGGCTCTATACCTTCCTCGGCAAGGAGCGACTCAAGCTCCTTGCCGCCGAGCCGGCGGCCTCAGGAGCCGTTCTCCCGCCGGGCAGCCTCGTTCAGGATGGTGAGAGGGTGCTGGTTGGGGCGGGAGGCGGAACGGCGCTTCTCTTGCGCCGCGTGCAGCGCGAGGGACGCACGCCTGTCTCGGCCGCCGAGTTCGCGCGGGGCCTGCCGCGGCTTCCGGCGAGGCTTGGCCGACCGGCCGACTGATGCCGCCGAGGAAGCTCTCGGCCCGCGACCTGGCCGTCGCCGTCCTCCGCGAGGTGCTGCAGCGGAGAGGGCGGGCGACTCCGCTTCTCGCGGAGAGGGGCCGCGGCCTCTCGCCGGCGGACCACGACCTGCTCCGAGAGCTCGTGCTCGGAGTCCTGCGCTGGCGCGACGCCCTCGACGCCGAGATCGCCTCCGTCAGCCGCGTGCCGCTCGAGAAGCTCGCTCCGAAGCTGCGCGAGATCCTGGAGGTGGCTCTGTATCAGCTGCGCCACCTCGACAGGATCCCCGACTACGCCGCCGTGAGCGAAGCGGTCTCGCAGGCCCGCGCGAGCGGCGGGGAAGGCGCCTCCCGGCTCGTCAACGGCGTGCTGCGGGGAATCTTGCTGCTGCCGCCTCCGTCCCCTCTCCCTCCCGGAGAGGGCCGGGGTGAGGATCTTCTCCCTCTCCCTCCGGGAGAGGGCCGGGGTGAGGGCGTCCCAACCGCCCAGGTCCTCGCTCGCCACTTCTCCCATCCTCTCTTCCTCGTCGAGCGGTGGATCCAGCGTTTCGGCCTTGCCAGGACGCGGGCCATCCTCGAAGCGGATAACGCGCCTTCCGCATTGGATCTCATGGCCAATTCGCGGCGCGGCAGCCGCGAGGAGCTTGCCGAAGCACTTCGAGCCGAGGGGATCCAGACGGAGCCGTCGCCGCTCTCGCCGCTCGGCCTGACGGTCCACGCTGGAAACCCGCTGCGCTCGCCGCTGTTTTCCGCGGGGCTCTTCACGGTGCAGGACGTGGTCTCCCAGGCACTGCCGCTGCTGCTTCCGCAGGGAGACACGCTCGTCGATCTCTCGGCCGCGCCGGGCGGCAAGTCCTTCTCGGCTCTCCTGCTTGGCCGGGCCCGGCGTTCCATAGCTCTGGACCGCTCGCTGCCGCGCCTCGCAATGCTCGAGGAGAACCGCGCTCGGCTCGGCTTGCCCGAGGTCCTGCCCGCCGCGGCCGACGTTGCAGCGCCGCCGCTATCCGCCGGCCGCTTCGATCGTGTGCTCTATGACGCCCCATGCAGCGGAACCGGCACGCTGCGCAAGGGCCCCGAGATCCGCTACCGAATCACGCCGGACTCCATCGAGCGCCTCGCGTCGACGCAGGCGGCGGGCCTCGCCGCCGCGGCCGGCCTCCTTTCGGCCGGCGGGTACCTCCTCTACGCCACCTGCAGCCTCGAGGCCGAGGAGAACGAAGGCGTCGTCGCGCGAGTCCTCTCGGAGGACCCGCGGTTGGAGCTCGCTCTTCCGGAGCCTCCCGAAGCCCTGGCGGCCTGCGTCTCGAACGCCGTCTTTCGGGTCTTCCCGGACCGCCGCGCCGACGGCTTCACGGCGCACCTGCTTCGCCGTCGGGCCTGATCGCGCGGCGCGCAAGGAGTCCCCTCCTCCTGCTGGAAATGGAGGCCGAGCTCCCTGGAGAAGAAGGCCGCCGCCTCGCCCCGCGTGATGTTGGCGTTCGGGCAGAAGTTGCCCCGAGCGCAGCCGCCCGTGATCTCCGCCGCCGCGAGATTCTCGATCGCGCGGAAGAAGAGGAAGTGGGTGGGCGCGTCGGCAAACGTCGCAACGGCGGGCGCCGGGGCCTGCTGGCGCCGCCACCCGACGACCGCGCCGCCGAAGGCGAGGTTGTTGCTGGCCTTCGGACTCATCGCGATGCGGTCGGACAGGAATGCCGAATGAGAATCTCCGTCGGCATCGCCGAATGCCCGGACCGTCGTGTTCGCCGGCGCTGTTCCGCAGAGAAGTTCGTAGCGCGGCGCCGCGGCTGCGCCGGAGCTCGCGTTGACGAGGTTCACCGCGGTGGGACGTGATCGAGTCGCCGAGCTCGATGACGGGGAAATCGAGCAGCACCTCGCCCGCCGGGAGGCGAGGACGCGGACGGAGGCTACCGGACGACGGGCAGGGGCTCGACCGGCGTCCTGCGGCGCTCCTCGAGGTCGCGCCGGGACTCGCGCGCAACCAGCTCGACGTCGGCGTCGACCATCATCCGCACCAGGTCGCGGAAGCTGACCGTCGGCTCCCAGCCGAGCTCCGCCCTGGCGCGGGCGGGGTTGGCGATCAGACGGTCCACATCGGCGGGCCGGGAGAGGGACGGGTCCACGACGACGTGCTCCCGCCAGTCGAGGCCGAGCAGCCCGAAGGCGAGCTCGACGAACTCGCGTACGCTGTGGGTCTCGCCGGTGCCGATCACGTAGTCCTTGGGCACGGGCTGCTGGAGCATCAGGCGCATCGCGCGCACGTAGTCGCCCGTGAAGCCCCAGTCCCGCCGCGCCTCGAGGTTTCCCAGGCGCACTTCCTTCTGGAGGCCGGCGGCGATACGGGCCGCGGCGAGCGTGGCCTTGCGGGTGACGAACTCGGTGCCGCGCCGGGGAGACTCGTGGTTGAAGAGGATGCCCGAGACCGCGTACATGTCGTAGGACTCGCGGAAGTTCACCGTGATCCAGTGGCCGTAGAGCTTCGCGACGCCGTAGGGGCTGCGGGGCTGGAACTTGGTCTCCTCGTCCTGCGGCGAGGTCTCGACGTTGCCGTACATCTCGGAAGAAGAGGCCTGATAGAAGCGGATCTTCGGGTTGACCATGCGGATCGCGTCGAGCAGGCGCGTGACGCCGAGGCCGTTGAACTGGCCCGTCAAGACCGGCTGCGAGAAGGAGGCCGGCACGAACGACTGGGCGGCGAGGTTGTAGACCTCGTCGGGCTCGACTTCCCGCAGGGCTGTGATCAGGGAAGTCTGGTCGAGCAGGTCCCCGTTGACGAGCTCGATTCTCTCGAGCAGATGGGAGAGCCGCTGATAGCTGCGCGCGCTCGCCCGCCGCACCAGGCCGAAGACCCGGTAACCCTCCGCGAGCAGGTGCTCGGCGAGGTAGGAGCCGTCCTGGCCGTTGATGCCGGTGATCAGCGCCGTTCCCATCGAGCCGCCGAGTATACGAGAGGAAGTCGGGGCCCGCGCGGTCGGCCAAAAAACCCGTCCCGATCCAGGGGCGAGAGTTGCCGGGCACAGTAGCGAGGAATTCCGATCGATTCCGGCGCCTTCGAGTTAAATTGCCTCTTATCAAGGTCTTACAAAATAACAAGGTCCCTCGGCCTCGAGGCCGATCCGATGCGTTTTGCTGCTAGCACTCGCCTTCGAGGAGTGCTAGTATCTCGCCGGTCCGAAGCCCGCCGCCGGGCGCCGGGCAACTCGTTGAAACGCACGATAGGAGGCATCGGTATGAAGATTCGTCCGCTTTACGACCGCATCCTCGTCAAGAGGCTCGAGACCCAGGAGATGAAGAAGGGGGGGATCATCATCCCCGACACCGCCAAGGAGAAGCCGATGGAGGCCGAGGTCGTCGCCGTCGGCAAGGGCAAGATCAACGAGGAGGGCAAGCAGCTTCCTCTCGACGTCAAGAAGGGCGACCGCATCCTGATCGGCAAGTACGCCGGAACCGAGATCAAGATCGATGACGTGGAGCACCTGATCCTGCGCGAGGATGAAGTGCTCGCGGTCGTTGAGAAGTAAGGAGTAACGAATCATGGCAGCGAAAACCATTTCCTACGGCGAGGAGGCGCGCCAGCGCATCCTCCACGGCGTCAACAAGCTCGCCGACGCGGTCAAGGTGACGCTCGGCCCCAAGGGGCGCAACGTCGTCATCGAGAAGAAGTTCGGTTCACCCACGATCACCAAGGACGGCGTGACCGTCGCCAAGGAGATCGAGCTGCAGGACTCGCTCGAGAACATGGGCGCCCAGATGGTGCGTGAGGTCGCCTCGAAGACCTCCGACGTCGCCGGCGACGGCACCACCACGGCGACGGTCCTCGCTCAGGCGATCTACCGCGAGGGCATCAAGAACGTCACGGCCGGAAGCAATCCCATGGAGCTCAAGCGCGGCATCGACGCCGCCGTCAAGGCCGCCGTCGAGGCGCTGAACAAGCTCTCCAAGCCCGTCGAGGGCAAGGACATCGCCCACGTGGGCACCATCTCGGCCAACAACGACTCGGAGATCGGCAAGATCATCGCCGAGGCGATGGACAAGGTGGGCAAGGACGGCGTGATCACGGTCGAGGAGGCCAAGGGACTCGAGACGACCCTCGAGGTCGTCGAGGGAATGCAGTTCGACCGCGGCTACCTCTCGCCCTACTTCATCACCGACGCGGAGCGCATGGAGTGCATCCTGGAGAACGCCAAGGTCCTCCTCTTCGAGAAGAAGATCTCCAACATGAAGGACCTGCTCCCGATCCTCGAGCAGATCGCCAAGCAGGGCAAGCCCTTGCTGATCGTGGCCGAGGAGGTCGAGGGCGAGGCTCTGGCGACCCTCGTCGTCAACAAGCTGCGCGGCACGCTCCAGGTCTGCTCCGTCAAGGCGCCGGGCTTCGGCGATCGCCGCAAGGCCATGCTGGAGGACATCGCGATCCTGACGGGCGGCAAGCTGATCTCCGAGGACCTCGGCATCAAGCTCGAGAACGTCAAGTGGGAGGACCTGGGCGACGCCAAGAAGGTCACGGTGGACAAGGACAACAC
>JBLMXY010000110.1:0-5363 GCA_050257975.1 Acidobacteriota bacterium
CGGCGTCCGTCGGGCCCCGCCACGTTGTGGCCGAGGATCTTCCCCTGGGCGTCCCCGAGGCGGGCCGGCCCGAACTTCACGTCTTCGGCGCCGTCTTCGTTTTTTCGATCTCCCGCTTGACCGAGTCGAAGAACGCGCCCGTCAGCTTCTGCGTGACGCCCCCCATCAGGCGGGCGGCGAGGCTCGCGATCGTGCCCACGACGGTGACGTCGGCCGCCCAGGCGAGATCGGTCGCGCCGCCGGCCGCGTCCGACAGGACCATGGAGCTCGAGGCGTCGACCGCGCTTCCGGGGGCCACCCCGTGCGCCTTCATGCCGGCGCGGTTGGGAGGATCGAGGTCGGTCCACTCGACATCCGAGGTGAACCGCGCCTTGATGGTCCCGAAGCCGATCGCCGTCACGACGCGGAACTTGCGGTCCGGCTCCACGACCTCGAGCGACTCGAGCCCGGGCGCGCAGCGGCTGACCGCGTCCGGGTCCGTGAGGAACGCCCAGACGCGGTCGCGGGGAGCTCCGATCGTGAGTTTTCCTTCGAAGCGCATGCGGCCCTCTTATACCTTAGAAGAGCGATGATCGCCGCCGTCGTGCTCGCCGCCGGCGCCTCCCGGCGGATGGGGCGGGCAAAGATGCTGCTGCCGCTTCCGGGCGGCAAGAGCGTTCTCGCCGCTTCGGTCGCGCCCTTGCTCGAGGCCGGCCTCGAGCGGGTCGTGGTCGTGCTCGGCGGCGAGGCCGAACGCGTGCGTCGGGAGGCCGGACTGCCCGAGGACGCGCGCCTCCGTCTCGCCGTCAACGAGCGGTGGCGGGAGGGCATGTCCACGTCGCTGCGGTGCGGTCTCCACGCGGCGCCGGACGCCGAGGCCGTCCTCGTCGTTCTCGGCGATCAGCCCGGCATCACCGCCGAGCGTGTCCGGCGCGTGGTCGCGGCGTACCGGCCGGGGGCGCTCCTCGTCGTCCCCGTCCAGGGCTCGCAGCCCGCGCACCCGGTCCTCTTTTCGCGGGAACTCTACGGCGAGCTCGAGGGCCTGACCGGCGACGTCGGGGCGCGGGAGGTCGTGCGTCGCCATTGGGACGAGGCCGTGCGGATCGAGCTGCCTCCGCTTGCCGACCTCGACACGCCGGAGGACTACCGCGCCTTGCGCGGGGCCGATCAGTAGCCGGCCAGCCGGCGCGCGGCCCGGCAGACCTTCTCGGCGTCCGGCAGGAAGAATTCCTCGAGCGGGGGCGAGAAGGGCACCGGCGTGTCGGGGGCCGTCACCCGCAGGACCGGGGCGTCGAGGCTCTCGAAACAGCGCTCGGCCAGCACGGCGGCGATCTCGGCGCCGATGCCGCCGGTGCGCGTCGCCTCGTGCAGGACGATGGCCTTGTTGGTCTTTCCGACCGATTCGAGGATCGTGTCCTCGTCGAGCGGCAGGAGGGTTCGCAGGTCCACCACCTCCGCGTCGATGCCCTCGGATTCGAGGGTCGCGGCGGCGTCGAGCGCGGTCCACACCATCGCTCCGTAGGTCAGGATCGAGAGGTCCCGGCCCGCCCGTCGCACCGCGGCCTTGCCGATCGGAACCACGTGATCGCCCTCGGGCAGCACGTCGCGCACCCGCCGGTAGAGGTACTTATGCTCGAAGAAGAGCACGGGGTCCTCGTCCCGGATCGCCGCCTTGATCAGGCCCTTCGCGTCCGAAGCGGTGGCCGGCTGCACGATCCTCAGGCCAGGCGTGTGGGCGAAGTAGGCCTCCGGGTTCTGCGAGTGGAAGGGCCCGCCGTGCACGCCGCCTCCCGAGGGCCCGCGCACCACCAGAGGGACCCCCACGCCCGTGCGGTAGCGGGACTTCGCCGCGAAGTTGGTGATCATGTCGAAAGCGCAGGAGAAGAAGTCGGCGAACTGCATCTCGGCCACGGGCCGCATCCCCATCATGGCGGCGCCCACGGCCGCGCCGACGATCGCCGTCTCGGACAGGGGAGTGTCGAGCACGCGCTCCTCGCCGAAGAGCGCGAGCAGCCCCTCGGTGACCTTGAAGGCGCCGCCGTAGACGCCGATGTCCTCGCCCAGCAGGAAGACGCGGGAATCGCGCTCCATTTCCTCCAGGATCCCCTCCCGGATCGCCTCGACGTAGGTCGTCGAGGGCCGGCCGGCGGCGCCCGGCGAGGCCGTCACGGCGCGCCCTTGCCCGCCGCGGTCTCGGAAGGGGTCTTCACCGCCTGCGCGTAGACGCCCTCGAGGGCCCGCTCCGGGGGAGGAAACGGGCTTCGGTCGGCGAGGTCCGCGTCGCGCTCGACGTCGGCCGAGATCTCCCGGTCGATCGCCGCGAGGTCGTCGCGGCTGGCGAGCCCCCGCTCCTGAAGAACGCGCGCGTAGCCTTCGATCGGGTCGCGGCGGATCCAGGCCTCGAGCTCCTGCTTGGGCACGTACTCCTGGTTGTCGTGCTCGGCGTGGCCCTTCATGCGGTATGTCTTCGCTTCGACCAGTGTCGGCCCTTCGCCCCGGCGCGCCCGGTCCACGGCGCGGCGGCAGGCCGCGTAGACGGCGAGGGCGTCGTTTCCGTCCACCGACTCGGCCGGGATGCCGTAGGCCGTCGCGCGGTCGGCGAGGCTTCTGGCCGCGGTCTGCATGCGAAACGGAGTCGAGTAGGACCAGCCGTTGTTCTCGGCCACGACGACCAGCGGCAGCTTCTGCACGCCGGCGAAGTTCATGCCCTCGTGGAAGGGGCCGGTCGACGTGCCGCCGTCGCCGATGTACGTCATCGCGACGAGCGGGCGTCTCTGCATGCGCGCCGCGAGCGCGATTCCCGCCATGACCGGCACGAGCGCGCCGAGCATGGAGATGGCGGAGACGACGCCCTGCTCGGGAGAGCCCAGGTGCAGGTTGCCGTCTTTTCCCCCGGAGGGCGCGGAAGCCTTTCCCATGTGCTGCGCGAAGATGTCGCGAGGCGTAAACCCCATGACGAGCACGGAGCCGAGGTTGCGGATCAATGGGCCCAGGATGTCCCCCTTCGAAAGCGCGAACGCGCTTCCCACCGCCGTCGCCTCCTGTCCCAGGCAGCGGTAGAGGCCGCCGACGATCTTGCCCTGCCGGTAGAGCGCGACGAGCTTCTCCTCGACCAGGCGGGTGGTCCGCATGTGCTTGTACAGGGCGATCTTCTGTTCGGTGGTCAGCTCGGGCATGGCCGTTTGGACGACGGGATTATAAGGGTCGGCTCGTTGCCGCCGCTCCATCGGGTATCCTCAGGGCATGAGCGACGAGGATCCCACCGTCCCGCGGGCCACCCGGCAGGGGAGGGTCCGTTGGGAGGAAGAGTCCCGCATGGCCTTCTCGAAGGTGCCCGCCTGGAAGAAGGATTGGACGACCGTGTCGGGCGCCGCGGTCGAGCCGCTGGCCGGGCCGGACACGATCGCCGGTCTGGACTTCGAGCGCGACATCGGCTGGCCGGGCGAGTACCCGTTCACGCGGGGCCTGCACCCGACGGGCTACCGGGGCAAGCTCTGGACGATGCGGCAGTTCGCGGGCTTCGGCACCGCGAAGCAGACCAACGAGCGCTTCCATTACCTGCTCGACCACGGCCAGACCGGGCTCTCGACCGCCTTCCACCTTCCCACGCTCTACGGCTACGACTCGGACCACGAGATGGCCAAGGGCGAGGTCGGCAAGTGCGGGGTGGCGATCGACTCGCTTCGCGACATGGAGGTCCTCTTCGACGGCATCGACCTCGGGCGCGTGACGACCTCGATGACCATCAACTCGACCGCGCCGATCGCGCTCGCCATGTACCTCGCGGTCGCGGAGAAGCACGGGACGCCCTGGACGAAGGTGGGCGGCACCCTCCAGAACGACATCCTGAAGGAGTACATCGCCCAGAAGGAGTACATCTTTCCGCCGCGCCCCTCGATGCGCCTGGTGACCGACCAGTTCGCCTTCTGCGCGAAGCACGTCCCGAAGTGGAACACGATCTCGATCTCGGGCTACCACATCCGGGAGGCCGGCTCGACCGCGCTGCAGGAGCTCGCCTTCACGCTGCGCGACGGCGTCGAGTACGTGAAGTACGGGATCGAAGCGGGGCTGCCGGTCGACGAGTTCGCGCCCCGCCTCTCCTTCTTCTTCAACTCGCACAACGACTTCTTCGAGGAGATCGCGAAGTTCCGCGCCGCGCGCCGCGTCTGGGCCAGGACGATTCGCGAGCGGTTCGGGCCGAAGGACCCGCGCTCCTGGATGTGCCGTTTCCACACGCAGACGGCCGGTTGCTCGCTGACGGCGCAGCAGCCGTACAACAACGTCGTCCGCACGGCCCTGCAGGCCCTGGCCGGCGTGCTCGGGGGGACCAACTCGCTCCACACCAACTCACTCGACGAGACACTCGCCCTGCCGACAGACTTCGCGGTCAAGCTCGCGCTTCGGACCCAGCAGATCATCGCCCACGAGTCGGGAGTCGCCGGCACGATCGATCCTCTGGGCGGGTCCTACTTCGTGGAAGAGCTGACGACGAAGATGGAGCGCGGGTGCTTCGACTACTTCCGCCGGATCGACGCCTTGGGCGGCATGATCGAGGCGATCGAGACCGGTTTCCCGCAGCGCGAGATCATGGACGCGGCCTACGCCTATCAGCGGGCCCTCGATGCGAAGGAGAAGATCGTCGTCGGCGTCAACGAGTTCGTCGAGGAGGAAGAGCAGCCGATCGAGATCCTCTGCATCGACGAGTCGGTCGAGGAGAGGCAGAGGGCCTCGCTCGCCGAGGTCCGGCGCACGCGCGACGGCAAGGCGGTGGCCTCGGCGCTCCGGGCGCTCGAGCAGGCTTGCGCCGACGGAAAGAACGTCATGCCGCCGCTCGTCGAGGCGGTCAAGACGTACGCGACGATCGGCGAGATCTCCGACGTCATGCGGGCGGTGTTCGCGACCTACGAAGAGCCGGCGGTCTACTAACGTCGCTCGCGCTTGCGAGGGATCTCGCTGCGCGACCGGCGAGCGGCTCGGCCGGATGCGGCCTCGACCGCTCACCTGATCCCTCGCGGCGCGCTCGCTCCCGCGGCGCGAGGCTCCTCCCTCGATTACCTCGTGAGACTCCTCGCGCCGCGAGCTTAAGCGAGAGTCTTTCGTGAAGAGTCTTGGGTTCTCGACCCGAGGGAAGACGGCCGGATGCGGCCTCGGCCGCGAGCCGTCGGTCGGGGCGAACCGCCGTCTACTTCGGGCCGCGGAGACCCTCCATGAGGCCGTCCCGTCGCGAGACGCGGTAGGCGCGGTCGACGGCGGGAACCGCGAAGCTCTGGAGCGTTCCTTCCGGCCAGACGACCTCCAGAGCGTCGATTCGCTCGGACGGGCCGAGGCCGAAGTGAACCGGGACGTAGGAGCCCGAAGCATAAGACGGCTGGATCGTGAACTCC
>JBLMXY010000111.1:0-10869 GCA_050257975.1 Acidobacteriota bacterium
GTCGTTGAACTGGGTGCGGTCGTCGTGGTAGTCGACCGGGATGAAGAACGGCATGCCGAACCTGTAGCTCTTGGCGAAATCGAACGCGGTGTCCGGCAGCGGGCGGCCCGTGAGCGGGCTGGTCGGCCCGTTGTAGGGGCGGGGCCGGTCCTCCCGTGCGAACTGGAAGCGGAATTCGTTGGAGAGGCCCGCGGTGAATGTCGAAAGAAACGTGCCGCTTCCGGAGCGCGAAAAAACTTTCTCGATCGCGTTGGCGCTGCGCCCCCAGGAGTCCACGTCGAAGGTGCCGTTCTCCTGGTTCGCCCAGGTGTAGACGTACCGAAGCGTCAAGAGGTGCTGGTCGGAGGCGCGCCAGTCCACCTTGGCCAGCAGTGCGAGCGCGTCGTCGGTCCGCGCGATGGGTCCGTTCTCGTCGGGGCTGCCGAGCCCGGCGAAAGCATCCACGACGCGCTGCTCGATCCGGTTCGGATCCAGTTGCTTCGTCGAGTCGCCGTTCTGATAGTCGGCCGAGAGGAAATAGAAGAGCTTGTCTTGCACCGCGGGCCCGCCGAAGGTGAAGCCGACCTGATATCGCTGGGAATCCGGCTTCGGGGCGAATCCTCCGCCCGGCTGGGGCGCCTTCGCGGCGAGCGAGTCGTCCGTGTAGTAACCGTGGGCGCTTCCGTGGATGTCGTTCGTTCCCGATTTCGTCACGACGTTGACGAAGCCGGAGGATGAGCGCCCGAACTCGGCGTTGGCCCCGTCGGCGACGACCACGACTTCCTGAACCGAGTCCAGATTGAAGGTGAAGGGCGGACGGGTGCCGCCCCGCTGCTCCCCGAAGAATGGGTTGTTGAAGTCGGCGCCGTCGACCGAGACGTTGTTTTGGATCCCCTTCTGGCCGTTGATCGTCAGCTCCTCGGCGTCCGGCCCCTGGACGACGCTGACGCCGGGAGTCAGCTTGGTGAACTCCAGGTAGTTGTGGTTGAACTCGGGCAGCTTCGCCACGGCCTGCTGAGGAATGATGGTCGTCCCCTCCGTGCGGCTGGTGGCGATCACGGGCGCCTCGGCGCTGACCGAGACTTCTTGCTGGACCCCCGAGACCTCGAGGCGTAGCGTCAGGCTCACCGTCTGTCCGACGGAAAGCGTGATGCCCTCGCGCACGAGCGTCGCAAAACCGGCGAGCGCGACCGTCACGCGATAAGGCCCCAGGGGCAGCTGCAGGGCCCGGAAGCGGCCGTTTCCGTCGGTCGTGTGCGACTGGGTGAAGTTCGTCGCGGTGTTGGTGACCGTGACCGATGCACCGGGCCGAATCGCGCCTTCCGGGTCGAGCACGATGCCTTCGATGATTCCGGTGGTGGCCTGGGCCTGCGCCAGAAGGCGGGGGGCGAGAGCGAAGCCGAGAGCGAGAGCCGGGATGCACAGACGGAGGCGTCGGATCATGCGGAACCTCCCCTCAAGAAAAATCGAAACGCGAATTGTTGGGGGCGAGTCTTGTACGCCGCCGAGGGCAAGTCAAGCGGCCGTCTCGCCCGCGCGCCGCCGCCTTCGGACCCTTCGCGGCGTTTTTCCGTATTCTTTTCCAAACGGTTCGTCCCCCGGCGGCGTCTAACCGACCGAGATGGGCTCTTCGGGGAGCGGAGGGTGACGGGCCGTTGGAAATCTCGCGACAGCTCTTGCCGCTCCATCAGGAGGTTGCGCTGCCAGGACCCGGCCCGGACGATCCCGCGATCACGGACGAGGAGCTGCTCGGCATCGCCGGCCGCGGCGATCTCGAGGCCTTCGAGCGGCTCTACGAGAAGCACGGCGCACGAATGAAGTCGATCGCCGCCAACCTGCTCGGGAGCGTCTCGGACGCGGAGGATGCCGTCCAGGAGTCCTTCCTGAAGGTCTATCGGGCCGCCGCGACCTTCCGCGGAGGCGCTCGTTTCTCCACCTGGATCTATCGCATCCTGCTTAACACCTGCTACGACCTGATGCGGCGCAGGCGGCGCCGGCCGGAGGGAGAGGCCACCGCGGATTTCTCCGACGCGCGCCTGGATCTGCCGGCCCCGGGGCCGGACCATCCCCTGCGGCTCGAGCTCGAAGACTCCCTCTTGCGGCTGCCCGAGCGGCCGCGCACGGTGTTTCTGCTTTCCGCGGTCGAAGGGTTCACGCACCGGGAGATCGGCGAGGTCCTCGGGATCCCCGAGGCGACTTCCCGGACACTCCTGTTCGAGGCCCGGCGGGAACTGCAGCGCCTGCTCTGGACGGGCCGCGCGCGCGAGGCCGGCGCATGAGCGACCGGGGCTGCGACCGCTTCGAGCGCGCGACCCGCCGCTGGGACCCGGAGGCCTGGGCGGCGCTCGAGGCCCACGCCGCGGGCTGCGCGGAGTGCCGCGCGCGGATCGCCCTATGGCGACAGATCGAGGAGGCCGCTCCGGCTTTGCGCAAGGCCTGGGCGAGCCCCGGGCTCTTTCCGAGGATCGCGGGCGCGATCGGCGGCGCCTCTTCCGCGTCCCCTTCTGCGGAGCCCGCGGTCCCGGCGCCCCACGCCTCGCTCTGGCGTTTCCTGCCCGCCGCCGCGGCCGCCGCGCTGGTCGTCGTGTCGATGGTGGGACTGCGGGTCTTTCGCGACAGCGGCGGGCGGGAGCCGCTCGGCCGCGGCTCCAACCGCGATCCCCTGCTGACGGAGCAGGCGCTCTCCGAGGTCGAGAGCGCCGAGGCCGTCTATCTGGCCTCGATCGAAAGGCTCTCGCGGCTCGCGCGGCCTCGCCTGGAGGACTCGACTTCCGCGCTCGCGGCCGGCTACCGAGAGAAGCTGCTGCTGCTCGACTCGGAGATCGCCGAGATGCGCGGCGAGATCGAGAGCAACCGTTTCAACACGCACCTGCGAAAGGAGCTCCTCGCCATGTATCGCGAGAAGCAGCGCACCCTGCAAGACCTGATGAAAGGTGGCCAATCATGACGCTTCGCCGCGATCGCGCCTCCGCCCTCGCCCGCGCCGCGCGCGCCGGGCGGCTTCTCGGGTCGGCGCTCCTGCTCGCCGCCGTCGCCTGGCCGGCCGCGGCAAGGAGCCGCGAGGAGGTCTCACGGAAGTTTCAGAAGTCGCTGCCGCTTCCGGCGGGACAGAGGCTGTCGATCGACCACAGCCACGGCGACGTCCAGATCACGACCCACAGGGAGCCGACGGTCCAGATCGACGCGACCATTCGCGTCTCCTCCTCCGACCGGGAAAGGGCGGAGAAGTTCGCGCAGGACATCCGGATCGCGGTCGAGCAGACGGCGTCGGGCGTCTCGATCCGCACCGTCTATCCCGAGAAGTCGTGGAGCTTTCCGGGCGGCGGCTTCGTGTCCTACTCCGTCGATTACGAGGTCGTGATGCCCGAGACGGCGGCTCTGACGCTGCGCAACCGTTTCGGCGACGTGGCCGTCGACGGCCTGAAGGCGGCCGGAGAGATCGTCAACTCCAACGGCAAGCTCTCCTTCCGCGGCGGCGCGGGCCGGCAGCGGCTGGAGAACTCCTTCGGGTCGATCGAGCTTGCGGGCAACGCGGGCGACGCCGCGGTGGTCAACGGCAACGGGACCGTGACGGTCTCGGATGTCGAGGGGGAGCTCGACGTTCGCAACCGCTTCGGGCGAACGACCGTGAGCAGGGTCGGAAAACGGTGCGTCGTCGCCGGCAGCAACGGCGACGTCGCGCTCGACGGCGCCGGAACCTCCGCGGCGGTGACGACCTCGTTCGGCAAGGCGGACGTGCGCAACGTCGCGGGAGACCTTTCCGTCCAGAACTCGAACGGCTCCGTCACGGTCGCCGTCGTGGGCGGCCGGGCCGAGCTGACGGCGAGCTTCGGCGCGATCTCCTTCTCCGAGATGCGCCAAGGCGTCGGGGTCACGGGGACCAACTGTTCGGTGAGCGGCCGCCGCATCGCCGGGGACGTCGTCGTGCGCAACACGTTCGGGCCGGTCGAGCTCGCCGACGTCGGCGGCGCCGCGGACGTCGAGAACTCCAACGGCAAGATCCGCGTGCGCGACGTGAAGGGGCCCGCCAGGCTGACGACCCGCTTCGGAGAGATCGACGCGGCGGGCATCGGCGGCGACGCGACGGTCTCCGACAGCAACGGCACCGTGACCCTCGCCAACGTGGACGGCGCGGCCGACGTGCGCAACTCCTTCGGCCAGACGAGCGTGACGCGCGCGCGGAAGGGAGCGAAGGTGATCTCCGGCAATGGACGCGTGGCGCTCTCCGACGTGGGCGCCGCGGCCTACGTCAAGACGAGCTTCGGCCAGGTCGAAGCCTCGCAGGTCGACGGCGGGCTGACGGTCGACAACTCCAATGGCGGCGTGCGCGCTTCGGACATCAAGGGCAACGCGACCGTGCGGACGTCCTTTGCGCCCGTCACGCTCGATGGAATCGGGGGCGCCGTCGACGTCGACAACCAGAACGGGGCGGTGGACGTGCGGATGACGGGTCCGCGCGGCAAGGAATGCGGAAAGATCTCGCTGAAGTCTTCCTTTGCGCCGATCCGCCTCGCGCTCGACCCGCAGGGCGGTTACCGGATCGCGGCCCGGACCTCTTTCGGCAAGGTCTCGAGCGAGCTGCCCCTGCTCGCGCCGGGCGCCTCCGCCTCCGACGCGGTCTCCGGGACGATCGGCGATGGCCGCTGCGAGGTGATTCTGACCAACAGCAACGGCAACATCGAGATCGCAAAAGGCCCCGGGAGGTGAAGCGGCGTTCCCGTCAGCGTCCGACGGACGCGGCGGGCGCCCCTTCCAGCCTCGCCAGACAAGCGCGCAACTGCTCGGCCAGGACTCCGACGTGGGGCTCGACGAGCATCGAGCCGTCGCGGCAAGGCACCTCGTGGACCTGGAGGACCCCGCTCGAGAGGCCGCGGAAATCGGCGCGGGGATCCTCCGAGTACCGCTCGCGGCTCTTCTGTGAAAGGAAGACGTCCACGGGCCCCGGATCGGGCCGAGGCGCGTAGGAGGCGAAGGCGCGGCGGCTGATCCGGTCGGCGTCGCGCAGCCTCGCCGGCAGGGGGCGCCCCGCAATCTCCCGGAGGAGGCTCGCCGCTCTCCAGGCGAGATCCGCCAGGCGCTCCCTCGCGCGGCCGAGCCCCGGGCGGGCCGCCTGCCGGAGGAGGGAGACGAGCGACCGCCTCCGGCCGAAGAGGTAGGCGAGCGTTTGCCGGGGGCTCGCCTCGGCGAGGCGGCCCCGGTGGTGATCGAGCCGCGCGCGCACGACGCGGGCGAGCCGCGGCCGACGGTAGCGCTCGAGAGCCGCCGGAGAGACGAGCCGTGGAAAGTCGTGTGGGCTGATGCCGACCAGGGCGAGCAGCGCGATCGTCTCATCCGCGGCCCGAAGCTGCCGCGCCATCTCGAAGGCCACGACCGCGCCGAAGCAGAACCCGCCCAGGCGGTAGGGGCCCTGAGGCTGCGCGCGGCGCAGGCGCCCGACCGCTTCCGCCGCCATCTCTTCGATCCGTCGGGGCAGCCGGGGGACGTCGGGAGAGCCCGTCCAGCGGAGTACGTGGAAGGGCTGGTTTGCTCCGAGGCGGCGGGCGAGGTCCGCGCAGAGAGAGATCTCCCCCCTGCGGTTCGGAACGAAGAAGAAGGGTGGGCGCGGACTCGATCCGCCGGTCTGGATCGTGACCAGAGGGTCCCCCTGCTCGATCCGGCGCCGCTCCTCGCGAAGGGCCGCGGCGAGAGCCTCGATCGTCGGCGCGGCCCGCAGCAGCGCCGGCGGAACGGGCAGGCCCATGGCCTTCTCGGTGGCGGCCGCGGCGCGCGCCGCGGTCAGGGAATCGCCGCCCAGGTCGAAGAAGTCCTCTCGGATCCCGACCCGCGGCAGGCCAAGCGCCTCCTTCCAGATCGAGACGAGCCGGCGCTCCAGTGCGTCGCGCGGGAGCGCGGGCCGTGCGCCGGTCTCCGGCGGGAAGGCGCCGGGATCGGGCAAAGCGCGGCGGTCGACCTTGCCGTTGCCGTCGCGCGGGAGGGCGTCGAGGGTGCGAAAGAGCGTCGGGATCGAGGCATCGGGAAGCGTTGCCGAGAGCGCCCGCCGGAGCGCGGCCGCCGGGGGAGGGGGGCCTTCGGAGGCAACGACGTACGCCGCCAGCCGCAGCTCTCCCTCGCGGTCCGGACGCGCCGTCACGACGGCGTCCCGAATATTCGGGATGTCGAGCAGCGCCTTTTCGACTTCCGCCGGCTCGACGCGCTGGCCCCGGATCTTGACCCGGGAGTCCTTGCGCCCGAGATACTGGAGGCAGCCGTCCGGGAGCAGAAGTCCGAGGTCCCCGGTGCGGTAGATCCGCTCGCCCGTGCCGGCCGGGCCGGACAGGAAGGCCGCGCGGTCGAGGTCGGGCCTTCTCCAGTAGCCGCGCGCGAGGTAGCGGCTCCGAATCGCGATTTCTCCCGGCTCACCCTCCGCGACGGGCTGCCCCGCCTCGCCGAGGATCTCGATGTGCATGTCCTGGACCGGATGGCCCACGGGCACGAGATTGCCTTCGAACTCGGTGCGGCGGTCGAGAAAGAACTGCCGGACGAGGCCGGTCTCGGTGGCGCCCAGGCCGTTGACCAGAACGCATCCGGGCTCGAGATGCTCCCGGTACCGCTCGACGTCGAGCCGGAGGGCCCGGTCGCCCTCGAGGCGGACCAGCCGCAGGTCGGGGAAGCGGCGGCTGCCGTCGACGAAGCCGCGGAAGATCGCGGGCACCGAATGGAAAATGGTGATCCGCTCCGAGGCGACCCACTCCGCGAGCCTCGCCATGCCTTCCGCGCGCAGGTCGAACGGGAAGAGCGCGGCGCCGTTGGCCAGCGCCCCGAAGACGCTCGAAACCGTCCCGCTGAACGTGCACGACTGGACGAGGCTCAGGCGATCCTCCGGGCCGATTCGGAGCGTGTTGGTGTAGCGCAGGGCGTTGTGAAGCACGTTGCGATGGACGTCGAAGACGCCCTTCGGGCGCCCCGTCGATCCGGACGTGTAGAAGATGCAGGCGCCGCGGTCGGCCGAGAGAGGGAGGCCCGGGTTGTCGGCGCGCGCCGAGGCATCGACCGTGCCGAGGTCGAGCGCCGAGCGGCCGCGCCCCGCGAGCTCCCCGGCCAGGCCCCGGTTTGCGCCGTCGGTCAGCAGAAGCGCGATGCCCGCCTCCTCCAGGATCTCGAGGATCCTTCCCCGGGGGTGCGAGGAATCCAGCGGCACCCAGATCTTGCCCGCCTTCAGGACGCCGAGGATCGCGGCGATCGAGTCCGCTCCTTGCGCGAGCAGCAGCCCGACCGGCTCCTCCGCCTCGCCGCGGCGCTCGAGGATCGACCGGGCGATCCGGTTGGCGCGGGCGTTCAGCTCGGCGTAGGTCAGGGATTCCCCGGCGCTCCGCACGGCGAGGCGGGCGGGATGCCGCTCGACCTGCTGCTCGAAACGCGCCGGAAGAGACTGCTCGATCTCTTCCGTCAGGAACTCCCGAAAGCCCGGGCCGGCCGCGACGGCGGGCCGGCTCACGGCTCGGAGCACTCTCTTTTTTCCATCGAGATCCTTCCCGGGCCTGCGGACGACCCCGTCCGGAGAATTATGGCTCCGAAAAAATACGAGAGCCCCCGCCTCGGGCGCGGGGGCTCGGGAAGCGCCGCGCGGGGAAGCGCTACTTCTTCTTGCGCGCGCCTTTCCTGGCCGGCCGCCTGGCCGCGGACCTCTTCTTCGCCGCGGGCCTGGCTCTCTTGCCGGCCTTCTTCGCTTTGGCTTTCTTCTTCGGCGCCGCCTTCCTGGCCGCTTTTCGGGCCGCCTTCGGCTTCGCCTTCGCAGCCTTTCGCGGCTTGCTCGGGGCCCTGGCGGGCCTGGCCGGCGCTTCGTCGTGCGTGCAGCGGTACTGGCCGGTCGGAATTCCGTCCACGACGCTCGCCTCGCACGACTGCAGCGCGCCGTGGTTCTTGCACTCCTCGTAGTGCAGGTCGGAGTCGGGGCAGGGAGTTCCGGCCGGTGTCTCGCAGCGGGGATATCCGTGGAGATGTTCCGCCATCGCCTTCTCCTTTCTCTCGCGTCGCGAGCGTTCCGGTGCGTGGCCGGTCGTTTCGGAGCGCGAAAGCAGGGCAAGTCTAACCCGGGCGCGGGGTTCGTCTACCAGCGATGAAACGCCGGGTGCCCCTCGCGGACGGCGACGAAGGTCCCCCGGCAAGTCGCGGTGACCTGGCCTCCGGACTCGAGAGTCGCCTCGACGACCGCGCGGTCCTCCAAAGACTCGACGACCCGCGCGGTCAGGTGAACCGGCGCGTCCATTGGAGTCGGACGCTTCAACCTCACGTGGAAGTCCGCGGTCACCGTGCAGGGCGGCGAGTCCGCGCCGGCCTTGCGCATGAGGTGGTGAGCGGCCGCCCAATTGCTGTGGCAGTCGAGGATCGTGCCGCAGATGCCGCCGTTCAAGATTCCGTCGAACGCGAGGTGGTGAGGCTCGGGGCGCCAGTCGCAAACGACGGCGTCGCCCTCGAGGAAGCTCTTGACGTGCAGGCCTTTTTCGTTCGCCGGGCCGCACCCGAAGCAGCGGTTGCGGGGCGCGTAGAAGTCTTGAAGGCTCTGTTTCTCCATGGAGCTAGAGTACCGCGGCGCGGCTCATGCCCTCAGAAGACAGGCGGCGGCGAGGCGCGCGAGGCACTCTTCGAGCGCGGAGGCGACGACCTCGCGCATTTTCTCGGGATCCTCGAGCCGCGCGCCGGCCTTGTCTTCGATGCCGAGCCGTCCTCCGACGACCGCGGCGACGACGGCCTCCCGCAGCTCCGACCGATCCCGCGTTCCGTCCAGGAGCGGCAGAACGACCTCGTCGAGATCGGCGAGCACGACCGTCTCGTGCCGCAGGTTGACGATCGGCTCGTCGCGAGAGGCCTGCAGACGCGCCAGGGGGCTCGCCTCGGGGCGTTCGCCGGGCGAGAGGACGAGGGGGGGAGACCAGGTCCGCAGGGCGACGGCGTTTCGCAGGTGGGGCTCGAGCAGGGCGCCGGCGAGCTCTTCGGGCCCGGCGGCGGCGTCGGGCGCGCCCTCCAGGCGCGCGGCGATCTTCGGCCAGAGGGCGGCCGGGCTCATTGCGCGCGGCGTCTCCTCCGCCAACACAGTGAGGGCGGCCTTGACCAGCGGCCGGCTCGTTGCGAATCGCTCTTGGGCCGGCGAGCAGAACTCCTCTTCCCGATCCGACCGAACGTCGGGGTTCGACGCGGCGGGTCGGGCCCGGCCGACGGCCTGCAGGCCCGCGACTGCTTCCGGGCGGGGTCGCTGCGCAATCGGGGCGCCGGCGCGGCAGAAGAGCGTGCGGCGAAACATTCGGTTGCAGAGGAAGTCGAGGTACTGCTCGCGGACGACGCGGTTGGAGAGCTTTCCCAGGGACTCCTCGAGCTCGGGAGGAAGGTTGTTCTCCCAGGCGACGAATCGTGCGGGCGCCAGGTACTGGAGACCGTGCCTCTCCGCCCGCGAGACCAGGTCGGAGAAGTAGACGGGCTGGTTGTGCTCCTCGAGGTACTCGTGAAAGACGTACCAGTCCGGCTCCTGGACGAGATGCTCGTTCAAGTATTCGAGGATCCCTTCGTAGGGTCCCTTGCGGCCGCGTGCGAACCGCTTCAGGAATTCGAGCAGCGCCCGCGCCTGGCTGGTGCTCTCGGCCGGGTCCGCGATGTTGCGGACGTGAAAGCGCATCATCTCCCGCGCCATGGCGCGCAGGTGGGAGCCCGGATAGGCGTTGTAGGAGAGGTAGGCGATCCCCTGAGGCGCGAGCCGCGTGCCGAAGATCTCGAGAATCTTCTCCTGGACGGCGGGTTCGACCCACGAGTACACCCCGTGGCAGACGATGTAGTCGAACTCGGGGAGGCCCGCCGGCAGATCCTTCAGGTCTCCCGCCGTCAGCGCGACGTTCTCGACGCCGACTTGCCGCGCGAGCGCGCGACCCGCCTCGATCTGCTGGGGCGACGCGTCGACGCCGACGAAGCGGGCCCGCGGAAGCGGCAGCGCCATCGCGACGAGGTTGCCGGCGCCGGCGCAGCCGAGCTCGAGCACGCGGCAGGTCTCCACGGCGGCAGGACGCAATCCGAAGAGGACGCCCATCGTGGCCAGGGCATCCGGGTCGGTGTCGGAGATGGCGTGGCTTTCGTAGGGAACCGCGTCGTAGGAGTCACCGGCGGGGCGGCCCGCCGCCGGCGCGCCGGGATTGCCGGGGCGAGTCGGGTCTTCGGTCACCGAGGGTTCTGGCAGGTCTGAAGGAGCCACCTGGGCATTGGGCGCATCTTAATCTCGGTGTGGTCGTCAGGGCGGCCGACCCCAGTCAATATAATGGCCGCGGAGGGAGCTTCCGATGGGCACCGCCGACGCGAAGGCCGCCGAGACGGGCAACGCGACTTCCGAGGGCTCGCGGGAGGCGCTGACGATTCTGGACCGCCGCACGGGTCGCTCCTACGAGGTGCCGATCGCAAACGGCACGATTCGGGCCATCGACCTGAGGCAGATCAAGACGGGTCCCGGGGACTTCGGGCTGATGGCCTACGACCCGGCGTACATGAACACGGCATCGTGCACCAGCCGGATCACCTACATCGACGGGGACAAGGGGATTCTGCGTTATCGGGGCTACCCGATCGAGCAGCTTGCCGAGAAGTGCACCTATCTGGAGGTGGCCTACCTGCTGCTGTACGGAGAGCTGCCCAACGCCCGGCAGTACGAGGAGTGGGTACACAACATCACGTACCACACGATGATCCACGAGAGCTTGAAGAAGCTGATGGACACGTTCAACCACGACTCGCACCCGATGGGGATGTTGATCGCGACGGTGGCGGCGATGTCGACCTTCTATCCGGATGCGAGGGACATACACGATCCGGAGTCGCGCACGCGGCAGACGTATCGGCTGATCGCCAAGATGCCGACCCTGGCGGCGTTTGCGTACA
>JBLMXY010000112.1:0-25147 GCA_050257975.1 Acidobacteriota bacterium
TCGGCGTCGTCGTGGACGAGAAGACGCGGCGCCCCGTTTCCCGCGTCCGCATCGAAGCCCTGGACGATCCCTTCCCGCTGCCGGGCATGCCGCCGGTGCGGCAGGCGAAGACCGACTCGCGCGGCCGGTTCCGCCTCGCCGGCCTCTCCCGGCGCGAATACACGGTCATGGCCTCTCGCCGCGACTATCTCGGTTCGTCCTTGCCGGCGGTCGCGGCGTCTCCGCCTTCGGGGCCTCTGCGGATCGCGCTGGTGCGGGGCGCCGGCGTCTCAGGACGCGTGGTCGACGAAGCGGGCGCAGCCGTGGCGGGGGCTCGCGTGCGGGTCCTGCCGGGAGAGGGGCGCCGCGCGATGCGGCGAAATCGTCCGACGCGCGCCTCGGCGCCGTCCGCCCTCACGCGCGCCGACGGCTCCTTCGAGCTTCGTGGGCTGCCGCCGGGCGAGTCGCTTTCGATCTCGGCGAGCCGCGCCGGCTATCTCTTCGCGCGGCGGGACGGTGTCGCCGCAACGGCGGGAAAAGGGAAGCCCCTGACTCTCGTGCTGCGTCGAGGTAACGAAGCGCGCGGGCGCGTGGTGGACAGCGGAGGAGACGCGATTTCCGGCGTGGAGGTGTCGCTCTCGCGTTCGGAGGAACATCGCGTGGGCCTTGCGTCATGGAGCGGCGAGGACCCGGACTCGACCCGAAACGCCGTGACGGACGGGGCGGGGCGTTTCGTCCTGAAGGCGCTCGAGCCGGGCAAGTACGCAGCCAGGATCAAGCACCCGGCGTACGCGACCACGTCGATCCCGGCGCTCCGGGTCGAGAGATCCGGCGTCACGCAGTGGGATCCCTTCGTGCTCCAGCCGTCGGCGCCGGTGGCCGGAGTGGTCCGGAACAAGAAGGGCGAGCCCGTGACCGGGGCGAGCGTTGAGAGTTTCGGCCCCGGCGGCGGCGTCGGCCAGGCACAGTCCGATGTCCAGGGGCGGTTCCGCCTGGACGGCTACGGCGCCGGCACGACGTTCACGCTGAAGGTCGAGGCCGAGGGTTACGCCCTGTCGCGACAGTCGGTCAAGGCGCCGGCGCCGGACCTCTCGATCGTTCTGTCCACCGCCGGCGTCCTTCGCGGTCGCGTCGAGAATGTCTCGACACGGCAGCCCGTGGCCGAGTTTGCCGTCGGCGGCCGGTTCCCGCACGGTCTCTCGATCGAGAGCCGGGACTTCCGATCGGAAGACGGAAGCTTCGAGCTTTCCGATGTGCCGCCCGGGAAGATCACACTGACGGCCTCCGCGCCCGGATATCTCGACGGCTCGCTTGCCGGCATCGAGGTCGGAGAGGGGGAGGTCAAGGAAGGCATCGTCCTTTCCTTGAGGAAGGGCCGTTCGATCTCGGGACGAGTCCTCGACCCGCGCCGGGGGACCGGGGTGCCCAATGCGACGGTCTCCTGGCGCAGGATCTCCGAGCAGGACCGCAGCGGCTTCGCCGTCGGCCCGGGCGGCGCCTTCGTGATGGTTTCGAACGCGGCCACGACCGACGCCGACGGCCGCTTCCAGTACGACGCGGTTCCGCCGGAAAAGCTCATCTTCAAGGCCTCGCATCCCGACTTCCTGGAGGCCGAGAGGACCGTGGATGCCTCGGCGGAGAGCGCCGTGGACATCACTCTCGCGCAGGGCGGCTCGATCTCGGGCGTCGTCGTGGCAGGAGACGGTCGCTCTCTCGTGTCCGGAGCGGAGGTCGGGCTTCAGGATTCCGGCGCTCCTCCTTCGGCTCTTGCCGGGGATCAGACGCACGCGGACGAAGGCGGCGGCTTTCGCTTCGAGCACCTGAAGGAAGGCCGTTATCGGCTGACCGCGAGGGATGAGGCCGGACGGGCGGCCTCGACCGAGGTCGTCCTGATGCCGGGGCAGAGCGCGGACGGAGTCCTCCTCGAGCTTTCCGCCGGCGCGACTCTCCGGGGGCGCGTCACGGGATTGAGGCTCGAGAAACTCTCCGGTCTGACGATCAGCGCCTACCGCGACGACTATCAGGCGACGACGAAGACGGAGCCGGACGGAACGTTCGTCCTTTCCGGCGTGCCTCCCGGCGCCGTTCTCGTGAGCGCGACGCCCGCCCGATGGGAACCGGGAGGGCGCTCCGTATCGAAGAACGTCGAGGTCCCGGAAGGAGCGGCCGAAGTGCCGGTCGAGCTCGCGTTCGAGGGAAGCTCGCGGCTCGAGGTCCGGGTCACGCGAAGGGGCGAGCCCCTGCCGTGGACCGATTTGCGAGTCCATCCCGATCCGATGTCCTCGCCCGGCCTTTACGCCATGAATCGAACCGATGCCGATGGGCGCGCCGCCTTCGACGGACTCCTGGATGGGGCCTACCTTCTCGTGGGAGCGCCCTCGCAGGGCGCGCGTTTCTCGCGTCCGATCGCCGTGTCCGGCGATACCTCGATCGAGATCGCCCTCGGCGCGGGCTCGGTTTCCGGAATTGTCACAGACGCGACTTCCGGCGAGGTCCTGTCGGACGTCAGCGTCGCCGCGGAGACCGGGGAGGAGACGTCGGGCTGGCTGGTTCCGCGATCCCGCACCGATTCGCAGGGTTACTACAGGATCGACGATCTCGATCCGGGAAGTCTTCAGGTGACCGCACGCCGCGACGGCTACCGGCAGAAGACGCTTCCCGTCAATATCGGCGACGCGCCGGCCGAGCTGTCCTTCGCGCTCTCGCGCGGCGGCGGCCTCGCGGTGCACGCTTCCGACGGCGTGTCCGGGTTGCCTCTCTCGGGGCTCTTTGTGATGGCGTTCTCCGACTCCGGCGCGATGTCGTTTTCGGGCGCCGTCGCGCTCGATGCGCAGGGCGACGGCGAGATCGCGTCACTTGCGCCGGGAACTTACTCCCTCTACGTCTTCTCGACGGGCTACGGGCCCCGCACGGTCAGCCCGGTTCACGTCCCCTCTGCGCCGCTCTCGATCTCGCTGACACCCGGAGGCCGCGTCGAGGTCCGAGCCGGATCGGCCGCGGTCGGCCGGCTTCTGGACGGGAACGGCATGCCGTACCTCTCGACACCGGGCCGCCTCGACGGACGCGTGGCGATCGCGCCGCCGGTGACGGTGTGGGATCACCTGGCGCCGGGCTCCTACCGCGTGATCGTCGAGGGGGAGGGCGGAGAGAAAAGCTATTCGTTCTCGGTCGCGGAGGGGCAGACCACGCGCCTCGAGGTACCCTGAGTCGCGTAAGCTCCTGCCCTGTAACTTTTCCGTGCGGGCGCGCGTCCTAGCCTCCGGGAGACCCATGAACGGCCGAGTGCAACGTCTGCTCCTGGCGCTGATCCTCCTCTGGCCCGCATTCGCGCTCCCGGCGGGAACCATCTCGGGCCGGCTGCTCGGACCCGAGGGAAGCCCGGTCGCCGGCGCGCGCGTCTTCTGGACGGCCTACCGGGAAGAGGAAGAGACGCTCGCCGACGAGACGCAGGGTGTCGATCCGAAGGTCCTGGGCGAGGGCAAGACCGGCGCGGACGGAAAGTTCCGCATCACGCTCGCCAACGAGTCAGGCCCGGTCTCTCTCTGGATTCGGGCCGCCGGGCAGCCGGAGGCGATGCTGCCCGGCCCGTTCGATTCCGGCGACACGATCTCGCTTCCCGACATCGAGCTTCCGGCCGCCGAGAAGGTCGCGGGCAGGGTCGTGGACGAGAAGAACCAGGCGGTCTCCGGCGCGAGGGTACGGCTGCGCTCGGGGGGAGTGCTCGCCGATTCCGACGCTGTGTTTCTGGCTGAAGCGCGGACGGGCGCCGACGGATTCTTCGACGCCGCCCATGCGCCCGAAGGCTTTCGCTCTCTCGAGGTGCGGGCGCCAGGCTTCGTGCCGCTCGCCCGCGCGTTGCTCGGCAGCGGAGGCGAGCAGCGCTTCATTCTCAAGAGCGGCGGCGCGGTCGCCGGCACCGTGCTCGACGCGTCGGGCAAGCCGGCTCCCGGCGCGATCGTCGTCTGCGAGCAATCGGCGGCGCGGACCGACGGCGCGGGCCGGTACCGGCTGGCGGGAGTGCCCCTCGGGTCGCGCTCGGTCCAGGCGATCTGGAAGGACGACTACGTGGCCCGCCGGGACGGCGTGAAGGTCGAGGGCGCCGCGGCGGCCGGGGCGCCGCTGCGGCTCGGCCGCGCGGCCTCGATTGAAGGCACCGTCATCGACGAGGCGAGCCGGAAACCGGTCGGCGGCGCTCGGATCGCGGTCCGGGATCCGGGCCTTCGGTTCAACCGGGCGCCCTCGAGGCGATCGGTCCGCTCCGACAGCCGGGGCCGTTTCCGGGCCGGAGGCCTGGAAGCGGGGCGGTACACGGTCGAGGCGGTCCACGAAGGATACGTGGCCTCGACGATCCCCAACGTGGCGGCCGGCGTTTCTTCGCCGGGATCCGTCGCGATCGCCCTGGCGCCCGCGGCCTCGATCGCCGGGCATGTTCTCGACGAGAAGAAGAAGCCGCTCGCCGGCGTGCAGGTGCGGATCGCCCGCGATTTCTCGATTCGCGGAATGCTGCGCCGCGGGGCGGCCGGCCGCGCTCTGGCGGGAGAGAGGGCCGCCGTGACCGGGCCGGAGGGGCAGTTCAGGCTGGATGGGCTGTCGGCCAGTCGCGGCCTGACGGTCGAGGCGACGAAGACGGGCTTCGCGCCCGGGCGGCGCGCCGGGATCGCCCTCGAGGCGGGAGAGCGCGTCCAGAACGTGGTGCTGACGCTCACGGCCGGGCTTTCGGCGCGCGGCCGCGTCGTCGACGGCAAGGGGCAGCCCGTGGCCGGCGCCGAGATCCGCGCGCGGCGTCGCGCCGCCGGAAGGGGCCCCGGGCGGTTCCTGCTTCTTGGCGGGCCGCAGAATCGACCCGACGGCGTCTCGGGCCAGGACGGGAGTTTCGTGCTCACCGGCCTCGAGCAAGGCGACTACGAGCTCTCGATCTCCCGCGCGGGATACGCGTCGAAGACGACGAGCGTCGCCGTGAAGAGCCCGGAGCAGACGACGTGGCCTCCGATCGTGCTCTCGGCCGGCGTGTCGGTGGCGGGAGTCGTCCGGGACGCGCAGGGCGCGCCGGTTGCCGGCGCGACGGTCTTTCTGCTCGGCGATGCGGGCCGGCCCCAGAACACGGCGACCGGCGGCGACGGGGGCTTCCGCCTCTCGGACCTGCCGGCCGGCAAGGCCGTGATGCTCGCCGTCAACGCCGAGGGCTATGCGGGCGCCCGCAGCAGCGCGACGCCGCCGGCCGAGGGAGTCGTCGTCGTTCTCTCGGCGACCGGCACGATCCGCGGCCGGGTCCAGGACGCCGCCTCGGGGGAGCCGATCCCGGAGTTCACCGTCACGCTCATGGCGGGAGGCCGCGCCGGGTTCGGGAACTTCGTCATGCGCGGGCCGGGAGGCGCGCCCGGCCCCCAGAACTTCCAGTCGGCAGACGGCGCCTTCGAAGTCGCCGGCGTGCCTCCGGGCGACTGGAGCGTCCGCGCATCCGCGACGAGCTACCGCTCCGGCGACGTCTCCGGCGTGTCCGTCGCCGCCGGCGAGACGAAGGAGGACGTCGTCGTCTCCTTGAAGCGCGGCGGCGCTCTCGCGGGCAGGGTCCTCGACGCCGGCGCCGGAGTCCCGATCGCCAACGCGACCGTCTCCTGGGAGCCGGCTGGCTCTGCCCCCGGGCCCGCCGCGATGGCCGCGCGTCTGCTCGACGGAGGAGGCGCCAACGTCACGACGACCGACGCCGACGGCCGCTTCGCCTTCGACGGCCTTCCCGACGGCAAGGTCACGCTGACCGCGACGCATCCCGACTACCTCGAGGCCTCGCGCGACGCCGATCCGAGCGCCGGGTCGGAGGTCCAGATTCCGCTCGGCTCGGGCGGCTCGATCGCCGGGCTCGTCGTCGGCGGCGACGGAAGAACGGCCATTCCGGGAGCGCAGGTGAGGCTCGACGAAGAGGGAGACACGGGTCTCGGCCTCTCGTCCCAGATCGCGTCGACCGACGGCGGCGGCGCGTTTCACTTCGACCACCTGGGGGCGGGGCGTTTCCGGCTCACCGCGCAGTCGGACAAGGGGACCTCGCCCCCCGGGGAAGTGATCCTCGGGGAGAACCAGCGCCAGGACGGCGTCACGCTCCAGGTCGCAAGCGGCGCGATTCTCGACGGAACCGTCTCGGGGCTTCCCGAAGGGCAGCTCGGCAACGTGAGGATCAACGCGAGTGCCGTCGGATACCGCGACTCGGCGACGACCGACGACTCGGGCCGGTTCACCCTTCGCGACGTTCCGACGGGTGTCGTGACCCTGACGGCCTCCACGTCCTTCCTGCAGGGACGCACGACGTCGAAGACGGTCGAGGTTCTCGACGGAACGACCGAGATGCCGGTCGCGGTCGTCTTTCAGGGGAACTCGCGCCTTTCGGGACGCGTGACCCGCGGGAGCTCGCCGCTTTCCGGCCTCTTTGTCGTCGCGATGCCGGATCCGCCCGACGGCTCCGGCCGCTACAGCGGGCAGACCGACGCGAACGGAGAGTACGCGCTCGAGGGCCTGAACGACGGCGGCTATCAGGTGAGCGTTCTCGGCGCGGGCGTCTCCTACCGCAAGCTCTTCACGGTCTCGGGGGCCACCGACGGAGACATCGCGCTGCCGGCTGCGACCATATCGGGTACGGTGACCGACGCCTCCTCGGGCGAGCCGATCGAGAGCGCCACGGTGCAGGCCGAGACCGGGCAGGAGACTCAGGCCCAGGCCGTCAAGCGCGCGGTGACGGACTCCAGCGGCGCCTACGCCATCGCCGACGTCGACCCGGGCAGCTACCAGGTGACGGCGCGCCAGTCGGGCTATCGGATGAAGACCCGGAGCGTCGCCGTGGAGACGGACCCCGCCATGCTCGACTTTCGGCTCGAGAAGGGCTCCGGCCTTTCGATCCGGGTCGCCGACGGCCTGACCGGGATGCCGCTCGGTGGCGTCGCCGCGCTCGCCTTCGCGTCGAACGGCTCGGTCGCGTTTCAGGGGACGGTCGCGCTCGACTCTTCCGGGACGGGAGAGATCCCTTCGCTCGCGCCGGGTCGCTACGCGGTCTACGTCTTTTCGGGTGGCTACGCGCCGCGCTCGATTCCATCGGTGGACGCGCCGTCTCCGGCACCCGTGCCCGTGGCGATGACCCCCGGAGGGAGCGTCGAGGCGCGCTCGGCGTCGGGAGTGACCGGGCGAATCCTCGACCCGGCGGGAGCGCCCTACCTGCTGAGCGCCTTTCGCCTGGATGGCGTCGTGACCGCGACGCCTCCGGTCACGGTCTGGCAGCACCTCGCGCCCGGCTCCTACACCTTCGTCGATCTTTCCGCGCAGCCGAACCAGTCCTACCTCTTCACCGTCTCGGAAGGGCAGACGACGCGGCTCGAGATCCGGTAGGACGCGTCGCGCGGCTCCGCGCCCGGCGCATAGAATTCCTTTCGGCAGGCGACACCTGGAGGCGCCGGTGATCCGAAAGCTCAAGTCGGGAAAGTACCGCCTCTACTCTCGCAAGAAGGATCCGCGCACGGGCAAGCGCCGCAATCTCGGAACCTTCAAGACGAGGGAGGCCGCCGAAAAGCACGAACGCGCGATCCAGTACTTCAAGCGGCGATGAGCCGCGGATGAGGCTCCTGAGCGCCGCTCTCGCTGACGGCCGCTACGAGGCGCGCCTGACCGAGGCGCCGATTCCGATCCCGGGCCCCGGCGAAGTCCTGGTGAAGGTCGCGGCATCCGGAGTCAACCGCGCGGACCTCTCGCAGATCGCGGGGCGGTACCCGCCGCCGCCCGGGGAATCGGAGATCCTGGGCCTCGAGGTGTCGGGGTCAGTCGTCGAGTCCGGCGAGAAGGTCTGCGCCCTGGTCGCCGGTGGCGCGCACGCCGAATACGCCGCCGTGCCGCGCGGGCAGCTCCTGCCGGTTCCGTCCCGCGTCCAACTGCTCGAGGCGGCAGGGATTCCCGAAGCGTTCCTGACGGCCTACCTCAACCTCGCGATCGAGGGCGAGTTGACGCGGGGCGGCCGGGCCCTCGTCCACGCGGGCGCCTCCGGCGTCGGGCTTTCGGCAATCCAGACGGCGCGCTATCTCGGCGCCCGGGTCGCCGCCACGACGCGCAGCGCCTCGAAGCTCGCCGCGCTGCGCGAAAACGGCGCCGATCCGGCCATCGACAGCTCGGTGGAGCCCTTTGCCGAGGCGATCGAGCGAGTCTGGGGGCCGGAGGGGGTCGACGTCGTTCTGGATCCACTCGGAGCGGGGACACTGGCCGGGGACCTTCGTGTGCTCGCGATGGGCGGGCAGATCGTTTTCCTCGCGACGATGTCGGGCGCCCGGGCCGAGCTCGACATCGCGCTTCTCATGCGCAAGCGCGCGACGGTCATCGGTTCGACCCTGCGCTCCCGCTCCCGCGAGGAGAAGGCGCGTCTGATCGAGCGGTTCGCCGGCGAGATCCTGCCCGGCTTCGAGTCCGGCGCCATCTCGCCCTCGATCGACACGGTGTTCCCGGCCTCGCGCGCCGCCGAAGCCCTGACCCGGATGGCCGAGAACCGAAACGTCGGGAAGATCCTGCTCGACTGGAGCTGACGGCGCCTCACCGCGCCGGCCCCTCTGCGATCGCGCGCCTCGCCCAGGCGCGCGGGTCGTTCATCAGCGCCGTGTTCTCTCCGAAGACGCGCCACTCGGCGAGCAGGGCCCAGCCGTGGAGCAGGACGGCGGCCACGGAGGCCGCCAGGTGCGTCGAGGAGGGCAACGCGCGCGTGTGGGCGGCGCCGCCGAGCACGAAGACGGCGATCGCGGAGAGAAGCGCCAGAGTCGCGGGCGGGGAAGTCCTTCGCTTGAAGCCGGAGAGGGCGCGCAGGATCGTCCGGCGCTCGTCTTCCGGATAGCCCGAGACTTCGTCCTTGACGAGCTTTCCCGTGCCGACGAAGTAGAAGATCACCATCGACTGGGAGAAGAGGGACAGAAGCACCGTCGGGATCGCGATTCCCACGTGGCGCGTCACGAGAGCCTTCGCGACCGCGGGGCCGGCGGCCAGTCCGGAGGCGACCGCGAAGCCCTGGACCGAAACGAAGAGAAATCCGGCCAGGGACAGCGCCGTCGTCAGAAGCAGCGCGACCGCCATGGCGCGATGTTATCCGTGATCCGCGTCGCGCGCCGGAGGCCGCGCGGCGCGTTCTGATGCCGCTTCACCTTGACCGCGCCGGAGGGGAGAGACAGAATCGGCGAGAAGGGGCCAGCATGACCTCCGAGATCCGCACGCTTTGCGACGTTTTTCTCTCGGCTGCGGCGTCGGGCAAGCCCGATCTCCTGGCGTCCAAGATCGGGGGAGCCTGGAGGCCGATCTCGGCGGGAGACTTCGGTTTCACCGTGCGGGCGCTTTCGCTCGGCCTGAACTCCCTGGGCCTCCAGCCGGGGGACCGCCTGGCCATCCTCTCCGAGAACCGTCCCGAATGGGCCATGGCGGACTACGCGATCCTGTGCGCGGGGGCCTGGTCGGTGCCGATCTATCCGACGCTGCCGGCCGCGCAGGTCGCCGCCCTGCTGAAGGACTGCGCCGCGCGAGCCGTCTTCGTCTCGACGGCCGAGCAGCTGGCAAAGCTGCAGTCGATCCGGGCGCAATGCCCCGCCCTCGAGTACGTCGTGGCGATCGAGAGCGGGGCGCCGGCGGAGGCGGGCTGCATGACGTTTCATCAGCTCGTCGACCGGGGCCGTCCCACTCTGGAGATGAGCCCCGGCCTGTTCGAGCAGCGCGCGGCGCGGGTCAAGGCGGACGACGTCGCGACGATCATCTACACCTCCGGCACGACGGGGGAGCCCAAGGGCGCGATGCTGACCCACTCGAACTTCGTCTCGAACGTCGTTTCCTGTTGCCGCGTGGTCCCGATCACGGCGGAAGCGACGGCGCTGTCCTTCCTCCCCCTCTCGCACGTCTTCGAGCGCATGCTCGACTACGCGTACCTCTACCGACACTCCTCGGTCGCCTACGCGGAGTCGATCGACAAGCTCAAGGACAATCTGCTCGAGGTCAACCCGCACTGCTTCGGGGCGGTGCCCCGCGTCTACGAGAAGGTCTACGCGCGCGTCATGGAGAAGGTGGAGAAGGGGGGCGCGCTGAAGAAGAAGCTCTTCGCCTGGGCTCTGCGGACGGGCAAGGAGCGCCTCGCCTGCGAGGAGCGGGGGGAGGCCGTCCCGCCGGGCCTCGCGCGCCGCGCGCGCCTGGCCGACCGGCTCGTCTTCGCCAAGATCCGGCACGCCCTGGGCACGCGGTTCCGCTTCGCGGTCTCCGGCGGCGCTCCGCTCTCGCGCGATCTGGCCGAGTTCTTCCTCGGGGCAGGCGTCACGATCTACGAGGGCTACGGGCTGACGGAAACTTCCCCGGTCATCGCCGTCAACGGGCCGGGCGCCTGGCGGCTCGGCTCGGTGGGGCGCCCGATTCCCGGCGTCGAGGTGCAGATCGCCGAGGACGGAGAGATCCTGACTCGGGGGCCGCACATCATGAAGGGCTACTACAACAGGCCGGAGGCCACGGCCGCGGCGATCGACGCGGAGGGATGGTTCCACACGGGCGACATCGGCAACCTCGACCGGGACGGCTTCCTCGCGATCACGGACCGGAAGAAGGACCTGATCGTGCTCGCGGGCGGCAAGAAGGCCGCGCCGCAGCCGATCGAGAACGAGCTGAAGAAGTCGCCGCTGATCGGCCTGCCGATCGTCATCGGCGACCGCCAGAAGTTCCTGGCCGCCCTGATCGTGCCGAACTTCGACCGGCTGAAGGAGTGGGCTCAGGAGAACGGCATCGCCTATCGCCCCGAATCCATCGACGCCAACGGGGACATCCGCGCGATGTTCCAGCACGAGATCAACGCCTACAACGCCGACAAGCCGCACCACGAGCAGATCCGGGCGTTCGCCCTGCTCCCGCAGGACCTGAGCATCGAGGACGGCTCGATCACCCCGACCCTCAAGGTCAAGCGCCGGATCCTGCAGAACCGGTACCAGACCCTCATCGACGGGATGTATCAGGCGGCCGAAAGATCGCATGTCGCGTGAGGTCGTCGTCGTCGACGGCCTTCGGACGCCCTACACGAGGGCGGGAACGCTTCTGAAAGACGTCCCGGCGCAGGAGCTGGGGCGCATCGTCCTCGTCGAGCTGCTGGCTCGCACGGGGTTCGACGCCGCGGCCCTCGATCAGGTCATCTTCGGAAACATCGCCGAGCCGCCCGACGCCGTCAACGTCGCCCGCGTGGCGGCCCTGCGCGCCGGCCTGCCGGCGAGCGTCCCCGCCTACACGGTCAACCGGTTGTGCGGCTCGGGACTCGAGTCGATCGTCGATGCCGCCTACCGGATCGCGGCGGGCGACGCGGACGCGATCGCGGCCGGCGGGGTCGAGTCGATGTCGAACATCCCGCTCTTCTATCCGCGGGAGGGGCGCGAGGTCTTCGGCGAGATCTTCACGGCCCGGGACGTGGCCGGCCGCGTGACGGCGGCTTCCAAGCTGCGCCCGAGGCACTTCAAGCCCGAGATCGGCCTGCAGATGGGGCTGACGGATCCGGTCTGCGGACTGAACATGGGGGAAACGGCGGAGCTGCTCGCCAAGGAGCACGGCATCTCGCGCGAGGAGCAGGACGCCTTCGCCCTGCGCTCGCATCAGCGAGCGACCGCCGCGAGGGCGCGCCTGGCGGAGGAGATCGTTCCGGTCGCGGTTCCGCCGGGCTACAAGGAGATGGCGACCCAGGACAACGGCGTGCGCGAGAACCAGACGATGGAAGCCCTCGCGAAGCTGAAGCCCTACTTCGACCGGAAGTTCGGCACGGTGACGGCGGGCAACTCCTCGCAGATCACCGACGGCGGCGCCGCGACTCTCGTGATGAGCGCGCAGGCGGCGCGCTCCCGCGGGTATCAGCCGCTCGGAAGGATCCGGGGCTTCGCGTTCGCCGCGCTCGAGCCGGAGCGGATGGGCCTCGGGCCGGCGGTGGCCGTGCCGCTGGCGCTCGAGCGCGCGGGCGTCGCCTGGAAGGACATCGGCCTGGTCGAGTTCAACGAAGCCTTCGCGGCGCAGGTCCTGGCCAACGCCCGGGTCTTCCCTTCCGCCGCGTGGCACGCCCGGTACGGCACGCGCGGGCCCGTCGGGGAGATCGACTGGGACAGGACCAACGTCAACGGCGGGGCGATCGCGCTCGGCCATCCCGTCGGCTCCTCCGGAACCCGGCTCGTGACGACGCTCCTGAAGGAGATGCGCCGTCGCGACACGCCGCTCGGGGTCGCCACCATGTGCATCGGGGGAGGCCAGGGGGGCGCGATCGTCGTGGAGCTCGTGTGACCGGGGCCTTTGCGCTCGAGATCCGGGAGGACGGTCTCGGGATCCTGACCTTCGATCTGCCGGGGGAGAAGGTCAACAAGTTCTCGCGCGACGTGCTGGCGGAGCTCGCCGAAGTCCTGCTCCGGCTCTCCCGCGAGCCGCGGCTGCGAGGCCTTCTGCTCAAGAGCGGCAAGCCGGACGTCTTCATCGCCGGGGCGGACATCACGGAGTTCGCCGCGGTCGGTTCCGAGCTGGCGCGCTCGGGGGCCGAGCGCGGACAGGCCCTCTTCGAGCAGCTCGCCAGCCTGCCCTTCCCGACGGTCGCGGCGATCGCCGGCGCCTGTCTGGGCGGCGGCGCCGAGCTCGCGCTCGCCTGCGACTATCGCCTGATGTCCGACGCCCCGAAGGCGCGCATCGGCTTTCCCGAGGTGCGGCTCGGGATCTTTCCCGCGTGGGGAGGGTGCACGCGGCTGCCGCGGCTCGTGGGGCTGCAGGCGGCGCTCGACATGATCCTGACGAGCAGGCTGCTGGACGCCCGGCGCGCGAAGAAGATCGGCCTGGTCGACGAGGCGGTCCCGGCGCCGATCTTCGAGGAGTTCGCGCGCCGATTCGCCGTGGCCCGGCTCGGGACGGCCAAGCCCCGCGGCCGCCGCCGGCCGATGGATCTCGCGGCCCTGGCGCTCGAAGGCAATCCCGTGGGGCGGCGCGTCCTCTTTTCCAGGGCGCGCGAAAGCGTCGTGAAACAGACGGGCGGCCACTATCCGGCGCCGCTGGAGGCGCTGGCGGTCCTGGAGGAGGCCTACGGGAAGCCGGTGTCCGAGGGCCTCGAAGTGGAGGCGCGCCGCATCGGCAACGTCTTCGGGGGGCCCGTTCAGAAGAATCTCCTCTGGATCTTCCTGCAGACCGAGGAGGTCAAGAAGGAGACCGGGGTCGAGGCGGCCGTGCGCCCGCGCGGCGTCTCCCGCGTGGGCGTGCTCGGCGCCGGGATCATGGGCGGCGGAATCGCGCAGCTCGTCGCCGACAAGGGGATCCCGGCGCGCATGAAGGACGTGGACGCGAAGGCGCTTGCGGGGGGATTCGGCGCGGCGGCGAAGATCTGGAGGGAGGCGGTGGCGAAGCGGCGCCTCACACCGCGCGAGATGGAAGGCAAGATGGCGCTCCTCTCGGGAACGCTCGACTTCTCGGGCTTCGCGCAGTGCGACGTGACGATCGAAGCGGTCGTCGAGAGGCTCGCCGTCAAGCGGTCCGTGCTGAAGGACTGGGAGGCGGTGGTGCCGCGGGAGGCGATCTTCGCGTCGAACACCTCGACGCTGCCGATCCGCGAGATCGCGGCGGGGGCCGTCGAGGCCGGGCGGGTGGTCGGCATGCACTTCTTCAATCCGGTGCACCGGATGCCCCTGGTCGAGGTCATCCGGGGCGACCGGACGTCGGAGGAAACCGTCGCGACGGTCTTCGATCTCGCCAAACGGCTCGGAAAGACCCCCGTGGTCGTGAAGGACTCGCCGGGCTTCCTCGTGAATCGGATCCTCGCGCCGTATCTGTCGGAGGCGGTGCGACTGGTCAAGGAGGGATGCCGCATCGAGGAGGTGGATCGCGTCATGACCGACTTCGGGATGCCGGTCGGTCCGATCGCCCTGCTCGACGACGTGGGCCTCGACGTGGCCATCAAGGCGGGCGAGACCCTGCAGGCGGCCTTCCCGGACCGGATGAAGGCCGCGGGGCACGAGGCTCTGGTCGCCGCGGGCCGTCTGGGACGCAAGGCGGGGATGGGCTTCTACGAATACTCCGGCGGCAGGCGGCGGGGTCCCGCGTCCGAGGCCTACCGGGCCCTCGGCGTCGAGCCCGCGCCGGCCTCTCCCGTCAAGCGCGACACGATCGAGGCGCGCCTGGTCCTTCCGATGATCAACGAGGCGGCCTTCTGCCTGGAGGAGGGCGTCGTCCCCTCGCCTGCGAAGCTCGACCTGGCCATGATCTTCGGCACGGGCTTCCCGCCCTTCCGCGGCGGCTTGCTGCGGCACGCCGATGCCGTGGGCATCGAGCACGTCCTGGCGTGGTTGAAGGAGCTGGCCGAGCGCTTCGGCTCTCGATTCCTTCCGGCCGAGTCGCTTCGGACGCTCGGCGAATCCGGCGGCCGTTTCCATCCGGAGCGGCCCGAAGTGACGTTCTGATCCGGGCGCGCGACGCCCGCAGGGAGGCAAAGAAGACATGAGCAGCGCCCCGGCCGAGCAAGAGGTCCTCCTCCAGTCGCCCATCCGCTCTCTCTTCACCGGGCGCGTCCCGGAGGACCTTCTCTTCCCCTATCCCGAGGTCCCTTCCGAGGAGCGCGAGACCGTCTCGGCCTTTCTCGATTCCTTCCGCGGATTCGCCCGGGCTCAGATCGACTCGCGCCGGATCGAGAAGGAGCACCGGATCTCCGAGGAGGTCGTGCGCGGACTGGCGGAGCTCGGGGCCTTCGGGATGACCATCCCCGAAGAGTACGGAGGGTACGGTTTCTCGACCTCCGCCTACTGCCGGGTCATGGAGGAGATCGGCACGACGGACGCCTCGCTCGGGATCCTGATCGGCGGGCACCAGTCGATCGGCATGAAGGGCCTGCTCCTCTTCGGCACGGAAGAGCAGAAGAAGAAGTGGCTGCCGGCGCTGGCGTCGGGAGAGATGATCGCCGCCTTCGCGCTGACCGAGCCGGAGGCCGGCTCGGACGCGGCCGCGATCAAGACGACGGCGGAGTACGACGAGAATTCGGGGACCTTCCTCTTGAACGGCAACAAGCACTGGATCTCCAACGGAGGCTTCGCGAAGTTCTTCACCGTGTTCGCGCGCGACGTCGCGCTCGGCGCCCGGGACGCCCACCGCGGCATCACCGCGTTCGTGGTGACGACCGATCTGGGAGGCGTCGAGCCCGGGCGGGAGGAGCAGAAGCTCGGCCTGAAGGGCTCCTCGACGGTGCCGATCACGCTCTCGAACGTCCGCGTTCCCGCCTTCAACGTCCTCGGGGCCCGAGGGCAGGGATTCAAGATCGCCGTCGAGGTCCTGAACACCGGCCGGACTTCGCTCGCGGCGGGCTGCATCGGCGGATCGAAGGCGATGATCCGAGCCGCGGCCGAGCACGCGACGCAGCGGCGCCAGTTCGGTACGCGCATCGCGGAATTCGAGATGATCCGCGCCAAGTTCGCGCGCATGACCGTCGCCACCTACGCCCTCGAGTCGATGGTCTACCTGACGGCGGGCCTGATCGACCGGGGCCTGCCGGACTACTCGCTGGAAGGGGCGTGCTGCAAGATCTTCGGCACCGAGAGCTCCTGGCAGACGATCAACGACGCTCTGCAGATCGCGGGCGGCAACGGCTTCATGGAGGAGTATCCCTACGAGAGGGCCCTGCGCGATTCCCGGATCAACATGATCTTCGAAGGGACCAACGAGATCCTCCGGGCTCTGGTGACCCTGTCGGGCATGCGCGACGCGGGCGAGGACCTCCAGGAGGTGGCGCGCGCGCTCAAGGCGCCGCTCACGTCGCTCGGGGTGCTGTCGGACTACGCGGCCAAGAAGATCCGGGGCTACGTCGCGCCGGGGCGCCTGGAGAGGGCCGCGCCCGAGCTTGTCGAGGAAGGGGAAGTCGTCTGCAAGTACGCCGCGGCGATGGCCGGCGCGGTCGAGACGCTGCTGCGCAAGTACGGCAAGGGCGTTCTCGGCAAGGAGTACCACCAGGAGCGGCTGGCGGAGGTCGCGATCGACTTGTACGCGAGCCTCGCGGTCTTGTCGCGCGCCACTTCCGCCGTCGCGAAGAAGGGCGGCGAGAAGGCGGCCCTGGAAGTCCGCCTAGCGAAGGTCTTCGTCCGGACCGCCAAGTACCGCATGGTCGGGCGCCTGAAGGAAATGTACAAGAATCGGGACGCCGATCAGACGTCCATCTCGGAGGCCGCCTATGCCGCCCTCGGCTATCCCGTCGACGACCGGGCCTGATCGCCCGGGCCGCGGCGAAGCCGGGCGGCGAGCGCCTCGGCGGCGCAGCCGATGAGGCGATTGCGCTCCCAGCGATGGCGGAACGCCCGGGCCCGGTCCCGGCTCCAGCGCGCGGCGGCGATTCGGGCGGTCAGGCCGACGATCCCGCGCGCGACGCGGGCGAGGCTCGGTCTCGGGCCGGCGGCCGCGGGCCCGGCGCGCGGCCACCGGTACTGTCCCCGGCCGTAGCGGACCGCCCTGGCGAGAAGCCACTCCGGCGTGATCTGGAAGGCGCGGATGATGTGCTCGACCACGGCGCCTCGCACGTGCCAGGCGCGCACGCCGGCCGCGTCCAGCCGGCGCGTCAGCTCCGTCTCGCTTCCCATCGCGTAGGAGCCGGGGCCGGGGCCGATCGACTCCTCGAACCGCCAGCCGGCGCGGAAGAGGTCGGCCCGCATCGCGCTGTTGGGGCTGAACACGTGGTCCGATTTGATCGGACCCTCCTCCCACGAGGGGTCGGTGATTGCGTAGCAGGGTTGCAGAGGAACCGCCTCGAGCAGCCAGGGCTCGGGGCGAACCTCCCAGCGGGGCACGATGACGCCCCCGAAGATTCCGAATTCGGGGTGCGCGTCGGCCGCCTCGCGCATGCGCACCAGCCAGTCCGGGCGCGGGATCGCGTCGTCGTCGGCGAAGAGAACGAGGTCTCCCTCCACGGCCGACAGGCCCCGGTTGCGCGCGAGGTTTTGCCCGGCTCGAGGCACCGAGAGCGAGCGCAGCGGCAGCCGATCCTCGAAGGTTCGAACCACCGCGGCGGTGTCGTCGGTGCTGGCGTTGTCGACCAGGACGAGCTTCCAGCCACCCCGGGGCGCCTCGAGGCGCGCATAGGCCTCCAGGACACAGGGCAGCGTGCGGCCGCCGTTGTGCGTCGCCATCACGACGGTCAGCATGCCGCGGCCGCGCCGGTCCGCGGCGCCTAGGATGCCGCGACGCCGGAGGCCGAGCCCGCGAGCTCGGCCACCGGAGCGGCGTCGACGTTCGCGAGCCGGACCCCGAGCCGCGCGGCGATCGTCGGGGCGAACTCGGTGACCGAAATGGGACGCGGCAGCCGGCCGTGTCGGATGCCGGGCCCCATGGCGAAGACCATGCCCTCGGGCTTGTGGTCTCCCGTGCGGATTCCCGGGAACTTGCCGCGGATCGTGCCGGTCTTGGGCGAGGAGATGGCCGAGACCGGGGCGTCCCGCTCCCATTCGACCATCAGATCGGGCAGATCCTGGAGCCGCTCGCCCTGGTAGAGCTCGGACGTGCGCAGGACGCGGCGAACCAGCGGTTTGCCCGTCTCGAGATTGACGAACGCGAGTAGGTCGGCGGTCAGCGTGTCGCAGAACGCCTCGTATTCCGGACCCGGACGGATCCGCCCCTGCGGCTCGCGGCCGACAAGGTTGATCCGGATCCCTCCATAGACGTCGTTGTTCGGAACGGAGAAACACGGAAGGGAGGCGAGCTCCGGATGGCTCACCGCGCTCGCGAGCGACGCCTTGACGCGGCCGCGCAGCGGCCGGAGGGCCCGGCGCAGGCCTTCCGGCAGAAACCGCCATGCCGACTCGGCTCCGCGGGCGAGCGCGCGCTCCGAGGCGGTCGGGTCGGGCATGGAGAGCCGCCGCAGGATCTCGTCGAGCAGGAACGTGGCGTCGTAGTGGGCTCCCATGCCGTGGCTCGCGAGGACGAGGACGGTCGTTCCCTCGCCCGCTCGGGTGAGCAGCCTGCCGATCGCCGCGTCCAGGGCGGCATAGACCTCTCGAATGGGATCGCCGATCGCGCGAGCCTCCGCCGGGTCGTGCCCCGGGTGGGTCGGATCGTGAAGGTGCCAGAACTGGTGGCCTGCGCAGTGGCTTTCGGCGAAAACCGCCGCGAACAGATCCCAGGGGCCCCGGTCGAGGAGGGACTCGACCAGGCGCGTCTTCATCTCGATTCCCTTCAGAAGCGCGTCGCGCAGGCCGGGAAGCGACCCGGGCCCCCGGATTCGGTAGTCGTCGCACTGGCCGACGGGGTGGCGCCCGATCCGCTCCAGGATCTCCTGCGCGAGCGGCTCGGGCCATGTCTGAAAACCGATGTCGGGGTCGTGAGTGCCCCAGTCCACGAGCTGGATCCCGTCGGTCAACCGGGAGAGACGCGTCTTGGGAACGTCCACGATCGCGACCCGGCGGCCCGCGGCGCCGAGGGCGTTCCAGAAGGCCTCGCCGCGGGTGTCGTAGGGAGTGATGTGGGGCTGGTCGTAGCTCCCGGTCCGGATCTGCGAGAAGCAGTAGCGGCCGTGGCGCGCGGGGGAGAGGCCCGTCCAGAAGGACGGCCAGATCGCGCCGACGAAGAGCCCCGTCGGGTTGGCGGTCGGGCCCCATGCGGCTTTCTCACGAAGCGCGCGGAACGTCGGCATCGAGCCCTCATTCGCCCACGTTTCGATCAGATCCCTGTCCGCCGCGTCGAGGGCGAGGAACAGGACTCTCGGGGCCATCGCCATTGCCAGTCTCCGGGCAACCCGCGGCCGGGCGCCGTCTTCTTCGGTGCTCTCGGGGAAACCGCCGGAAGAGTGTACGCCTTTTCGGCCGGATGCCGCGAAGGCGTTCCGGCGCGGGCTCGAAGCCGAGGTCGCGGCACTATCATGCCCCCGGGGCCCCGGGGGTGCGCGCATGGCGATCCGGATCCTGATCACCGGCGGGACGTTCGACAAGGAATACGACGAGCTCGCCGGTTCCCTCTTCTTCAAGGACACGCACATCCGCGAGATGCTGCGCCTCGGGCGCTGCCGGCTCGAGGTCGCCGTCCGCACGGTGATGATGGTCGACAGCCTCGACATGACCGAGGCCGACCGCGCGACGATTCTGGCCAACTGCCGCCAGGCGCCCGAAGACCGCATTGTCATCACCCACGGCACCGACACGATGGTCGAGACGGGGCGGGTGATCGCGGCAGGCGGGACCGGCAAGACGATCGTGCTGACCGGCGCGATGGTTCCGTACGCGTTCGGCAGCTCGGATGGCCTCTTCAACCTCGGCAGCGCCCTTTCCTTCGCTCAGGTCCTGCCCCCGGGCGTCTACATCGCCATGAACGGGATGTGCATCGCCGCACACAGGGCGCGAAAGAACAGAGCGCTCGGAGTGTTCGAGGAGATCCCCGGTCAGGGACCGCGTCCCCGGCGCGGGCGCGCAGGGAAGTGGTCGGGAAGGCCGTGACCGCCCCCGGGATAGAGCCCGCGCTCCAGCCCGGCGCGGAGATAGGCGATCGCACGCTCGACCGCCTCCGAGAGGCCGCGCCCGAGCGCGAGGTTCGAGGCGATCGCGGAGGAAAGCGTGCACCCCGTGCCGTGGGTGGCGCGGGTGCGCAGACGCGGCGCGGCGAAGACCGTGAAGGCTTCTCCGTCGAAGAGCAGGTCCCGCACCTCGCCTCCTCGGCCGTGCCCTCCCTTGATGAGCACGGCGCGCGGCCCGAGATCGGCGATGATCCCGGCCGCCAGGCGCCGGTCCGACTCGCCGCGGATTCGCATTCCGGAGAGGACTTCGGCCTCGGGGAGGTTCGGCGTGACGAGATCGGCCAGGGGCAGCAGGTCGCGCTTGAAGCTCGCGAGCGCGGAGGGCGAGAGCAGGCGCGCTCCGGACTTGGCGACCATGACCGGATCCACGACGACGTTTCGCGCCTTCCAGCGGCGCAGGCCCGCGGCGGCCTCCCGGATGCGGGGCGCGTCGTAGAGCATGCCGATCTTGACCGCGGCGGGCCGGAAGTCGGAGAAGACCGCGTCGAGCTGCCGGCGCAGGAATCGGGCCGAGAGGGGCTCGATCGCGTCGACACCCCTCGTATTCTGGGCCGTGGCCGCCGCCAGGGCCGTCGTCCCGTGGACGCCATGGGCCGCGAACGTGAGCAGGTCGGCCTGGATCCCCGCCCCACCGCCGGAATCGGAAGCGGCGATCGAGAGAACCGAGACCACCTTCCCGCGTCGGGTCATGCGGGAAGCATCCTATGTCCGGCGTCCGGAGATCGGCGCGCCCGGAGCCGGCGCCGCCTTTGCCCGGGGTTCGCCTACCCGCTGGCGCCGGGGCGCACCCGCAGCAGCTCGTTCCAGAGAAAGAGCGGCCCGACGAGCAGGTGCACGAGATTGCGGAAGAACGCCGGGCGGTTCTTCTCGAAGCGGCCGTGGCCGATCGCCTGAAAGATCCAGCCGGCCAGAAAGGCGGCCGCTCCCACGCGCCAGTCGCCGAGGGCGCGAGCGAGCAGGTCGAAGAGGACGGTCTCGGCGAGGATCGCGAGGGCGAGCACGACGTTCAAGCGAAGGTCGTACAGAACCATCGCCGCGATCGCGGCCTCGGCGGCGGTCCACGGCGCGACGGGAAGCGGCACGGTCAGGAGCATCGCCACGGCCCCGTACAGGATCAGCGTAATCCCGAAGGCGTGGCAGACGAGATTGCCTCGCGTGCGGTGTTGAGAACCGTAGTCGGCGAGCAGGGCATCCAGAGCGCTCATCCCGAAGCCTCAGAATAAGTCAGAATCGCACCGCGATGAGGGCCCTCTCGCTCGCCGCGCCCGCCCCCGCCGAGCGGATGCCCCTGCGCGCGGTCGAGCTGCCGGAGCCCCATGCCGGGGCGGGCGAGGTCGTCCTGGCGGTCGAAGCCTGCGGCGTTTGCCGCACGGACCTCCACCTGATCGAGGGCGAGGTTCCGGCGCGCCTGCCGGTGGTCCCGGGGCACCAGGCCGCGGGAAAGATCATCGAGGTTGGCGCCGGCGTCGAGGATCTCCGGGTCGGGGACCCCGCGGGCGTCGGGTGGATGGGTTGGACCTGCGGGGAGTGCCGATTCTGCGTCTCCGCGAGGGAGAACCTCTGTGTGCGGGCGGCCTTCACGGGGCGGGACCGCGACGGGGGATACGCGGAGAAGATGGCGGCGGACGCCCGCTGGGTCTACCGGCTCCCCGAGGGGTTCTCGGCGAAGCAGGCCGCCCCGCTTCTCTGCGCCGGGATCATCGGCTACCGGTCCCTGCGGCTCTCGCAGATCCGGAAGGGCGGGCGTCTGGGGCTCTTCGGTTTCGGCGCGTCGGCGCACCTGGCGATCCAGGTCGCGCTCGATTGGGGATGCCAGGTGTACGCCTTCACGCGCGAGGCGCACCACCGAGAGCTCGCTCGCGGGATGGGAGCGGCCTGGGCCGGAGACACCTTCGACGATCCGGGCGCGCCCCTGGATGCGGCCGTGACCTTCGCCCCGGCGGGGGAGGTGGTCATCGCGGCGCTGGCGCGCCTGGACCGGGGCGGCACGGTCGCCGTCAACGCGATCCACATGAGCGCCGTCCCCTCGTTCGCCTACGAGACGCTCTACGGCGAGCGCGCGGTGCGAAGCGTCATGAACTACACGCGCCGGGACGCCGAGGAGTTCCTCGGGCTCGCCGCGCGGATCCCGGTGCGCGCGCAGACGGAGCTCTACCCGCTCGAGAAGGCTGGAGAAGCGCTCCTGCGGGTCAAGCGGGGGGAGGTCCGGGGCGCGGCCGTGCTGGAGATCGCCGGAGGCGCGGCGCGCCCGCTCAATTCGCGAACACCTGGTCGACCGGCGTGATCCGCACCTTCTCCGCCGCGATCCCGAGCTTGCGCGCGCCGATCACCTTGTCCTCCTCGAGCAACTCCTTCGGCTTTTCGCCGTCGTACCGGATGGGCGAGAAGGCGTCCGTCACCAGCTTCTCCTTCAAACCCCCGGCGTCTTTCGTGACGATGACGATCGAGAGATCCCCCGCCGAAAGGTGCTTCCGGATGGCGCGGTTGACGTCGTCCCGCGTGAGCTTTCCGAGTCGCTCCCGCATGGTGGACGTGAACTCGCCGATGCCGTACCACTTCGAGTCGAGCGCGTAGCCGAGCTGCTGGTTTTGCGTGGCCGTCATGACGTAGACGTTCTTCATCAGGTAGTCCCGCGTGCGCTCGAAGTCCTCCTGGCTCAAGCCGTTCCGGACGAGCTTGTCGAGCTCGGCGATCGCGATCCGAAGGGCCAGGTGGGCGTTGTCGGGCAAGACCGGCCGGATCCAGATCTCGAAGATCTGCGCGCGGCGCGCGACGTTCGGGTCGGGAAAGAACTCGAACATGCCGCGGGGAAAGGCCTCGATGTACGCGTAGTCGCCGTAATTCATTCCGCGCGCTTCGCGGATTCGCTGATAGAGGTGCGAGCTCGAGGAGCGATGCTCGCCGAGCCATGCCCGCGCCAGCCAGAGCGCCGCGAAGTCGGGCGAGGAGCGCGTCACGGAGATCGGGAAGCCGAGCGAGATGGCCGTCGCGCGCGTGTCCTTCTCGATGATCTCGACCTCCATTCCGGCCGGGCGGCGCGCGACGACCCCCGCGGGAGCGGCGAGGGCGGGGCCGGCGGGAAGCCGGGAGAGCTCCGCGCGGAGACGGGCCAGCATGTCCTCCGGCGCGGCGCCCGCGACGCCGACGGTCAGGGCGGCCCGCGTGTAGGCGGAGCGGATGAAATCCTCGACGTCGCCGAGCGTGATCGACTGGATCCCCGCGACCGAGCCCAGCGCCGGATGGCCGTACGGGGTTCCGGCGAAGAGGTTGGCCTGCAACCTCTCCTTGGCGAGCTCTTCCTCGTTGTTGGCGCGCAGATCCTCGGTGAGGGCGTTTCGCTGCGCGTCCTTAAGCCGCTGGAAGTCCTCGTCCCGGAAGCCCGGGTCGAGCAGCTGCGGAAGCACGACGTCCAGGAACGCCTTCCAGTTGTCGCGGTGGACCGATCCGGTGAAGGTCGTCATCTCCTTGTCCACTTGAACGTCGAAGGAGCCGGCCATCGGGTAGAGGGCCTTGTGGATCTCGTCGATGCGCCGCTCCCGGGAGCCGGCCTGGGCGATCATCGCGGCGGCGAGAGCCGACAGCCCCTCCTTGCCCTTTGGATCGTGAGCGGAGCCCACCGTGAAGAGCAGCTTCACGTTCAATTGCGGCAGGGCGGTCTTCTGAACCAGGAAGTGGAGATCCGAAGCCTCCGGGGCCTTCGGAGCCAGCGAGGCGAGGGCGGGCGGCGCCGCCATGGCCTGCGGCATGGGCTCCTTCGAGAGCGTCGCCACGACGAGGTTGGAATCGGTGAAGTATTTCCGGGCGACGTCCTGGAGGTCGGCGGGAGTCAGGGAGGCGTAGACTCGGTAGAGCCGGTTGACCGTGCCGTAGGAGCGCGTGTAGCGCACGAACCGGGCGAGGGTCGCGGCAATCGTCTCCGTGTTGTCCAGTCGCCGGACGAAGGCGTAGCGCGCGTTGGCCTTCGCGTCGGCCAGGCGTTGCGCCTCGACGGGGGCCGCCGCGGCGGCGGCGCAGGTCGAGAGGATCTGGTCGCGGACGTCGACCGCGTCGTCGAGCTTCTTGACGCGCGCGTAGACCGTCACGAGCGACGGGTCCTCGTTGCCTCCGGAGTCGTAGAAGAGCTGGTCGACCTTCTGTTCGGTCACGACAAGCTTCTTGTAGAGGTTCGACGTCTCGCCGAAGGAGAGATCGAAGAGCATGTCGATCGCCGCGAAATCCTTCCGGCTGTCGGAGAAGGCCGGCCCGTGGAAGGCCACGGAGACCCAGGGGAGCGTCGGGCTCGGCCAGGCGACGTGCGTGGAGACGGGTCCCCGGGCCGGGGGCTCCTGCGGGATGACCGCCTTGTAGTGACCGGGCTTCCAGCCGCCCCAGTATTTCTCGACGAGAGGGAGAACTCGCTCCGGATCGACGTCGCCCGCGACGATGAGGGTCGTGTACTCCGGCCGGTACCAGCGCCGGAAGAACTCCCGGGAGTAGGCGAACTGGTTTGGCATGTCCTCGATGTCCTTGAGGAAGCCCATCGTCGTGTGCTTGTACGTGTGGGTCGTGTAGGCCGCCTCGCGCTGGGTCTCGTCCAGCTTGATGATCGGGTTGGCGCTGTTCTTGTTGTATTCGCCCAGCACCGCCCGCGACTCGGTCTTGAAGGCCGCCTCGTCGTAGGAGAGGTTCTGGAATCGGTCGGCCTCGACCTTGAGCATCAACTCGAGGTCGTCCTTCGAGAAGGTGGTGTGGTAGTTGGTGTAGTCGTCGGTCGTGTAGGCGTTCTGCTGCGCGCCGACCCGCGTCACGATCTCCTGGTACTTCTCCGGCGGATAGTCCTTCGTGCCGCGGAACATCATGTGCTCGAAGAAGTGCGCGAAGCCCGACTTGCCCGGCTCCACCTCGTTGCGCGACCCGGTGAGCACGGGGATCTGCACCGACACGATGTTCGGAAAGCCCGTGGGCACCACGATCACCTCGAGCCCGTTCGGCAGGGTCTTCGTCGTCGCCTTGAACGGCAGGATGTCGGCGCCCTGTTCGGCCGCCGGAGCCGCGAAGGACAGCACGGTGAGGAGAACTGCGAGGAACGCACCCAGCAAGCGGTGGTGATGCATGGAAGTCCTGCCTAGGGCCAGGTTCGGGGCCAAAACACGAGGTCGCGGGACGGTCGCGCGACCGGGGGGCCGCATCATAGCCGAGACGCCGGACCCTGTGGCCACGGCGCCCCGCCCCGGACGCTTCAGGCGAGCCCGTGCGCGGCCCGAGCTCGACGCGCACATCATCGACTGGGACAAGTTCCTGCCGCGCTTCCAGGCCTTCCGCGCCCAGGAACGGCGCAGCCGCGAGGCGCACGGCCTCGCCTGAAGACTGCCGCCACGAAAAAGGCCCTGCCTCTCGCGAGGCAGGGCCCAAGGCGGGTCCCCCGTGAGGAGGACTCACGCAGGGAGGATCGTCAGTAGATGTCCTTCATCGTGTTCTTCACGTTGAACTTGCCCGTGGGCGTGACGATGCGCGGGTCGTCGATGACGGCCTTGAGCGCGAGGGTCTTGTCGTCCACGACCACGATGGCCGAGCGCTGGTCCTTGCCGTTCCAGACGGAGAACCACACCTCGTCGCCCGCGGCGTTGTACTCGGGCTGCACGACGCGCTTCGGGCCCTCGCCGAGGTTCGCCCACTCCGCGATCG
>JBLMXY010000113.1:0-6616 GCA_050257975.1 Acidobacteriota bacterium
AAGCAATTGGCGCCAGAACTTGAACCGCCCTCTGCTGGCCGGAAATCCCTACTCGGACTCTGAGGCGGCGTAACACCGTGAATTGGATCTGAGAAGCAATTCGGACAAGGTGAAATTTTCACCTGGGGTCAGTCATCCTTGTGGCTTGTCGGTCGAATGCAGGGAAGGCGTGGCTGACCCCAGGGAGCTTCCCGCGGTCTTCGCAAGAAAGCAGTCACACACATGATCAGCCAACCCGTTCACGCGGTCGCGGGTCGAACTCTTCGCCACTGGACCATCAACAGCCGGAAGTTTGTCGGGGGATCCCCAGAGGCGGCTTCGGCTCTGCCTTGTGCGGAAGAGCCCGACGGCGGCCGGTTTCATTTCCTCGTGTCAGAGCTCGCCCGAGTCAAGTCCGAGCTCACGCACCGTGTCCGATGAGGTCTAATCGCCGTGATATTTTCGGAACCAGAGGCGACGAGATCCCGGCATCCGGGATGCGCGGCATCCGGCCGAGAAGCTCGGGAGACTTCGCTCGAAAAGGAGCGCTTATGAAGCGTGGGATTCTCCTTCTCCTTGTCCCCTTGACGGTTCTCGCCGCGGCCTGCGCTTCGAGCGCGGGCGGACCGCCGCTCGACCAGGCTCGCGTGGACGAAACCGAAGTCGCAATCCGCGGGGCCGAGAACGCGGGGGCAGCGGAAATGGCTCCGGACCTGCTCGCCCGAGCTCAAAAGGCGCTCGCGAACGCCCGGCAGGCTTCGACCCAGGGAAACGGCGCCGAGGCCCGCGCACAGCTCGACGAGGCGAAGGCCTTCGCTGCCGCCGCGGAGGCCCGCGCCCGGGCGGAGAAGGCCCGCGCCGAAGCCGCCCGCCTCAAGCAGCAGGCCGACGAGCTCGAGGCCAAGACCAAACAGCTTCGGGAGCAGGCCCAGGCGGAGGGGAGGAATCAATGAAACGCCTTCTTGTGATCGCATCGCTTGCCGCCGCCGCCGCAATGTTCTCGGTGCGGTGCGCGACCGTCCCTCCTCCCCGCGAGATCGCCGAGGCGCGGCTCGCGCTGGAGGACGCCCGAAACGCCGGCGCTGAACACATGGCCCCGCGCGAGTACGACGCCGCGAACGCACACTTCAATGTTGCTCAGTCCACCTGGAACGAGCACAAGGACGCGGCGACCGCGGCGCACTGGGCCCGTCTGTCGGAAGGGGAAGCCCGCAACGCCCAATACCGCGCCGAGATGCAGACGGCCGAGGAAAATCTGCGGCTGGAGAACGAGCGGCGGTCGCGCGGCGAGCTCGCCGTGCGGGACGCGGAGATCGCCCTCCTGCAGGCCCGCGCCCGCACCGACGCGGAGCGGCGCGCCGCGGAGGCCGAGGCCCGCGTGGCCGCGGAACGCCGACAGGCGACGGAGGAGCTCGAGAAGCGGGAGGCCGCCGCTCGCGAGAGCGAACGGGTTCGAGCCGAGACGGAGGCAAGGCTCGCGGCCGAGCAGGCCCGGGCGGAGGAGAGCGCGCAGCGCACTGAGGCGGAGCGAGATCGCCTGAACGCGGAGCTCGAGAAGAGCCGGGCGGAGCTCGAGACGAGCCGCCGCACCGCCGAGGAGGCGAGGAAGGCGGCGGACGCGGAGCAAAAGCGCCTCGAGGATCTGCGGCGGGCAGACGAGGCCCGGCTGGCCGAGCTCCAGAAGGCCCGCGAAGGGCAGCAGCAGAGCGAGGAGACGCTCCGCCAGGCACTCGCGCAGCTTGCGCAGGTGAGGGAAGAGGCGCGGGGACTGATCGTGACCCTGCCCGGTAACATCTATTTCGACGTCAACAAGTCCGACGTGAAACCGGCCATGCGGGAACGCCTGACCGAGATCGCTCGCGCCCTCGCGACGGTTCCCGACCGGCACATCCTGATCGAAGGACACACCGATTCCGACGGCGCCGCGAGCTACAACCTCGAGCTCTCACGGCTGCGGGCCGAGTCGGTCCGGTCGGTGCTCGTGGCAGGCGGAGTCGGCCCCGACCGCGTCGAGACGCATGGCTACGGAGAGACCCGCCCGGTGGCGTCCAACGCCAGCGCCGCCGGCAAAGCGCAGAACCGGCGAGTCGAGATCGTTCTCCAGGGAGGAACCCCGAAACCGGCGCCGTAGAATTCGAGGGTTTTCGCCCGCGGCCTCGGAGGGCGAGCGGGGTAACCCAAGGGCTCCCCTTGCGAGCCGAGATGATGGCGCCGGGCGGGGCGTGGCTGCAGTCGCCGTCTTCCGAGCCTGGTGATTTGGTGCGTTGGTGATATGGTGTGTTCGAGGAGTCACGGATGCCTCGCCTGACGATCACGCTTTCGCCCGAACGGCACCGGGCACTCAAGGAGACGGCCGTGCGCCGCGGTAAGACGATTCGGAGCCTCGTGGAAGAAAGCCTCGACGCTTACGGCGTCAAAACCACGAGCCAGGCTGCAGCGCTGGTCGCGCGGGCCCGCGAGCGGTCGGCGATGACGGAGACCGAGGCGATTCGCCTCGCGGTCGAGGAGACGATGGCGCAGCGGCGCCGGAGCTGATCCTGGCGCCGGCCGTGATCGACACGAACGTCGTGGTGAGCGGCCTTCTCACGTCCCTCACGGCCTCACCCACGGCTCGAATTCTCGACGGAATGCTGGTAGGTCGATTCCGCTTTCTGCTCTCGATCGAATCATTGGCCGAGTATCGAGCCGTGCTGCTCCGGCCGAAGATCCGCCGCCGCCACGGACTCAGGCCAGCGGAGATCGGGGTCGTCCTGACGGAGATCGCAGCGAACGGGTCGCTCATCGACGTCGTCCCGCCATTTGAGGGCTCGGCCAGCAAGGGCGGCGACGACCACCTCTGGCGCATGCTCGAAGCGGACTCTTCGGCGCTCCTGGTCACCGGCGATCGAAGGCTCATCGAAAAGCCGCCGGAAGGATTTCGCGTCGTGACCCCGCGCGCGTTCGCCGAGCGGCTCGGAGAGCGATGAAGGTCGTCCTGTTCGGGGCGACCGGGATGATCGGGCAAGGGGTTCTGCGGGAGTGCCTGCTCGATGCCGAGGTCGAGCAGGTTCTGGCGATTGGCCGGCGGCCGACGGGCGCGCGGCACCCGAAGCTGCGCGAAATCGTCCACGAAGATTTCTTCGACTTCTCGGGTATCGAGGGCGAGCTTTCCGGCTTCGACGCTTGCCTCTTCTGTCTCGGCGTGTCCTCGGCCGGCATGAGCGAGCAGACCTACCGGCGCGCGACCTACGACATCACGATGGCGGCCGCCGGGACGCTCGCGAAGCTCAATCCGGGCCTGACGTTTCTGTACATTTCGGGAGCGGGAACCGACGGCACCGAGCGAGGCCGGGTGATGTGGGCGCGGGTCAAGGGCGCGACGGAGAACGCCCTCCTGCGGCTTCCCTTCAAGGCCGCCTACATGTTCCGGCCCGCCTACATCCAGCCACTCCACGGAATCCGGTCGAGCACCGGGTGGACGCGGGCGCTCTACGCGGTGATGGGGCCGCTCTATCCCGTGTGGAAGAAGCTCTTTCCCGGCCATGTCACGACGACCGAAGAGCTCGCGCGCGCGATGATCCGGGTTGCCGGGCACGGCGCCGAAAAGCGGATCCTCGAGAGTCGGGACATCCCCGAGGTTCTTTCCTCCAGGACTCGGAAGGAAGAAGTCGACTCGCAATAGCCTCCACCGCTTCCTGGGCGTGATCGTCGCCAGCCGCGCCGCCTCCGAAGACCTCCGCCGTCTGACGCGGTAGGAATCCGGAAACGCGCCTCCGGCGCCCGACTACTTCTCGAAGGCCGCCTCGGCGGCGAGGCTCGCCCGGTCGCGGCCGATGGTCGCGACGGCAAGCACCCGGCCCTTGCGGCGATAGATCGCCTCGGCGTCGCGAGCGTCCAGGTCTCCGCGCAGCTCGAGCGCGTCCCAGCCCGGCGCGTGGCCGACGTAGCGGATCGCGACGTCGTAGTGCTGGCTCCAGAAGAACGGGACGTCCCGGAACGGGCCGCCGATGCCGAGCATCGCCCGCGCCACGGCCTGTCCCTGGCGCTCGGCAAGCACCCAGTGCTCGATCCTGGCCCGCTCGCCGGAAACGCGCTCGGGAAATCGAGCCGCGTCGCCCGCCGCATAGACGTCGGGGGCGCTCGCGCGCAGCTGATCGTCCACGACGATCCCGTCCTCGACCCGCAGGCCGGCCTTCTCGGCCAGCGCGGTGCGCGGCGCCACCCCCACGCCGAGGACGACGAGCTCGGCCTCGATCGACTCTCCGCTTGCCAGCTCCACCCGGTCCTCCCGGATCGCTCGGGCGGAAGCGCCGAGCCGGAACGCGACGCCGTTGGCCTCGTGCAGGCGGCGGACGAAGCGGCCGATCTCGGGACCGAGGACGCGCTCGAAAGGAATCGTTTCGCGGCCGACCACCGTCACGTCGAGGCCCCGGTGGCGGAGCGACGCGGCGACTTCCAGGCCGATGAAGCTCGAGCCGATCACGGCGGCGCTCCGGGCGCGCTCGGCGCGGGCGATGATCGCCCTGCTGTCCGCGAGCGTCCTCAACCGAAAGACGTGGGGCAGGCCGGCACCCTCGATCGGGAGGGAGCGGGCCTGCGCGCCGGTCGCGAGCAGAAGAGCGCCGTAAGAGAGCGCGCGGCCGCTGCGAAGCGTGACGGTCCGCCGCGCCGTGTCGAGGGCATCGGCCGGGTCGCCGGTCAGAAGCTCGATGCGGGCGGACTCGTAGTGGTCGCGCGTCCTGAGCGGGATCCATTCCTCCGGCGCGCTGCCGGCCAGATAGTCCTTGGAGAGGTTCGGGCGGTCGACCGGGCCGGGCTCCTCGTCGCCGACGAGCGTGATCGGACCCTCGTAGCCCTTCGCGCGCAGCATGTCGGCGCAGGCCGCCCCCGCGGCCCCGGCGCCGACGATGACCACCGACGCCGGCCCGTCCGGCCGCGGCGCGGGCACGGGCGGCTCGCGCTTTCCAGCCACGCGGACGATTCCCGCTTCGCGCTCGACCGCGTAGCAGGCAACGGGCGAAAGCGCCGGGGCGCCCTCCGCCTCGCCCGTTCTCAGTCCGAAGCGCGCGTGGTGCCACGGGCAGCGAATCGTCTCGCCGACAACGAGCCCTTCGGCCAGCGGTCCGCCATAGTGCGTGCACGAGGCGCCCAGGGCGAACACTTCCGCGCCCGCGCGCACGAGGATGACGGCTTCCCCGTCGACGTGGCCGAGCAGCGGCGAATTCTCCCGCAGGCTCTCGAACGGGACGCCCGCCTTCAGGTCGGGGCCCGCCGGCCTGCTCCCGTCTTCCCCGGTGGTCATCGCGGGGCGACGCTCAATCCTGGTCCCGGTACTCGGGAGGCACGTCGTCCTCGGGAACCTCCCGGGTCTCGACTTCTCCCGCGTCGGCATCGTCCGCTTCCTCGACGCCCTCGACGACGCCGGCCTCGAAGGCCTGGCCTTCTTCGACCAGCTCCTCGACGCTCTCGGAATCGGCCTCCTCCACTCGCGACAGCCCTTCGGTGTCTCCCGACTGGCCGGCGGACTCGGCTCCCATCCCGCGGACGTCCGCCGCGGGCTCGAGGCTCGCGCCCGCTCCGCCCCGCGCGCGTCGGCGCGACCTCGCGGGTTTCTTTCTCGCGGCGGCTCTCGTCCTGGCGGGTCTCGGCTTCGCGGATCTCGCCTTGCGCGCGGCCTTCTTCGATTTCGCGCGGGGCGTCGCCTTCGCGGCGCGCTTCGCCTTGCGGCGCCTCACGCCCTCCCGCGAATGCCGCATGATCGGTTTCCGTCGGGACCTGCCGGCCTTCTTCGCGGCCGGCCGACTGCGCCTCGCCATGGTCGTTCCTCCCGGCGGCATCGTATTACCACCGCGGCCGGAGGACCGCCCTCACCCCGACCCTCTCCCCTCACGGGGAGAGGGAGAAGACCCTCACCCCGACCCTCTCCCCTCACGGGGAGTGGGAGAAGAACCGGAGGAAGAAAACGGGGCCGCGGCGGCGTTGGAACCCCTGCCGGCCGTTCCGGCCGGAGGAGGCAGGCTTGATCATGAAACGCTTCCTGCGGACGGTTCCGGTCGCCTTGCTCGCCCTCGCGCTTGCGCCCGGATGCTCCTCGTCGGGCGGCGGGAGCCACCCGTCCGGCGCGGCGCCCGCCGGCGCGGCAACGGCGCCCCAGGCAACCCGGGAGACGACGGCGAGCGAGGTCCTGAATCTGGCCTCGATGTTGACGGGCACCTTCGAAGGAAGCACGCCCGGAAACGAGCTCGCGGTGATCGTGACGGGCACGGTCTCTCCCGCGAGCGCCACCGTGTACAACCTGCCGGTGCGCGTCACGGGGAAATATCAGGACGCGGGCGCGCGGGAGCAGGGCGTCATCCGGCTCGAGAACCAGGGAAGATCCGTCTCGCTGACCTACATTCCCCACTTCGATCCGACGGCCGGCCTGATCTCGTCGGAGGCGCTCGCGTTCACGCCGCAGGAGCTCGAGGCGGCGTGCAACTTCGACGTCGTTCCCCGCGGGGACGGGTTCTACGGCCTGACGCTCGGCCAGACGACGTGCGCGCGGGCGATCCGCGGCGCGGTCGGCAAGTGGAGCTTCGAGGTCGAGCCGGGGTCGATCCGGGTCCGCAACGCGGGCACGGGCGAGACGCTGCGATTCCGCCGGACCTCGAAGTAGAAG
>JBLMXY010000114.1:0-6756 GCA_050257975.1 Acidobacteriota bacterium
CGATCGGGGCCGGGGCCCGCTCGACGAAGGTCGGGTTGCGAAGCTTCGCCGCGAGCGAGCGGATCTCCTCGTCGATCTCGGCGATCGTCTTCTCGACGCGCGACCGGTCGGCCGAGGAGGCCGGCCGCGGCAGCGACAGCCCGACGGCGACCCCGTTGACGACGTCGCGGGTCGCGCCCTCGGCGGGCGTCTCGAAGCGCAGGGAGGAGAGCCGCGCCAGGTGCGAGAGCAGCGGCGAGAGGGCCCGAAGTCCCGAGAGCGCCTCCGGCTGCGCAGACGCCGGGTCGATCGCGAGGTCGACCGGCTCGGTCGGCGAAACGCTTCGCTCGCCGCGGTAGTTGCGCACCCGCGTCACGATCGAGCGAAGGGTCTCGACCGAGCGCTCGGCCTCCGGGTCCGCCCAGGCGGGACGCTCGCGCGGAAACGCGGTCACGATCAGCGTGCCCGGCCTCCCGGTCAGCTTCTCCCAGATCTCCTCGGTGACGAAGGGCATGAAGGGATGGAGCAGCGCGAGCGAATCCGCGAGGCAGCGCGCGAGCGTCTCGCGGGCCGCGGCGCGGCTTTCCGCCCCCGCCTCGGAGCCGGCGAGGCGCGGCTTGACCATCTCGATGTAGCCGTCGCACAGCTCGTGCCACACGAAGGAGTAGATCGCCTGCGCCGCCTCGTCGAACCGGAAGAGCTCGAGCTGCCGCGAGGCCTCCCCCGCGGCCGCCGAGAGGCGCGAGAGGATCCAGCGGTCGGGCGGCTCGAGCCGGCGCCCCTGCGGGTCTCCGGTGGGCCGCTCGCCTTCGAACTGGCCCAGGGCGAAGCGGGAAGCGTTCCAGAGCTTCGTCGCGAAGGCGCGCGAGCCGGCCAGGCGCTGCTTCTCCAGCGAGACCGTCGGACCGCTCGATGCCGCCGCGGTGAGCGCGAAGCGCACGGCGTCGGCGCCGAACTCTTGGATCGCCTCCAGCGGGTCGATCACGTTGCCCTTCGTCTTGGACATCTTCTCGCCGCCCACGCGCACCAGGCCGTGCAGGTGGACGGTGCGGAACGGGACCTTGCCCGTGAAGTGGAGGCCCGCCATGATCATCCGCGCCACCCAGAAGAAGAGGATGTCGTAGCCGGTCACGAGCACGTCGGTCGGGTAGAAGACCTTCAGGTCCGTCGTCTCCTCGGGCCAGCCGAAGACCGAGAAGGGCCAGAGCTGCGAGGAGAACCACGTGTCGAGCACGTCGGGATCCTGCTCGAGCTTGCTCGACCCGCAGACCTCGCAGGCGGACGGCGTTTCGTCGGACACGGTCGTGTGGCCGTTCTCGCAGTGGAAGGCCGGGATCCGGTGACCCCACCAGAGCTGCCGCGAGATGCACCAGTCGCGGATGTTCTCCATCCAGGCGAAGTAGGTCTTCTCCCAGGACTCGGGCACCAGGCGGACGGTCCCCTCCCGGACCGCGCGGATCGCCGGCGCGGCCAGGGGCGCGATCTTCACGAACCACTGGGTCGAAAGGTAAGGCTCGATGACCGTATCGCAGCGCTGGCAATGGCCGACCTTGACGGGATAGTCCTCCGTCTTGACGAGGCGGTTCTCCGCCGCCAGGCGCTCGAGCACCGCCTTGCGCGCTTCAAAACGGTCGAGGCCCGCGTAGTCCGCCCCGGCCTCCCCGGTCATCCGCCCGTCCGGGCCAATCACGACGACCGCGGGCAGGCCGTGGCGCTCGGCGCTCGCGAAGTCGTTGGCGTCGTGGGCGGGCGTGACCTTCACGATCCCGGTGCCGAAGGCGCGGTCCACCAGGATCGGATCTTCGACGATCGGGAGCTCCCGCCCGACGATCGGCAGGGTCGCGGTTGCGCCGCGCAGCTTCGCCGTGCGCGGGTCCTCGGGATGGATCGCGAGCGCCGTGTCGCCCAGCATCGTCTCCGGGCGCGTGGTGGCGACGACCGCGCCCGAGCGCACGCCCGGCACGTCGTAGCGGATCTGGTACAGCTTGCCGGCGACCTCCTTGTGCACGACCTCGAGGTCGGAGACCGCCGTGCCGCAGCGCGGGCACCAGTTCACGACGTAGCGGCCCCGGTAGATCAAGCCCTCGCGGTAGAGGCGCACGAACGCGTGGCGCACGGCGCGGGAGAGCCCGGGCTCGAGGGTGAAGCGCTCGCGAGTCCAGTCGAGCGTGCAGCCGAGTCGCCGGAGCTGCCGGAGAATCTCGCCGCCCGCCTCCTCCTTCCAGGCCCAGACGCGCTCGACGAACTTCTCGCGGCCGATCTTCCGGCGGTCGATGCCCTGCCTGGCGAGCTCACGCTCGACGACCATCTGAGTCGCGATGCCCGCGTGGTCGGTCCCGGGCACCCAGAGGACGCGGTATCCCTGCATCCGCTTCCACCGGGCGAGCACGTCCTCGAGGGTCCGCCCCAGGGCGTGCCCGATGTGCAGCCGCCCCGTGACGTTGGGGGGCGGAATGACCATGACGAAGCGGGGCGAGCTCGCCGGCCCCGAGGGCTGGAACCGCCCCTCCGCCTCCCAGAACCGGTACCAGCGCTCCTCGAAGGAGGAGGGGTCGAAGGTCTTCTCGAGCCTTCGGGAGGCGTCGGAGGTTTCGGGCGTCGCGGCTCGTTCGGGCATGAAAAAAAGGGCTTGGAGCCCTTTCATTTATCACACCAGCCGGGGAGACACGGGACGGGTTGCTGGCGACGAACGACCAGGGACTAAGGACTAAGGACTCGGCATTGGCAGGTCCCTAGTCCCTGGTCCCCAGTCCCTGGTCACTCGATGCCGGCTTCGAGCTCCTTGATGCGCTGCTTGATCACGATCTCCGCCATGTCGGGAATGACTTCCCAGGCGATCTCCCGGATGACGCGGTCCGACAGCTTCTCGATCACGCGCGCGGCGAGCCGGTCGATGTCGGCGTCGGACAGATCCGCCGCGCGGGAGACCGAGGAGAGCATCTGCGCGAGCTCGGGGATCGAGGAGGTTTGCGCGAGCTCCTCGAGCTCGGGCGGAGCGGGCGCCGCCGCGGCCGGCGAGGGAGTCGGCTCTTCGGGCTCCGCCGCCGGGGCTTCGCTTTCCGCCTCGGCGGGCTCCGGCTCGGGGACCGGCTCGGCCGGCGCCGGGACGTCGAACAGCACCTCCGCCGCCTGCGCGCTGATCTCCTCGACCCGGACCGCGGGGGCCGGGAACGGCTCGGTCGGGCGCAGGTCGTAGCGGCCCGGCTCGATCTCGGCGGTGGGAGCGTCCTCGTCGCGGCGCCCGGGCTCGGCGGACGGCTCCGCTCCGAAGAGCGCCGGCGCCGCCGGCATTTCGGGCGTCATCCAGTGGCTTCGCTCGGGGCCCGCCTGCCGCTCCGGCTCCTCGACGAGCCAGGAGGACTCCTCGATTTCCGTCTCGAAGGAAGTCTCGGCGGCTTCCGGGCGCACCGGCAACACCGGCGTCTCGGAGCCGGTCTCCGCCCTTTCGAACGCCTCGATGGCCGAGTCGACGTCGCCCTGCCCGTACTCTTCCTCGAACGGATCGCCGGTCGGCACGCGGATGTTTCCCGTGAAGTCCTCAGGCGCGAAGCCGGCGTCGAAGGGCTCGGATTCCTGCCCGCGTCCGGGCGGCGAGCCGGCGCCGAGCGAGATCTCCTCGGGGATGCGCAGGGCCATGGTGGCGGCGGGCGGCGGCGTGGCGGAGCCGGCGCGCGCGAGCAACGCCTCGACCTGCCGCAGAAGCTGCTGCGAGTCGAAGGGCTTGGAGACGATGGCGTCGGCGCCGATCCGCTCGGCGCGCTGGCGGTCGAACGGCTCGAAGGTGCCGGTCAGCAGGATGACGGGGATGCGAGAGGTCGCGGGATCCCCCTTGATCGCCTCGCAGACCTCGTAGCCGTTCTTCTCCGGCATCACGACGTCGGCCAGGATCAGGTCGGGCCGGTCCTCGCGGACCTTCTCCAGGGCCCGAAGGCCATTGCCCACGCAGACCAGGTCGAAGTCGCTGTCCGAGAACGTCAGCTCGACGACCTTTTGAATCGTGAGGCTGTCGTCGGCCAGCAGGATCTTTTTCGGCATCAGGATGTAAACGCGAGTGCTTCAAAAAGTTACACTTCGTCCGCCGCCCTGTCAATGGAGAACGTGAGGGCGCCCGAGGCCGAGGCGGCCGTCAGCTGGCCGGGGACCCCCAGACCGCCGCGAGGTAGCGCCCGGGAGGGCGGTGGCCGAGCTTGCCGGCGAGCAAGCGCGACGCCTCGACGACCTTGGGCAGCAGAACGCCCGTCGCGATCCCGAGGCCTTCGAGCATGTACAGCAGGTCCTCCGTCGCCAGGTTGCCGGAGGCTCCCGGCGCGTACGGGCAGCCGCCCAGCCCCCCGGCCGAGGAGTCGAACGTCGTGACGCCGCACTGCAGGCCGGCGAAGACGTTGGCGAGCGCCGTGCCCCGCGTGTCGTGGAAGTGCAGCGCCAGGATCCCCCGCGAGACTCCCGACACGTACAGCGTCTCGATGAGCGCGAACACGTCGGCCGGAGTGGCCACGCCGATCGTGTCGCCGATCGAGATCTCCTCCACCCCGAGATCGAGCAGCTTGTGCACGACCTCGCGCACCGCCTCGGGCGAGACGTCGCCTTCGTAGGGGCAGCCGAAAGCGGTCGAGACGTAGCCGCGCACCCTGAGCTTCTCGTCCCGCGCGCGCGCCACGACGGGCCGGAAGCGCTCGATCGACTCGTCGATGCCGGCGTTGATGTTGTGTCGGTTGAAGGTCTCGGAGGCGGCGGTGAAGACGGCGATCTCGAGCGCCCCGGCCGCGATCGCGCGGTCGAGCCCCTTCTCGTTGGGAACCAGAACCGGGTACCGAACGCCCGAAGCCTTTCGGATCCGGCGAAACACCTCGGCGGTATCGGCGAGCTGGGGAACCGCTCTGGGCGAGACGAACGACCCGACCTCGATCGCCGGCAAGCCCGAGTCGCTCAGGAGGTCCACGAACTCGACGCGCGCCTCCGGTGTCAGCGTCTCCGCTTCGTTCTGCAGCCCGTCGCGCGGGCCAACCTCGTAGACCGTGACGCGGTCGGGCAGGTGCGGGCGCAGGATGGCGTGCTCGGTCCAGGACATGCGGGAGACATTATCCTGCCGCGGGGCCCTCGCCGAGCTCGACCAAGACGGTGCCGGCCTCGACCAGATCCCCTTCGGCGTGGGGCAGACGCCGCACGGCCCCGTCCCGGGGCGAGCGGATCGCATGCTCCATCTTCATCGCCTCGAGGATCAGCAGAACCTGCCCGCGCTTGACGGCCTCCCCGGCGGAAACGAAGTTCTTCCGGATGCGGCCCGGCATCGGCGCTCGCAGATCGCCGCGGTCGGCGCCTCGATCGGACCCGCGCGCGCGCGTGAACTCGTAGACCTGTCCGTCGCACCAGACGAAGACGCGGTCTCCCTGGCCGGCGGCGCGGACTCGATGCCGCCGGCCTCCGGTCTCGATCACCTCGCCGGCCGCGCCGTTGCCGCAGACCCGGAAGGCGACGCGCTCGCCGTCCAGAACGGCCGCGTCGCGCTCGAGCCGGACCTCGCGGACCCGCTCGCCGCTCGAGATCTTCAAGCGCCCACCCGCCAACCCGTCGGCCCGCTCCAGGGATCGTCGGGGAGCGCCGGGCCGCCGGAGGCGCGCCAGGCGCCGGGCGCGGCGGGCGCCTGGAGAAGCCGGGCCGCCGCGATCCACGCCGCGGCCGGGGGATCGGGAAACACCGGCCCCGGCAGGCGCGTGACCAGGTCGGTCGTGTACCGGCCCGCGAGGAAATCCTCGGACTGCAGGACGGCCTGGAGCAGCGGCCGGTTGGTCTCGACGCCGAGGACGACCCAGTCCTCGAGCGCCCGGCGTCCGCGCTCGATCGCGGCCTTGCGGTCCGGCCCGTACACGACGAGCTTGGCGAGCAGCGGATCGAACTCGAGCCCGACCCGCGAGCCCCGCGCGATCCCCGAATCGACCCGCACGCCCGGCCCCGAGGGCTCCGCGTAATCGAGAATTTCTCCGGAGCGGGGCAGAAACTCGACCGGGTCCTCGGCGTAGAGGCGCAGCTCGATCGCGTGGCCCCGCGGCAGGAGGCGCGCCCAGCCGTCGGGCAGCCGGCCTCCGGCGGCGACCTCGATCTGCGCGCGGACCAGATCGATGCCGAGCGTCGCCTCCGTGATCGGGTGCTCGACCTGGAGCCGCGTGTTCATCTCGAGGAAATAGAAGTTGCGCTTCTCGTCGAGCAGCAGCTCGACCGTCCCCGCGCCGACGTAGCCGACCGCCCGGCCCGCCTCGACGGCGGCCTCGGCCATGCGGCTGCGCAGCGCCGGCTCGAGCGCGGGGCTCGGGGTCTCTTCGACGATCTTCTGGTGCCGGCGCTGCGCGCTGCACTCCCGCTCGAAGAGGTGCATCACGTGTCCCGCCTCGTCCCCGAAGATCTGAAACTCGATGTGGTGCGGCCTCTCGAGAAGTTTCTCGAGATACACCGTGTCGTCCCGGAACGCGGAGGCCGCCAGCCGCCGCGCCTCGGCAAGGGCCGCCGGAAGATCCTCCGGCCGATCGACCCGCGACATTCCCTTGCCCCCGCCTCCGGCCGAGGCCTTGACGAGCAACGGAAACCCGACGCGGGCCGCTTCGGCCGAAAGCTCCTCGTCGGTGCGCGCGGAGGGGCTCGAGCCGGGCACGACGGGCACGCCAGCCCGGCTCATCTTCGCGCGGGAGCGGATCTTGTCCCCCATCTCGTCGATCGCGGCGGCGGGCGGGCCGACCCAGACCAGGCCCGCCGCCTCGACCGCCCGGGCGAAGTCGGCGTTCTCCG
>JBLMXY010000115.1:0-3874 GCA_050257975.1 Acidobacteriota bacterium
GCCCCGTCTTGCCGCTCCCCGTCATGCCCACGCACACGCCGTGGGTCGTGAGGTCGCCGATCGGGTAATCGAGCGGCTTTCCGTCGGCCGTCCGGCCAAGGTAGGCGGTTGGCACGGAGGAGAAGTTATCAGTTCTCAGTTGTCAGTTGTCAGTTCAAGACTGAGAACTGAAAACTGAAACTGACAACTGAAAACTACCCCGCGGCCTTCAGCCCCGCCTCGTCGCGCCGGTGGTAGATCGCGTCGACGAGTCCGTACTTCTTGGCGTCCTCGGCCTCGAGGATGTAGTCGCGATCGGTGTCCTTGGCGATCTTCTCGATCGGCTGGCCGGTATGCTCGGCCAGGACCTGGTTGATGCGCTCCCGCACCTTGAGCATGTCCTTCGCGTGGATCTCGATGTCGGAAGTCTGGCCGCCGAGCCCGGACGCCCAGGGCTGGTGAATCAGGAACTTCGAGTTCGGCAGTGCGAATCGCTTGCCGGGCGCTCCGGCCGCCATCAGCACGGCCGCCATCGAGGCCGCCTGGCCCACGCAGATCGTCGAGACGTCGTTCTTGACGTACTGCATGGTGTCGTAGATCGCGAACCCGGCGCTCGTCACCCCGCCCGGCGAGTTGATGTAGAAGGAGATGTCTCGCTCGGCGTTCTCCGACTCCAGGAACAGCATCTGCGCGATGATCAGGTTGGCGATCGTGTCGTCGATCGGCTGCCCGAGAAAGATGATGTTGTCCTTCAAGAGCCGCGAGTAGATGTCGTAGGCCCGCTCGCCGCGGCTCGTCTGTTCGATCACCATGGGGACGAGAACCATGCCGCCTCCCTCTTGTTCGTCTTCCATAACCGTCCTCGGCCGCCGCGATTCCCGCCTGCGGCCTACTTGACCTCCACGGGCTCCCCCGAGGGTAGCACCCGCGCGGCAGAGATCAAGAGATCGACCGTCTTGTTCAGGCGGATCTCGTCCCGCAGGGCTTCGAGACCTCCCGCCTGAACGAGCTGCTCCCGCAGGGCGGCCGGATCGGCGCCGCGGCGGGCCGCCGTGCGCTTGAACTCCGCCTCGAGCTCCGTGTCGGTGACCGAGATGCCCTCGCGCGCCGCGATCGCGTCGAGCAGCAGATATTCTCGGACCCGCTTCTCGGCGCCGGGCCTGGCCTCCCCGCGCAGCCGCTCCCAGTCCGCCTCCTTGGGATCCGTCCCGCTCGCCGCGAGGTAGCGGGCGTAGTCGCGCAGCGCCGCGTCGGTCTCCGACTCGACGAGCACTTCGGGCGCGGGGATCGCGCCGCGCGAGAGCAGAGTGTCCAGGATCGTCCGGCGGAATTTCCGGCGGCGCTCGGCCTCCTTCTCCTGGCGCAGGCTCTTGCGGACCCGCTCGCGAAGGCTTTCGACGGTCTCTCCCTCGCCGACCGACCGGGCGAACTCCTCGTCTACCGCCGGCAGGCGCTTCTCCTTCAAGGCGACGAGCGTGAGCTCGTAGTCCACGGCCTTGCCCCGGAACTCCTCGTTGGGGAAGTCGTCCGCGAAGCTCTTCCGGAAGCGCTGCGTCTGGCCGGGCAGCATCCCCCGCAGGGCCTCGTTGATCTCGGGCATCGAGTCCGGGTGCCCGACCTCGAGGGTGAGCTTCTCGTCCCGGAAGGTCCGCGGGTTCTGCCCGGGAGCCAGGATCTCGACGAAGGAGCCCTGGATGTCCGCCACGGCGAAGTCGCCGGGAGCGGCCGCCCTCCCCTCGATCGGATGAAACTCGGCGTGCGCCTCGCGCAGGCGGTCGATCACCCGGGTGACCTCCTCGTCGGTCGGCTCGACCGACGTGTCCTCGACCGTGATCCCGCGATAGTCGCCCGGATCCACCGCGGGCTTCAGATCCAGGTGCGCGGTGAAGCGGATCGGCCCGGGCGGGTCCCAGGTCAGCGCCTCGATGCGCGGGCGGCCGAGGACCGAGAGGCTCTTCTCCTCGATCGCGGAAGAGAGCGCGTCGGGCAGCAGCGCCTCCAGGACGTCCTCGCGGATCTGCTCCCCGAACCGCTTCTGCACGACCGACTCGGGCGCATGCCCCTTGCGGAAGCCGGGGATGGAGGCGCGCTTCGCGTAGGCCCGGGACACGGTCGAGAAGGCCTTCTCCACTTCGTCGGCCGGCACCTCGATCTCGAGCGTCGTTTTCGTGACCGATTCGTCTTTCGCGTTCAACAGGACCATAGGAGGCGCAGTCTACTTTGGATTGGCGGGCGGCTCACGGCGTCCGCGGCGGGATGACCCGCGTCCGGCCGGGACGCTCGCGCGGGGTCTGGATGAGCCGCCTCGGCGGAACCGGCCCGGCGAGGGCCACCGCGGCGGCCACGTCCAGCCGGCCGTAGCCGAAGACGGCGTTGGGCACCCGGGCGCCGGGGTAGGGCGGGCAATCCTGCGTCGACGCGAGCGGCGTGGCCGAAAGGCGCAGGATCTGGTCGCTTCCGGCGACGTCGCCTCGAAGCGCCGGCGCCGCCGACCAGAGCAGCGCCACGGCGCCCGCCACGTGAGGCGCGGAGGCGGAGGTGCCCGAAAAGTTCGACGTAAACCCAGAAGGACGCGCCGCGGTCCGCACGCCGACACCCGGGGCGACCAGGTCCGGCTTGAGCCGGTCGGAGCCGTCCTGGGTCACGGGCCCGCGGCTCGAGAAGGAGGCGATTCCGTCCGAGTTGTTCGTCGCGCCGATCGAGAAGGAGGCCTCGTAGATCGCCGGCGCGTCGAGGACCGTGTCGCACTGGCTGCCGGCGTTCCCGGCGGAGACGACGACGAAGATGCCGGCCGCCCGGACGTTCTCGACGACCGCGCGCAGGATCTCCGGGTCGGTGCACCCCTCGCTCGCCGGGCAGCCCCAGGAGTTGTTGATGACGTCGGCTCCGAGGTCGGGACGCGGGAAGCGGCCCGCCGAGTCGGTCGGCGCGAGGAAGAACTCGAAGCATTCCGTGTAGCGGGCTGGCGTGCCGTTGCCCTGGTCCATGTTGCGGCAGCCGATCAGGCTGGCGCCCGGCGCGACGCCGATCTGGTTGCCCGCCCCGTCGCCGCCGACCGCGATGCCCGCGGTCCCGGTCCCGTGTCCCGAGTCGTCGCAGGGCGCCGCCGAGTTCGAGCCGCAGGGGTTTCCGGGCGCGGCGTCGTGGACCGCGTCGTGCCAGTTGTAGTCGTGCGTGACGTTGAGCCCGTCGAAGCCGCGGTAGTGGGGCTTCAAGGCCGGGTGCTCCCAGGCGAACCCGGTATCGGCGTCTCCGACGACGATCCCCTGCCCCGTGAAGCCTTCTGCCCAGACTTCCGGGGCGCGGATCCTCTCGAGATTGGGGCCGACGGCGACTTCCCCGAGGGGGGCCTGCTCCCCGGCCGAGAGAGGCTCGGCCGGCTCGGCTTGCGGGACGCGCCGCAGCGGCGAGGGGCGGTTTGCCGCGATTCGCGTGACTTCCGGGCGGCGCGCCATCTCGAGCGCCAGCGCGCGATCCCCCTCGACCTCGAGCATGTTGACCAGATAGTGCGACCGGAATGTCGCGCCCGCCGCCCGAAGCCGCGCGGCCAGAGGAGCCTGCGAGCGATCGGCCTCCTCGCGCAGCGCCTCGAAGACGAAACGCCGCTTCTCGATGGGATCCTGAATCGCCGCGGCGCCCGACAGGTCCGCCTGCTCGCGCAGCACGACGAGAAACGAGGCGCGTTGCCCTTCCGGCGCCGCGCCGAAAACGCGCGGGTCGATGCTCGGCTCCTCGGCGACGGCGGAGGCGGCGACAAGAAGAGCCGCAAGAAAACTCGAGAACTGCTTCAAGCTCGTCGAAATCTCCGATGGTGCGAGAGGAGGGACTCGAACCCTCAAGGGTTTCCCCACGGGATCCTAAGTCCCGCGCGTCTGCCAGTTCCGCCACTCTCGCA
>JBLMXY010000116.1:0-15007 GCA_050257975.1 Acidobacteriota bacterium
ATCAGGTTGGCGACCCCCATGCGGGTCGCGGGATAGCGCGGGTGCGGGTTCGGGAAGTTCGACTGCTTCGGGTTCTCTCCCAGCGCGAACTTGATCCCCTCGGGAGCGCCCGCGATCGGCAGGTCTTCGGGGCCGCCTCCCCAGCGCCACTTCACGATGGCGTTCTGGCCGCCGATCGCGTTGGCCGAGCCGTGCAGGACGTTGGCCGCGGTGGTGCCGCCGGCGAGCTCCCGGTAGATCGCGACGTCGAAGGGATCGAGAACGTCCTTGATCCGAACCTCCGCCGTGACCGCGTGCGTGAACTCGTTGACCTGCCCATCGACGGCCGTGTGCGAGTGCGCGTCGATGATGCCGGGGGTCACGTGTTTGCCGCGCCCGTCGATCTCGAGCGCGCCGGCCGGCGCCGCGAGCCCCCTGCCGACGCCGACGATCTTTCCGCCGACGGCCAGCACGTCCGCGTCCTCGAGGATCCCGGCCTGGCCCTCGGTCCAGACCGTCGCGCCGCGCACGATCACGGCCTTCGGCTGCGCCAGCGGTCCGTTCTCGCGTCCCGGGAACGAGCGCAGATCGGCACCATGCGTCTCGGCCTTCTCCGCTCCCTCTCCCCCCGGGAGAGGGCCGGGGTGAGGGGCGTCCTTCCAGGAACCCGTCTTCTTCCTCTCCGGCAGCTCGTACCGCTTTCCGTCGATCCAGATCTCGGCGACCCGGCTCGCCTCGGCGAAGGGGTCGCCGGTCTCGACCGCGAGGTCGGCGATCTTTCCCGCCTCGATCGTCCCGAGGCGGCCCGACAGACCGAGCTGCCGGGCCGGAACGGTCGTCAGCGCGGCCAGGGCATCCTCTTTCGAGAGCCCGCGCGCCATCGCCTCGCGCAGGCGTTTGCCGAGGTCTTCGGGCTCCTCGAGGCCGTGCGTCGTGATCGAGAAGGAAAGCCCGGCTTCGCGCAGCCATCTCGGGTTGGAGGGCGAGCGGTCGATGCGGCGAAGCCTGCCGAGCGGCACGTCCAGCCATTCCTCCTCGCTGTCCAGCCGATCGGGCTTCGGGAAATCGACCCGAAGGATCAGGTCGGGCTTCTCCGCGACGACCTCGTCGCGAAGCCGGTATTCGTCGCCCGCGCCCACGTACAGCGCCGCGAGCTTCATCTCCCTTGCGATCTTTCCCGCGCGCAGGAGCGAGAGCACGTCCGTCGCCTCGAAGATCGCCGGCTGGCGGCCCTCGGCGGCCGGAAGGAGGGCCGCGGCGGCGGCGTCCCAGGCCGGCCGCGCCTGACCGGCGGGGCTCTTTGCGTATGCCGCCTCGGCGTCGCGCCACCAGAGGGCGTCGAGAAACGACTGGCGCGCGAGCGCCACGGCGCCCATCCTGGAGCCGGGGTAGGAGAGGCGCGTGAACTCTCTGAAGTCGCGCAGGCGCTCGGGCTCCAGCGAGACATAGCGGCCGAAGTCGGCGGACATCACGCGCTGCTCGAGCGGCCCGTCCGCGAGGCTCACGATTGCCCCCGCGCCGCGCAGGATACCGGCCGAGGGGACCGCCGCGACGACCGCGAAACCGAGGCGGCGGTAGGCGTCCGCCACGCGGTCCTTGACGGCCAACGACTCGATGACGCGCTCGGCCGCCCGGTTGGTCGGCGGCCGCACGGCGGGAGCCTCTCCGCGCGCCGGCGGGCCGGCGGCCTCGGGCCCCTCCTCCTCGTCCTGCGGGCCTCGGGGCTTCTTGCCGGCGAGGCGATCGGTCGTGACGTAGGGGTCGAGAAAGGCCGCATGCACGACCTTCCCTTTCAGGTCGAAGACGCGCGCGTCGGCCGGGATCGCGGTCTCTCTCTCCGGGCCGGCCGCCTCGATCACGCCGCCGCGAACCACGACGGTTCCCGGCTCGACGGCGTGGCCGGGAGAGAGAATCACCCGGGCGCCGGTCAGCGCGAAGGCGAGCCGATCGCCGCCTCCGACTCCGGCCGGGCCGCCGCGCGCCGGAAGAGCAAGCAGGGCGGCCAGCGCGCACAACCCGATCCCGAGGGCGCGGCCGCGAAGGCGAAGAAGCGGAAGGCTCATGGAAAGCGGCCGGGATCTTACCCAAAGAGATATGCTTCGCGCGCAAAAAAATCGGAGATCAGAAACGGAGGAGGATACGAGATGGTTGGTCGCAAGTTCTGGACGTCTTCGCTGGCGGTTTTCGCATGCGCCGGCCTCGCGCTGGCGCAGCCGGCGCGCCGGCCCCTCTCCCCGATCGGCACGGCCGCAACGATGGTCGGCGGGTCCTGGGGCGCCCCGGACAAGGAGGGCGAGCGCCGGTACACGGGCGGAAAGTGGATCGAGGTGACTTACGGGCGGCCGATGCTGCGCGGCCGCACGGACGTCTTCGGCAAGGGCGCGGACTACGGCAAGGTCGTCAACGCGGGCGCTCCGGTCTGGCGCGCGGGCGCGAACCAGACGACCAAGCTCAAGACCGAGGTGCCCCTGGAGATCGGAGGCAAGAAGTTGGCACCCGGCGAGTACGACGTGTTCGTGGAGCTCAAGGAGGCGGGCTGGACTCTCATCCTCTCGACCCAGCCCACCCAGGAGAAATACGACCCGAACGACAAGACGAAGATCTGGGGCTCCTACGGCTACGACCCGAAGTTCGACGTCGTGCGCGTTCCGATGAAGATGGTGACGCCGCAGGTCTCGGTCGACCAGTTCACGATCGCCTTCGTGGACATGTCCGACAAGGCCGGCAAGCTCGCCATGGTCTGGGAGAAGACCGGAGCGGTCGTGCCCTTTACGATCGGAGAGTAGTCCGGGCAGCAGGGCCGGCGTCGTCGCGGACGGCGCCGGCCTGTCGATCCGCGCCGGAAGGGCCCCGGCTTGCCTCTCCGGCGGCCAGCGGCGCGCGACAGACGAAAGAAACCGATATGCTTCGCCCCCGCAATCTCCTGACTGGAGAGAACCGAGGAGGCAAGCATGAACCCGCGAAAGCTTCTGATCTCGTCCCTGGCGCTTCTCGTCGGCGCCGGCTGGGCGCTCGCGCAGAGCGGAAGGCCGATGAGCCCGTCCGGCACGGCGGCAACACAGGTCCTCGGCAAATGGAGCCAGGCCGAGGACCCTGGCAGACGCCAGTACACCGAGGGCAAGTGGATCGAGGTCGCCTACAGCCGCCCGATCCTGCGCGGCCGCACGAACGTCTTCGGAAAAGGCGCCGACTACGGGAAGACGGTCCTGGCCGGCGCGCCCGTCTGGCGGGCCGGCGCCAACCAGACGACGCGCTTGAAGACGGAGGCCGCCCTGGTGATCGGAGGCAAGAGGCTCGAGCCCGGGGATTACTCGCTCTTCGTCGACCTGAAGGAGGCGGGCTGGACGCTCATCGTCTCCAACCAGCCCTACCAGCGAAGCTACAACGAGGAAGAGAAAGTCTCGACCTGGGGAGCGTACAACTACGACAAGAAGTACGACGTCGTCCGCGTGCCGATGACGATGATCACTCCGACTGTTTCGGTCGACCAGTTCACCATCGGCTTCGTCGACGTCACCGAGAACGGCGGGAAGCTCGCCATGGCCTGGGAGAAGACGGCGGCGGTCGTCCCCTTCGCGGCGGCCCGGTAGATCGGCTCGTTCCCGCGGCGCGGCCTTCGTCCGGCCCGCGCCGCGGCCTCCTCGAGCCGGAGCATTCATGACGACGAGTCTGATCGCCGCCCTCGTGTCGCTCGCTCTGGCGGCGCCTCCCGGCCCCGCCCGGCGCGCCATCCCCTTCTGGGGCGGCGAGGTCCCGGCCGCGATCCACGCGGAGATCGACGGGATCGCGGCCCTCCAGACCGTTCGGGAGATCGGGCGGTTCCACCGCGTCCACGGCTCGCCCGGATATGCGGCGGCGGCCGAGTCTCTGAGGAGGAGGCTCCTCGCGGCCGGTCTCTCCGACGCCGCGATCGAGCGCTTCCCGGCGGACGGGAAGACGCGCTACGCGCACTTCGTGAGCTACTACGGCTGGAACCCCGTCTCGGCGAGGCTCGAGGAAGTCTCGCCCCGCCCCTCCCTGGTCGAATCCTTCCCCGACCTGCCTGTCGCGCTCGCCGACTACAGCCAGGACGCGGACGTGACGGCAGAGCTCGTCGACGCCGGCGCGGGGACCGATCCGAAGGACTACGCGGGCAAGGACGTCCGGGGAAAGATCGTGCTCGCGGACGGGGACCTTCCCGACGTCCACCGCCTCGCCTGCGAGGAGCGCGGCGCGGCGGGCTTCCTCTCGGACTTCCCCAATCAGCCGTCCGCCTGGTCGGGCGACGACCGGGACCTCGTGCGGTGGGGGCATCTGTCGCCATACCAGCTCGGCAACCGCTTCGCCTTCATGGTCTCCAGGCGCGAGGCGCAGGCGTACCGGGCGCGCCTGGCGGCCGGCGAGAACATCGTCCTGCGCGCCCGCGTCGAGGCGAAGATGGTCCCGGCCACCTACGACGTCGTCGTGGCCACGATCCCGGGGACCGACCCGGCCGCGGGCGAGATCGTTCTGACCGCGCACTTCTGCCACGAGTCCGCCGGCGCCAACGACAACGCCTCCGGCAGCGCCGCGATCTTCGAGGCCGCGCGCGCGCTCGCGTCGGCGATCCATAAGCAAACTCTTATGAGTCCGCGGCGGACGATCCGCTTCCTGTGGCTCCCCGAGATCGCGGGCTCGCAGGCCTACCTCGTCCGCCACCCCGAGGTCGTCAAGAACCTCGTCGCGGGCATCCACATGGACATGGTGGGCGGGCTTCTCGCGACGACCCGGGGAACCCTTCACCTCTCGCGCGCCGCCGAGTCCCGGCCGCACGTCGTCAGCGACATCGCACGGGCCTGGCTCGAAGAGGTGGTCCACGCCTCGAACCGATACGCCGAGCACGGCGGCTCCCCCTACGCCGGCTTCGCGTGGCTCCCGGGCTCGCGCGAGCCGCTGCTGGCCGACGTCCGGCCGCTCGAGATGGGCTCGGACCACGAAGTCTTCGAGGAGGCGAGCTTCGGCGTCCCGATGGTGTACTTCCACGACTACCCCGACGTGACCATCCACACCAACAAGGACCTGCCGGAGAACCTCGACGCGACCAAGCTCGGACGGGTGGCGTACATGGGGGCCGGGATCGCGTGGACGCTCGCGGCGCTTCCCGACGGCGAGGCGCCGCGGCTCCTGCGATATGCGCGCGCGCAGGGCGAGGCGCGGATCGCGCTCGCCAGGGGCGAAGAAGACCGGGACGGCCAGCTCGCTGTCGAGCACGCGATCCGGACCGAGGAGGAGACGCTGCGTTCGGTCGCGGCGCTCTGGCCCTCGACCGCCGCGGCCGTCGAGCGGGAGCGGGGGCGCCTGGCCGAGATGGCCGCCCTCGTCAAGCCCGCCGCTCCCGCCGACGCCGACCGGCGCGTTCCCGTCCGCAGCCCCGAGATCCGCGGGCCGCTCGGGGTCTACTACTTCGACACGCTCGCGGAGCGAATCCGGGGCGGCCGGACCGCCGACCCGGGCCCGCCGCTCCGGACCGCGCTCGCGCGTCGGCCGGGCGGCGATGTCCTGTCCTACGAGGCGCTCAACCTCGTGGACGGAAAGCGCACGGTCTCCGACATCCGCGATGCGCTGGCGGGCTGCTACGAGCCGGTCCCGACCGCCGAGGTCGCGGAGTACCTGGACCTGCTGGCAAGAGCGAGAATCGTCTCCTGGAAGTGACCGCGCCGTTCGATTTCTCTCCCGCCAACCTCGACCGGGAGTTTCCGGTCCGCCGGAGCCTCGCCTACTTCAACCACGCCGCGGTGGCGCCGCTGCCCCGCCGCGTGGCCGAGGTGATCGTCGCGCACGTCGAGAACATCCGGGACCGCGGCGCGGCCGACTGGCGGCGGTGGTTCGGCCAGATCGAGCACACCCGAGAACGGGCGGCGGGCCTCCTCGGCGCGCATCGCTCGGAGATCGCCTTCCTTCCCTCGACGAGCTGGGCGTTGAACCTCGTCGCGCACGGCGTCGACTGGAAAGCCGGCGACAACGTCGTCGGCGACGACATGGAATTCCCTCCGAACTCCTTTCCGTGGAGGCTCCTCGAGGCGCGCGGGGTCGAGTACCGCGTCGCCCGCAATCGCGCCGGGCGCATCACGATCGACGACATCGCCGAGAAGGTGGACGACCGCACGCGCGTCGTCGCCGTCTCCTGGGTCGCCTTCCACAACGGCTTCGTCTTCCCGGTCGACGAGATCGGAGAGCTCTGCCGCGAGAAGGGGATCCTGTTCGTCGTGGACGCCATCCAGGGACTGGGACTCCTGCCGCTCGACGTTTCGAAGACGAAGATCGACGTGCTCGCCGCCGACGCGCACAAGTGGCTGCTCGGACAGGAGGTCTGCACGCTCTTCTACGTCGGCGAGGCCGCCCGCGACCGCCTCCCTCCCCCTTTCGTCGGCTGGTGGAACCTCCGGATGGAAGAGGACGCGGGCTTCCTCGGAGAGAGGGCGACGTTCCACGCGGGCGCCCGGCGCTACGAGCCCGGAAGCCTGCCGACCGCCCAGATCGCGGGCCTCCACGCGGCGGTCGGTCTGCTGCAGGAGATCGGCATCGAGGCCGTTCGCGCACGGGTCCTCGGCCTCGTCGAAGCGCTTCGCGAAGGCCTCGCCGCGCGCGGCTGGACGATCGCCTCGCCCGAGCCGCTCGCCTCCGGCATCCTCGCCGCCGTCCCCCCTTCCGGCGACGAGCGCGCGATGGCCAGGGCCCTCGAGAAACGCGGCGTCATCGTCGCCCCGCGGGAGGGAGCGGTGCGGTTCTCGCCGCACGTCGGAAACGACCTCGGGGAAGTCGATCGGGTTCTGGAAGCCATCGACGCGATCGGGTGATCGGTCCGGCGGCGGCGCCCTCCCATGGGGCCGCAGCGCCTAGAAGGCCGCGGTGTCGGCAACGCTCGCGAGCGTGCCCTGCGGATTGCGATAGATCTTCTGCTCCCCCGTCGCCGTGTCGGTCACCGTGATCGTGTACTCGACGTCCGAGAGGGCTCCGTAAAAGACCCAGAAGTTCCCGTCGAGGATGCGGGCGTCGAGCACCTTGATGACGAGCTCGACGTTGGTGCTCTGGAAGAACCAGAAGTAGCCGGTATCGGAGGTCAGGCCCACGGCCTGGCCGAGCCCGCTCGTGCCGAGGTTTCTCGCCGCCCAGGCGACTTCGACACGGAAGCGGCCGCCGTTCAGGCACAGAGCCGTCGGACCGCCAGCGCACGATTCTTCTTCGCCCGCCGGGGAAATGCCGGAGGCGCTTCGCGCCAGGGCGTCGATCTCCGCTCGCTCCCGCGCGGCCGCAGGCCCGAGCGCCGACGCCCGCTCCGCCGAGGAGCCGCCGGCCGGCTCGATCGGGAAGGCCGCGGTGTCCGCGACGCTCGCCAGCGTGTCCTGCGGGTTGAAGTAGGACCTCTCCTGGCCGGTCTGCGTGTCCCGGACCGTGATCGTGTACTCGACGTTGGAGAGCGCGCCGTAGAAGACCCAGAAACGGCCGTCGATCGTCCGGGCGTCGAGCACCTTGATCGCGAGCTCCACGTTGGTGTCCTGGAAGAACCAGAAGTAGCCCGTGTCGGAGGTCAACCGCACGGCGTGCCCCTCTCCGCTGGTGCCGAGGTGCACCGCGCGCCAGGAGACGCGCACCCGGAAGCGCCCGCCGGTCAAGCACAGGGTGTCGTCCGCCGGAAGGCAGACCTCCGCCTCGGGCGGCGGAGCGGTCACGGCGAAGAGGCCCATCGAGGTCGCGGCGTAGAACCTGGACGGCAGACCGGCGTCCGCCGCGAGCGCGGGGACCGACGCATAGGCGGCGTTGGCCGAGGAGGAGGCATGAGGAAGGCCCTTGTTGAATGCCGACCAGGACCCGCCGCCAGGCGCGGTCCGGAAGACGCCGTCTTGCTCGGATCCTGCGAGCACGTTGGACGAGGAGGAGGGATCCACGACGAGGGAGAGGAGGCTCGTGGCGCCGCCGTCGCCCGAAGCGAGACCGCTCGGGAGCGCCTCCCACGTCGCCCCGGCATCCCTCGACCGATAAACGGTCCCGCCAGCCGCCGCGTAGACCGTCGCCGGAGCGGATGGGGCGACCGCCAGCGCCGTCGCCGCAAAGCCCGCATGCAGCGGCGACCAGGTCGAAGCGCCGTCCACGCTCTTGAAGACGTCCCCGCTTCCCGCGGCATAGAGGGTCGAAGAGGCGACCGGATCGATCGCCAGCGCGACGACGTTGGGAGCCGCGAGGCCTTCATTCGCCGGAGCCCAGCTCGTCCCGCCGTCGGTGCTCCTGGCGACGCCGTTGCCGAGCGTCGTCGCGTACAGGGTGGAAGCCTGGCGCGGATCGACCGCCACGAACGAGACCCGCCGGCTCGGAAGCCCCCGGTTGATCGAGGACCACTTCGCTCCCCCGTCCGAGCTCTTGAAGAGGCCCGAAAGCGTCGCCGCGTAGATCGGCGGCTCGAGGAAGCACGGCGCGGGACAGCCGGCGGGAACCTGCGGCGACATGGCGAGCGCCCGGACGTCGAGGTCGGTCAGTCCCGTGTTGACCGCAACCCAGTCGGATCCGGAGGCGCTGCTCTTGTAGACGCCCGAGGAAGTCGCGGCGTATAGCGCGCGGCTCGCCCCGGGAGCCTGGACGAACGCCTGCACGGGCAGGACGGCAAAAGGAGAGTCCAGCGCGATTGCCGCCGTGGCGGTCGTCTGCAGCTTGAAGAGACCGGCGTCCGAGCCGGCGTAGAGCGCGGTGCCCGGCTTGCCGAAGGGCGTCAGGACCCCGACGAGCCCTTCGACGCCGCTCGCCGCGGCGACCCAGCTCGCGCCGCCGTTGCTCGTCTTCCAGAGCCCCGCCGGCGTCGACGCGTAGACGGTCTTGGGCGGGCCCGAGACGACCGCGAGCGCGTAGACGTATTCGTCGCCGGAGGCGCCGTTCGGCGGCCCGGCCGCGAGGGCGGACCAGGCGTCTCCCCGGTCGAGGCTGCGCAGGACGGCGTTGGAGCCCGCGCCGTCGGTGCCCGCGTAGAGCGTGCTCGGGGAGTCGGGATCGAGAGCCAGGCGCGTGATGGCGGCGAAATTCGCGTTCGGCGCGAGCCGCAAGATCCAGTGTCCGCCGCTGTCGCCGCTTCGGTAAACGCCCAGGGACGTGACCGCGTAGAGCAAGCCCGAGACGCTCGGATCGACGGCGACCTGGTAGGGCACCGGACCCATCGGGGCGATTGCGATCGGCGTCCAGCTCGACCCCCCGTCGAAGCTCTTGAGAAGCTTGCCGGAAGTCGGCAGGGTGGTCGGAGCGGGACCGAAAGTGACGGACGTCGCGTAGACGATCGAGCTCACCGCCGGATCGACGGCGATGCTCGTCACGGTCTGGAAGCTCGTCGGGTAGACCGCCTCCCAGCTCGTCCCGCTGTCGGTGCTCCGGTAGATGCCGTTGTCGGTCCCCACGAAGAGCTTCGCCGTGTTCTTCGGGTCGATCGCGATCGCCTCGACGACGGTCCCCTCGATGCCGGCGCTGGCGCTCTGCCAGGTCGTCGCAAAGTTCGCGCTCCGGAAGAGACCTCCTCGGGAGCCCACGTAGACGATCTGGGGAGTCTTCGGATCGACGGCGACCGCGGTCACGCCGCCCGGAACGAAGGGCCCGAGGCTCGTCCACACACCGGGCTCGGCCGGCGCCGCGCCGGACAGAGCGAAGGCAAACGCGGCAAGAGCGCCGATCCGCCGGAGCGACGTCCCGGGGCGGGCGCGAGGAGTCGTGGGAGCCTCCGATCGCGGCGAATTCTACTCCCCGAAAATCCGGAGAGCGGGCGAAACTCTGCGCCGTTCTCCCTAGACGAGAGGTTGGTCGGCGCGGCGCTCTTGCTTCCCTCTTTCTTGTTGTACTCTCGCTGCGGGAGGAGATTCTCCCAAATGGCACGGAGGTGGTGGTGAGCTCGTCCGTCCCGCCAGGGCGACCGGAACGGCGGAGGCCCCGCCCGACTCCGCCTTCCGACGGACTGCTTCCGATCCCGCCGCCGCTGACGGAGAACCTTCCGCGCCGTTTTGGCGATTATCTGGTCACCTCGGAGCTCTCGCGCGACGCGCTCGGGCGCGTCTTTCGCGCGATCGACGTCTCGGGCAGCGGCGAGTTCGTCCGCCTGAGGATCTTCGACACGCGGCACGTGGACGCTCCGATGCTGATCGACGCCATCGAAGCGTCGGAGCCGATGCGGCCGCTGCTGTCGGGCCCCTTCACGGCCCGGGGAGAACGGGCCGGCGCGGTCGATCGGCTGCCCTATCTGGCCTGGAAAGAGATTCACGGCTGGACGCTCGACGTCCTCCTCGACGGGTTCCGCGCCTTCGGATCGCGGCTGCCGGTCGAGCACTCGCTGTTGATCGCCGACCGGATCGCCGCCGCGCTGGACGCGGCGCACCGCATCCCGTTCGAAGGCAGGCCGATCGCTCACGGCGTCGTCTGGCCGGGTTTCGTGTCGATCGGCGCCGACGCGGACATCTTCGTGGCCGGCTTCGGCCTGGCGCCCGGCATCTTCCCGACCCTCGAGGAGCCGGCGATCGCGCGCGACATTGCGCCCTATCTCGCGCCGGAAGAGCGTCTCCGCCCGCGATGCGTTCCGCAGGCGGACATCTATTCCGTCGGCGCGATCCTGCTCGAGCTTCTGACCGAGAGGCCGGCGGCGCCCGAGGTTCCTCTCGTCGCGATCCGCAAGGAGGACGGAATTCCCGGGGACGTGGTGTCGCTCGTGCGCGGGGCGCTCGCGAAGCCCTCGATCCGCTTCTCCTCGATGGGCGCTTTTCGCCGCGAGCTCGGCCGTGTGCTGGTCGCCGGCCGCTATTCGCCCTCGAGTTTCGCCCTTTCGCAGCTGCTGGCGGAGCGTCTCGGCCCGCAGAGCATGCACCATGCCGAGGCCGCCGCGCTCGCTCAGGACGCCAAGCGGCGCCTGACCGCGGCGACGCGGCCCCGCGCGGCGTCCATCGCGAGCGCCCCGCTCGACCACGACGCCGAAGTGGACACGGTTCTGCGCAACTTCTGGAGCCGCGCGGAGACGACCTAGGCCGAACGGCGCGCAGCGAGGACATCGTGTCCTCGCCAGACTCCAGCCCATCCCTTCCACGCCCCGTCAACCGCCGCACGGTGCTACTCTCGACCGGGGCACGGCTCTTGCTCCTGGCCGGAGACGAATTCCCCTCGAGGAGGCATCCATGCGGAACCGGCCCTTCCGCCTTCTTCCCCGCGGCGGCGCGGTTCTCGCCCTCCTGGCGACGACGGCCCTGGCACAGACGGCGCCCGAGAAGCAGTTCGTCGAAAAGGTCGAGGTCAACGTCCGGACGGTGCTCGTGCGCATCACGGACCGCGGCGGCAAGCCGCCTTCCCCGCCGCCGGCGCCCGAGGACCTCGAGGTCCTCGAGGACGGGAAGCCCATGCGGGTCCTCGGCGTCGATCCCGCCCGGCCGGCCGCCGCGCCGCCCGCCGCGGCGCAGCCGCAACCTCTCCCCCGGACGCCCGTGCCGGCCTCGGCGCTCGGCGCCCCGCGCGCGACCGGCATCCCGCAGCACCTCTACGTGGACACGACGCTGCTCGACGCCGGCTCCGTCCGACGGCTCGCGGCAGCCTTCGATCGAAACCTCGACGACGTCCTCGCCAACGGCCCGCTCGAGATCGTGGTCGCCGATCCGCAGCCCCGGCAGGTCCTGGCCTCGACCCGGGACCCGCAAGTCATCCGCTCCGCGCTTCAGGACCTGGGGCACAAGGTCGCCGACAAGCAGGTTCTCATCTCGCAGCGCCGCGAGACCCTGGACACCCTTCGCAACGGCGGCTGTGTCAACGTCGAGATGACGACGCGGCAGGCCGCCGAGCAGGAGCTTCGCATCATCCAGGATTCCCTCGACCGGCTCCTGCGCTGGGCCGTTTCGCTGGGAGGCCAGCGGCCGGACGTCGTCTACTTCGTCTCCGACGGCTTCGACTCGGACGTCACCGAGCAGTACCGCCGGGTCATCGTGCAGCTCGGCACGAAGCCGCCCGCGATCCTCTGCGCCGGCATGCCGACCGACGTGGCGCAGGCGCAACAGCTCTCGACGAGCCTCGAGCTCGAGTTCGCTCCACGGGGCGCCGAGCTCGTCGGGTCGATCGGCCGCGCGCTCGCGGCGCTCGACGTCGAGGCCGTGCCGATCGCGCTCTCCGGCAACGTCCGGGACTTCGGCAACGACGCCTCGATGCGCGGCGGAGACGGCTTCGCGGCGACGAGCGGATCGGTCTCGCTCTTCGCCCGCCCCGTCGAGCCGCTGCGGGCGATCGCCCAGGCGACGGGAGGCGAGGTCGTCACGTCGGCCGGCCACCTTCCGGCGGTCCTCGACGCCTACGAGAGCTCCTACATCGTCTCCTTCCGCTCCGAGCACGCGCCCGACGGGAAGACGCACGCCCTGAAGATCGCGAGCCGGCGGCCGGATCTCACCGTGAGGAGCCCGGAATTCACGACCGAAGGGTCGCCGGCGTCCCTGGCCACGGGCCTCACCGTGCGCGCGCTGAACGAGCCGCCTCCCCAGGGCGGCATGCCGATCCGGCTCTCGGTCGACGGCGTCGCCAGGAGCGGCAAGCAGTACACGGGCGTCCTCCACGTGGACGCGGACCTTGCGACCCTCGCCTCGACGCTCGAGCTGCTGCAGGGCGGGCGCATGCGCGTCACGATCGCCGTGGACGTCACGGGAGCAAAGGAGCCCTTCACGACGAGCCAGGAGTTCGACGTGCCCGCGAAGCAGGCCGGCTGGGGCGCCGACATTCCCATCAGCTGGCCGGTCAAGGGCCGCAAGGTCGCCGTGACCGTCGAGGAATTGAAGACCGGCACCCGCGCCACGGGCGCGGTCGACCTGCCGAAGTAGACTCCGGGATTAGACTGCCGGCTCGTGAGTCGAGCCTCGGGAGGCCGGTGGCGGCGCCTGGCGACGGAGCGCGAGCTTGCGCGCTCGCGCGAGCTCGATCGCCTCGGACCCGAGCGGATCGTCGCGTTGATGCAGGCGGAGGATCGCCGGGTGCTGCGCGCCCTGCGCGCCGCGCGGCCGGCGATCGCGCGGGCGGCGGAGATGCTCCGCGAGACCTACCTCTCGGGCGGCAACGCCTATCTCTTCGGCGCCGGAACGAGCGGGCGGCTCGCCGTGCTCGAGGCGGCGGAACTGCCGCCGACCTTCGGCACCGACCCGCGGCGCGTGCGCGCCGTCATCGCCGGCGGGCGGGACGCCGTCTTCCGCGCTCGGGAGGGCTCCGAAGATCGGCGCGAGGAAGGGAGGCGGGGCGCCGCCCGCGTTTCGCCGCGCGATCTCGTCGTCGGCATCTCGGCGAGCTCCGTGACGCCCTTCGTGCGCGGCGCGCTCGAGCGCGCGCGCAAACGCGGCGCTCGCACGATTCTGCTGACCGCCGCGCGCTCCCCCGGGACTTCGCGAATCGCGAATCGGATCGTTCTGCTCGAGGTCGGCCCGGAGGTCCTCGCGGGCTCGACGAGGCTCAAGGCGGGCACGGCGACCAAGCTCGCGCTGAACCAGATCACGACTTCCGCCTTCGCTTCGGCCGGTCGGGTCTTCGGGCCGTGGATGGTGGACCTGCGGGCGGGCTCGGCGAAGCTCAAGGACCGCGCCGCGCGCATCGTCGCCGCGGCCACCGGCCTGTCGCCGCGGCGGGCGCGCGCGCTGCTTGCGCGCGCGAAGGCAGATGTGAAGGTCGCGATCGTCATGGGAAGGACGGGGGCGACGCATTCCCGGGCCCGCAAGCGACTCGAAACGGCAGGGGGAGATCTGCGCAGGGCGCTCGAGGGCAAAGACTCCTAGGGCACCGCTTTCTCGACCCGCGCCTCCTCGGGGAAGAAGCCGGAGTCCCGGAGCATCGCCAGGACCTCCTCGCGCGACGCGCCGAGCCTCCCGGCCCCGTCGAGGAGCGGCTCCGCCTCGACCGGATGCCAGTTCCGCCGCGACGCGTCCCAGAGGCCCGCGACGTCCAGAGGCTCGATCGCCGCGGCGATTCGCGCGAGCAGGCGCTCCCGCGAGGCCTTCCCGCGGGCAGCCGCGAGCGCGTCGCGGCAGATGCTCCGAAAGGCCGGCCCGAAGCCGGGATGCTCGCGCGACAGAAAGCCCCCGGCGAGAAGAGGCCTTCCGAGCCGCCGCGCCGCCTCGGCGAAGCTCGCGGAAGCGAAGTAGAGAAGCGTGAGAGCCGCGAAGAGCTCGAAATCGGAGAACGTCGCGTAGAGCGCCGCGACCAGCAACGCCGCGGCATCCGCGTCGCGAAGCGTCGCCTCGGAGTAGCCCTCGAGCGCGCCTTCGAAGCCCGGCCGGGCCCATTCCCTTTCCAGAATCGGGACGAGCCTCTCGATACCGACAAGCGCCAGAGGAATTCCCGTCGAGAGCATCGGATCGACGAAGGCGGCGGACGAGGGCAGAAGGGCCCAGCGTCCATCCGCGGCCGCGCCGCTGCGAAACGGGAGAACCGGAGCGTGGACGAAGGGGCGAAGCGCGCGGGCGCCCGCGAACTGGTCGGCGACCGTCGGAAGCCGCGAGAGGAGCCGATCCCAGGCGGCCGCGCCTTCGGAAAGCGAGAGCTCGCGGGCCAGGCGCGGCTCGGCGGCGACGCCGGCGCTCACGATTCCGTTGCCGAAGCGCAGCACCCAGATCCAGCCCCCCTCGAAGACGTGATGCAGCGCGGCGTCGTCGGGCGGATAGGGAGGCTGCTCCGGGCCGGGGCACGCGCCCATCTCCACCATCCGGCGCACGCCCTCGAAATGCGTGTAGAGGCCTGCGTTCTGCGGCAGGCCCGGGAACGTCGCCTCGGGAAGCGAAAGCGCGCGGTGGAGGAAGCCCCGAGGCCCCGAGGCGTCCACCATGAACCGCGCGTCGATCGAGAAGGGCCGCCCGAGGCGGCTTCCTTCCAGCCGGACGCCTCCCGCGGTCATGGTCGCCCCGTCGAGCGTCACGCGGTCGACGTACTCGACCCCTTCCGCCCGGGCTTCCCGCACGAGGAAGTGATCGAAGTCGGCCCGGTACCAGTGCGTGTCGGCGACCTCGTTGCGGGGACTGGCGGCGACGAGCAGCTGGTCGCTCCGGTCCGG
>JBLMXY010000117.1:0-3388 GCA_050257975.1 Acidobacteriota bacterium
GCGAGCGCGCCCGCCGAGATCGCCTCGCGAATTTCCCGCATCCAGTCCAGATAGAAGTAGACGTTGTGCAGGGACAGCAGCATCGGCGCCGAGAAATCCTTCAGGACGAAGAGATTTCGCAGGTAGGCGCGCGAGTGACGCCGGCAGACCGGGCAGCGGCAACTCGGGTCGAGCGGCGAGAGATCCGACTTGTACCGCTCGTGCTTGATCGTGACCTCGCCCCGCCGCGTGTAGGCGTGCCCCATCCGGCCGTGCCGCGTGGGAAGGACGCAGTCGAAGAGATCGATCCCTGCGCGCGCCGACTCGAGCAGGTCGGACGGCGTGCCCACACCCATCAGGTAACGAGGCTTCGCTTCGGGCAGCAGCGGCGCGGAGAGCCGGGTCGTGCGGCGAATCGCCTCCTTGGGCTCCCCCACCGCGACGCCCCCGATCGCGTAGCCGTCGAAACCGAGGTCGACCAGCGGCGGCGCCGCGGCCCGGCGCAGATCCTCGTGCGCGCCTCCCTGCAGGATGCCGAAGAGGAGCCCGGGACCGCGGTACACGCGGCGCGCGCGCTCGGCCCAGCGCTGCGAGATTCTCGCCGCCTGCTCCACCTCTTCCCGCTCGGCCGGAAACGGCGCGCAGACGTCGAGGACCATCGCGATGTCGACACCGAAGTCCGACTGCAGCTCCATGGCGAGCTCGGGAGTCAGGAAGTGCCGGCTCCCGTCCTCGGGGGAGCGGAACTCGACGCCCTCTTCGGTGATCCGGCGGCGCGAGGCGAGGCTCATCACCTGGAAGCCTCCCGAATCGGTCAGGATCGCGCGGCTCCAGCCCATGAAGGCGTGAAGCCCCCCGGCCTGGCGGATCAGCTCGACTCCGGGCCGCGCCATCAGGTGGTAGGTGTTGGCGAGAACGGCGCGGCAGTCCCACTCTTCCAGGCGGTCGAACTCGACGCCCTTGACGGCGCCGCGGGTCCCAACCGGAAGGAAGCACGGCGTCTCGATTTCGGCATGGAGGGTGGCGAGATGACCCCTCCTCGCGGAAGACTGCGCATCGCGCTCGAGAAGCCGAAAGGTCATGGGCCGAAGTCGTCAGTTCTCAGGGTCGAAGTTTTCAGTTATCAGTCGTCAGTCTTCAGTTCAGGACACTGATAATTGATAACTGACAACTCGTAACTAGAATCTGAATCGCGCATCGAGCGCCGCCCCGACGTCCCGCTGGTTGGCCGAGGCGAGCGACAGCCCGTGATAGGTCGAGAGCACGACGGCCCCGTTGACCGAGAGCCAGGGCAGCCCCAGACCGAAGCCCGCCGAGTAGGCCCAATGCGGATCGATCGCCGCGACATCGCGGAAGGCGCCGGCGCGCACGGCGAAGAGCGGCAGGCGAACCTCGATGCCCGCCGAGATCTGCTGGCTCTTTGCGCCGGGAACGAGCGTGTCGGTCCGCACGAGGTCTCCGTCCACCGCGATCGTCAGGGCGGCGATCGGCTCGAACGCCGCACCGGCGCGAAGCGTGCGCGGCAGGGTGAGCTCGGCGGGCGCTCCCGCGAGCCTCGGGTTCGACGGATCCTGCTTGACCGCGAAGGAAGGCTCCGTGATCGAGGTCGAAACGAGCGCCACGCGCAGCTTCCCCAGGATGTTGAGCATCGCGCCCGCGTCGAAGGTGAAGCGGTCGGTCTCGCGCGCGTTCTCCTGGAGCGCGTGGCGGATCTCCGACAGAGGGTTGCCGAAGTCCACGCCGAAGATGCTCTGGCTGTCGTAGTAGGACCGCCCCATGATGTAGCGGGCGGTCACGCCGACGAGGAGAACCTTCTGCAGGAACGCCTTCGAGAGACCCAGGCGCGCCTCGCGCGCCTCGAGCCCCGCCGAGCGAAGTGCGGTGCCATTGAAGGCGATGCCCGTCGAAGGATCGTTGCCGGGCAGGATGTGCGTCAGGTCGACGTTGGGGTAGACCCCCGCGTAGGCGAGGTCCCCGATGCCAAGGGCCAGGCCGTTCCAGGCGAACACGAGACCCGCCGCTCCGGATCCCACCAGACCCGTCCCCGGCTCGGTCAGACGGGACAGATCCGACAGGGCGTCGAGGATGGCCGAGGGCTCGGAGGCGATCGCCGGGAGATCCAGGCCCGAGATCGAAGACACGGTGTTTCGGAAGTCCCCGCGGTCCGTCGCGACGGCGCTTCCGAACAGGTCGAGATCCGTGCGCGGCGCGCGCGCGAGTCCGGCCGGGTTCGTCCAGAGCGCCGTGCCGTCGTCCGCGACCGCCACGGCGGCGCCGGCCATCCCCGTGGCCCGCGGCCCGATGAAGGGAGTCTGCGCGCGAGCCAGCCGGGGGAGCGACAGCGCGAGCGCGAGGAGGATCCACGAGGCGAGCCGAGCCCGGATTCCGTTTCGCAACCGGCCGCGATCTTAGCACCCGGACCGCGGCGAACTCGTTTGCCTCTCGACTCTTGACGCCCGGCGCTCGGTCCCCGCGCGATCCCATTGACCACCGAAAACCCGCGTGCTAGGGTGTCCGCCTTTCGAGGGAGCGATGCCCGATCTCGGCAAGAAGTTCGAGTGCTACAACTGCCGCACCAAGTTCTACAACCTCGGCAAGCCCGAGGCGATCTGCCCCAAGTGCGGAGCGAATCAGAAGGACGCCCGATCGGACGAGACCCCGGCTCCGGCGCCGCGGCCTCCGCGGCGCTCCTCCGTCCTGATGGAGCCGATTCCCGAAGAGAGCGCGAGCGAGTTCGGTGAAGAAGGTCCGGAAGAAGAGACCGCCGCGGACGACGAGGACCTCGACGAAACCGAGGAGCTGGGCCAGGTCGAGCCGGTCGCGACCGAAGAAGAAGAGGAGTTCTGAGCCGAGGCGCCCGGCGCGCGCCGCGTACCTCGGGCTCGGTTCGAACCTCGGAAACCGCCGCGCCAACCTGATCGAGGCTCTCGCGCAGATCGCCCGGCTCGCCAGGATCCGCCGGGTCTCCTCCTTCTACCGATCCGAGCCGGTCGGCTACGCCCGCCAGCCTTTCTTCTACAACGCGGTCGCGCGGATTGCCTGGCCCGGGACCGCGCGGTCCCTGCTCTCGCGCGTCAAGGGAATCGAGCGCCGGCTCGGACGCGTCCCCACTTTCCGAAACGGCCCGCGCGTCATCGACATCGACGTGCTCGACCTGGGCGGCGCGGTCGAGAGGGGCGCGGATCCGATCCTGCCCCATCCGGCTCTGCCCGAACGCCGCTTCGTCCTGGCGCCGCTTGCCGAGATCGCGCCCGCCTGGCGGCATCCGGTCAGCGGGCTGACCGCCCGGCAGATGCTGGCGAAGCTCCCGCGCCGGCCCCGGGTCAGGAGACTGCGCCGGGCCGGCTGATCCGTCAGGGAGCCTTGGCCTTGCGCCACTCCTCGAGGTTGCGCTTCGCCTCGGCCTGAA
>JBLMXY010000118.1:0-27415 GCA_050257975.1 Acidobacteriota bacterium
CGCCTCGCGGGCCACCGCCGCCGGCGAGGGCGCCGCCGCCACCTCGACCTCGGGCAGCAGCGCCTGGAGATCGCGCAGGCAAGACTCGAGACGGTCGGGCGAACGGCCCCAGACCACCACACGGCGCAGGGGCAGCACTTGCGCGTGGAGCGCGGCCTGAAGCCGGGCCTGCGCGCCCGTCCCGAGGATTCCGAGAGTGGCGTCCCGGCGGCCGAGAGCGCGCGCGGCCATCGCCGAGACCGCCGCCGTCCGCACGTCGGTCATCCAGCCGCCGTCCAGAAAGAGCGCGACCGGATCGCCCGTCGCGGCCGAGCAGAGCAGCATCATGCCGCTTCCGGAAGGAAGCCCGCGGGCGAGACGGGCCGGAAAAGAGCCCGCGGCCTTCAGGACGAAGAATTCTCCTCCCCGCCGGTACGAAGACTTGACGTGCACCTCCGCGTCCTCCGGCTCAATCGCGAGGTGCATGGGCATCGGCGTGTCGCACTCGCCGCGAGCCTGCGCGACGACCGCCGCGCGCATCGCGTCCAGGACCTCCGGAAAGGCGACGGCGCGCCGGATCTCCTCGATTTCGACGATCCGAATCAGGAGAGGATCCTCCTCAACGTTTCGAGACTGACGTTGCGGCCCGAGAGCACGACGACCGCCGGCCCCGCCGCCCGGCCGGCCTTGCCCGAGAGGCAAGCGGCAACCGTCGCGGCGGCGGAGGGCTCGATCAGATATTGATGCTCGGCGAGCATCCAGCGCACCGCCTCGAGGATCTCCTTCTCCGTCAGGAGGGCGACGGCGTCCACTCGCGTCTTCAGGATCTCGAAGGTCGAAACCCCGATGCCGCCCTCGAGTCCTCCGGCCAGGGTCTCGACGGCGGGCAGACTCGTGACCGCCGCTCCCCGGTCGAGCGAGAGCCTCAGCGCGGGCGAGGCCTCGAGCTGGCAGCCGACGACCGTCGAGCCGGGCCGAGTTTCCTTGGCGTAGAACGCGAAGCCGGCCGAGAGGCCTCCGCCGCCCACGGGCAGCAGGAAAGTGCGCGCCTCCGGCAATTCCTCGAGCACTTCGACCGCGAGCGAGCCGCCGTTTCCGGCCATGATCGCGGGATCGTCGAAGGCGGAGAGGAACGGCTTGCCGGCCTTCCGCGCCTCCTGCCTGGCCCACGCTTCCGTTTCGTCGTAGCCGGGGAAATCCGACCGGAAGACCTCGGCGCCGAGGGCCACCATGCCGCGGTACTTCGACTCGTCGACCGACTTCGGAACGTAGACCGCGGCGTGAACGCCCATCTGCCGCGCGACGAAGGCGACGCCCTTGCCATGGTTGCCGGCCGAGCAGGTGGCCACGCCGCGGCGGCGCTCCTCCTGGGACAGCTCCGCCATGCGTGCGAAGGCTCCCCGCACCTTGAAGGAGCCGGTCCGCTGCAGGTGCTCGAGCTTCAGCCAGACGGGAACGCCAAGCCTTTCCGAAAGGCCCGGAGACGGCTCGACCGGAGTCCGGAGCACGCGCCCTTCCAGGAACCGCGACGCTTCGCGAATGCGGTCGAGGGTCAGCCCGCCGGACACCGGGAGAATCTCCTTCCTGCCGCCGCTCATATAGCATCTCGGACGGGCGCCGCGCGGCGCGGGTCCGCAGGCGAGAGGAGATCACATGATCCTCGTGACCGGGGCGACGGGCAAGGTCGGGTCGGCGCTGGTCGAGCGGCTCGAGGCTGCGGGAGGCCGATTTCGCGTCGCGGCGCGGTCGCCCGAGAAAGCCGCGGGGAGGCAGGCGGTTCTCTTCGATTTCGACCGGCCCGAGACTTTCCCGGCGGCCCTCGCCGGCGTCGAGAAGCTGTTCCTGCTGACCTCGGGCGGAACCGAGCGCGAGAAGGCCGCCGTCGCGGCGGCGAAGAAGGCCGGCGTGCGACAAATCGTCAAGCTCTCCGTCTGGGGGGCGGACGAGGACGCCTTCGTCCTCGGCCGTCTCCACCGGGCCGTCGAGCGGGACATCGAGGCGTCGGGGCTCGCCTGGACCTTCCTTCGCCCCAACAGCTTCATGCAGAACTTTTCGACCTCCCTCGCGCCCACGATCAAGAGCCAGGGCGCCTTCTATCCCTACGGGCACTCCGCGCGCATCTCCGTGATCGACGCCCGAGACATCGGCGCGGTCGCCGCAAAGGCCCTGACCGAAGAAGGACACGCCGGCAAGGCCTACAAGCTCTCCGGTCCCGAGTCGCTCACGAACCAGGAGATGGCCGAGAAGCTCTCGCGGGCGATCGGGCGGACCGTGCGGTTCGTCGATCTGCCGGACGACGAGTACGAGAAGGCGCTCGTCGCCGCCGGCGTGCCGGCGCCCTACGCCGCGGCCCTCGTGGACCTCTCGCGCTACTTCACGACCGGCGCGGGCGCGGCCGTCACCCTGGATTTCGAGCGCGTCGCCGGCCGCCGGCCGATCTCCTTCGATCAGTTCGCCCGCGACCACGCCCGCGTGTGGCAGTAGGACAACCATGGCCGCCTGCACGCACACCGATCAGATCCGCGACGTGACCCCGAGCGCCCGAGGGTGCGAGGACTGCCTGAAAATCGGCGACCGCTGGGTGCACTTGCGCGAGTGCCTGTCCTGCGGCCACGTCGGCTGCTGCGACTCGTCCAAGAACAAGCACGCCCGGAAGCACTTCGCGGCGACGCAGCACCCGATCATCCGGTCCTTTCAGCCCGGAGAGGACTGGAAGTGGTGCTACGTGGACGAGGTCTACGTCTAGGCGCTTGGTTCGCGAGTGGCGCCTCGCGGCGGGGCGCCTGGGATATCGTCTCGCGGCGGATCGAAGGCCGCGCGGAGGTGCCGCCATGCGCTTGCTCCGAACCGTCCCGCTCCTCGCGGCGTTGTTCCTGACGACGCTCGCCTTCGCGGCGCCCGTCGCCGATGCCGCGCGGGAGGTCGAGAGCCTCGAGCGCGAGCTCGTCGCGGCGATCGCCCGAGGCGACATGGCCGCCTACGACCGGATCGTCGCCGACGACTACGTCGTGTTCGACGCCTCCGGCAAGGAGATCTCCAAGCCCGAGGTCATGGCCTCCTACCGCACCGGGGAGCGCCGCTACACGGGCCTGGAGATATTCGACGTCAAGGGGCGCGTCTTCGGAGACGCCGCGGTCGTCAGCGCGAGGACCAAGGGGCTCCGGCGAGAAGGGGGTCGCGACGTGCCTAACCGCGTCCGCTACGTCCGAGTCTACGCGCGGCGGGACGGCCGATGGCGTGCGGTTTCCCAGATGGCGGCGCCGGTTCCGGACGCGGATCCTGCGCGGACGCCGACTCCTTGAGAGACTTCCGCACGCCGCGGGGACGCCGGCTCGATTTCCGTCGGGTCCCCCGCCCGGTGCTCCCGGATCTGGAACCGCAGGAAGTCGTGGATGGCGCGGACGGCTTCCCGGTTCTTCGTCACGATGACGACGCGGCCGCCCCGATCCGAGGGTGCGAACTCGTAGCGGATCTCGGCCTTCAGCCTCTTCATGGCGGGCACGCCCGGCGGGACCTGGTCGTGGATCAACATCGGCGCCTCGAAGTCTTTCTCGGCGAGCATCTTCGCGATGTGGGAGAGATGCATCCGAATCGCGTCGCGGCTCTCCGCATCGGTCGGGTCGCTCGCCTCGACCTCGATCGATCCGCCCGTCGCCGTCAGGCGAAAGTGGTGCCGGGTCTTCTCGTGGTCGAAGCCCATGACGTGGTCTCCCCTCTCGTCCACCGCCGCGTCGTGCGCCGAGCGCGTCGGACGGCCGGAAGACGGCGCCGGGGTCGGACTCGCGGGCGGGCCACTCTCCGGCTCCGCCGAAGCCGCCCGGGCGATCGACAGCGCCCAGCATGCACCGAGAGCGAATCGGATCGGTTTCATCTCCGCTCCTTCTTGCGCCGGGATCGGCGCTCGATCCGCAGCGGGCGGCGCCTGCCTCCCGCCGGCGGCTCTCCCCTCTTCGACTGGCTCTCCAGCAGGTGCGCCGGCTCGCCGTGAGATTTCCCTTCCAGCCGCGAGTCCCGGCCGGCGAGCGTTCGCGCGAGCTCCTCGCGCAGGGCCTCGAGCTCGCGAAGCCGCGTCTCGACCTCCTCGAGCTTGCGGGAGGCCAGACGCCGGACCTCGCGGCACGGCGGCGAGCCGTTCGCGCGAGCTCCCCGGAGCGAAAGAACGCGGCCGCTGCGCGACATCCCTCACGCCCTCCAGTCTGAAGTCCGGAACGGGTTCCGGGGTCGAGGGCCCGCCACAGCTAGAATTCCGCTCATGCTCCGCTCCCGGTGGGTGGCCGCGCCCGTGTCGGCGCTCGTCTGGGCGAGCTACGTCCTCATCGTGATCCTGTGGACGCCGCTGGTGCTTCTCATTCGCCTGGCCACGTTCCCCTTCGACCGGAACCGGCGCCTCGTCGGCCGCCTCTTCCATTCCTCGGCCGTCGCGGCGGGCAACCTCACGCCCTTCTGGACCTTCCGGATCGAAGGCGCCGAGGCGATCGACCCGCGCCGGCCGCACGTCTTCGTCGCCAACCACAGCTCGTTTACCGACGTCTTCCTCGTGGCGCGCCTGCCGTGGGAGATGAAGTGGCTCTCGAAGAAGGCGATCTTCTCGATCCCGCTGCTCGGCTGGCAGCTGCGCGCGGCCGGCGACGTCCCGATCGTGCGCGGCGACCGCGACAGCGCCCGACAGGCGATGGAGAAGATGCGGCGAATCCTCGAGAGCGGCGTGTCGGTCATCCTTTTCCCGGAGGGAACGCGAAGCGTCGACGGCACGCTCGGCCAGTTTCGCGACGGAGCGTTCCGGCTGGCGATCGAGGCCGGGGTAGACGTCGTACCGCTCGCCATCTCGGGAGCCGCGCAGTCCCTGCCGAAGCGCTCCTTCGTCTTCCGTCCGTCGACCGCGACGCTCCGGGTGCTGCCCCCGGTCCCGACGGCGGGTCTTTCGCCGGGAGACGCCCGGCGGCTCGGCTTCTCGGTCCGCGAGCAGATCGATCAGGCGATCCGGTCCGCGCGGATCAACTCTCCCGCCGCCTGAGGCAGCGGGCAATCACGACGCCTCCGAGCAGCCAGGAAGCCGCCGCGCAGGCGAGCGCCGCCGCCGCCACGGAGGCGGGTCGCGAGGCGAAGAAGCGGCGGATCAGATCCGACGCCGCGAGCGCGCGCACTCCCGTAAGGTGCAGGTTCTTGGTCGTCCGCAGCATTCCCGCGGCATCGAGAACCTGGACCGCGTCGGCGAGGATGGTCAGCGCGAGGAAGTACGCGAGCACCAGGGGAAGAAAGCGCCGCGCGCGCCCTGACCGGGCGAGCCCCCACGTCGTCAGCAGACCCAGCGGCAGTCCGAGCGCCCAGAGATACCACCCGACGGAGCCACCCGTCCCGTATGCCGCGAAGATCCTCCAAGAGTGGTAGGCGAGCGCCAGGCCGAAGAGGAGAACGGGAACTCCCAGGAGGAGCAGCCTCTCGCGCTCCTGCGACATCGTCGCCAGCGTCAGCACGAGGCCCGCCGACAGCAGAAGCCAGGCAACAACGTAGATCCCGTTGGGGAAGACCAGAGACGACGCTCCCGACACCCACACGAAGGTCTTCACGATTCCCCAGGCGTCGCGAAGCCAGGGGATCTCCGACAGCGGCGGATGGCCCGCGGGCCGCAGGTTCTCCTGGATGGGCAAGGCGTGGCCGTTGATCCTCCAGGAGCCCCAGGCGAGCAGCAGTCCCGGCACGAGAAGCAAGAAGAGACAGGCAAGGCGCGCGAGCCGCGGCGAGTTTCGCCGCAGCGCCCAGCCCGCGACCGAAGGCACTCCGACCCAGCCGTAGAGTTTCGCCCACGGGGCGAGCCCGCCGGCAAACGAGGCCACAAGCGCCGACCGTCCGGAGTCTCCGGGCAACCGCGCCGTTGCGCCAAGGGCGATCGAAAGAAGAAGCGCGCAGACCGCGTCGTTGGTGACGCGGATCATCGCGATGCCGTAACCCGGTACGAACGCGAGGAGAGCCGCGGGGAGCCACGACTCCGGCCCGAAGCCAAGGGCCGCCGCAGACCGGCAGGCGAGCCGGCCCACCAGAAAGCCCAGAAGGACGTTGGCGAAGCGCAGGAGGTAGAGCTCTGCGACCGGCGGCAGCGGGGGCAGCAGCGCCAGGGCGCGGCCCGCCGCGAGGTAGTAGAGCGGGGACTGCTGGGTCTCATAGTTGAGGATCGGCGCCCGGACACCCGGTGCGGCCTCGCGGGCGCGGTCGGGAAACGCCCGGGGCCCGCGGTGCGGCAACGGCCAGCGGTGGATCTCCGCAATCAGCGGGTCCGGAATCGCGATCGAGCGGTAGGCCGGCCAGAACACCTTCTCCCGGCACGACTCGACGTACCCCTGGTGCTGCGGCTCGTCGAATCCGCCCCAGGGCGGAAGCAGGAAGGCCCAGGCGAGCAGCCGCGCCAGGAGAAAGGCGAGGACGAGGGTGCGCAGATCGGAGCCGCCGCTCCGTTCCATCCCGATCACTCCCGCCGGCGACGCGGCCGCGCCCGACGCGCGCATTCAGAGATAGTAGCGAGCCGCGACCGAAGCGACCGAGACGGCGAGAACGAGGGCCACCCAGCCGGCGAGCGCGCGCCGGCGCGCCTCCCAATCGAGAGCCCAGCGCCGGTTGCACAGCAGGAGCAGCGCCGCAGGGCCGAGCGGGAGCAGGTATCGCCCCTGGGGATGGTGCGCCGAGGCGCCCTCCGGGCCGGGCGGAATCACCGAGATGTAGAAAGGCGCCGCCACGATGAGCACCGTGCCGAGGACGACCGCGGCGAGGATCGCCCGGTCGCGGCCGCGCAGCCGCAAGGCGGTCGGGCCGGCCGTCAACGCCGTGAGCAGCAGGACCAGCCCGTGGGCCGCCAGCAGGGCGACCGGGATGGTGACGTCCGCCCATCCGAGCTTTCCCAGAAACTGCGCGGCCAGCGTGGGCGCCCTTCGCAGGTGGTCGGCGAGCATCCGCAGGAGAAAGGCCGCGGGGGCGGCGCGAAGCGAAGCCGCGGGGCCCGCGGCAGGCGGCCCGAGGAGTCCGCGACTGTTGACCGCCGCCGCCCACATCGCCGCGCCGCCGACGGCGGACACGGCGACGAGCGTCACGATGGCGGCCCACCGCGTCCTCGATCCGAACCGATGGCTCGGGACGAGCAAGACCAGCCCCGAGAGCAGCAGATACCCGGGCTTGGTCAGCGCCAGGAGAACGGACAACAGGAGAAGCCAGGCGACCTCCGACCCTTCGACCCTCGCCTTCTCGCCGAAGGCGCAGCGCAGTATCCAGGCCGTGAGCAGGATCGCCACCCCGTTGGTGACTCCGTCGGCCGAAAGCGAGCCGGCCTGGAACACGGCCATCGGCACGAGGCCCGCGAGAAAGAAGACGGGCCGAAAGAAGGGAACGGCCCGCAGGGCGAGAGCGAGAAGGACCGCCGCGGCGGCCACGTTGGCCACGCGCCCCAGGTAGAAGAGCGCCAGGACGGAGCGCGTGAAGAGACGGCCCAGGGCGAAGGCCGCGGCCTGGGGCGCATAGCACACGGGGCCGTAGAGCGCGGTGTTCGGAAACGCGATGAATTCCCGTTGCGACGCCACGAGGGGGATCCGAAAGCCCGCGAGGATCGCATCCGGCCGGATCTTTCGCTCGGGATGGAACGGGAGCCCCGCGAGGAAATCGTGGCTCACGTCCACGACGCTCGTCGGCACCTCTGCCCCGACCCGATCCTCCCGGCGCTCCGCGAACATCCTTCCTTCGGAGATGCCCCAGGCCCGCCGGAAGTGAGCCGGCTCGTCCGGGGCCTGGGAGGGGGGCGTCACCACCGCGAAGAGAAGACCGAAGAAAAGCGCGAGACCGAAAGCCGCGCGGGCCCACCAGACGGCGGGAGAGGCCGGCAACGTCCCCGTCAGCGGCCCGCTCTCCCCGGCCTCATTTCCAGGGGGCGATCGAGACGACTTCCGCTTCGCCCTCCGGCAGCGTGATGCGGTCGCCTTGGCGGGCGCCGAGCAGGCTCTGGGCGAACTCCGACTGATACGAGTAGACCGAATCCTCGGGCCGCGAGTCCCAGGGGCCGAGGATCGTCACCTCCCGTTCCCGACCGTTTCCGGCCTCGCGCAGGCGGACACGGGTCCCGACCCTCACCTCGGAGGCGTCGACCCGCGCGGGATCCAGGGCGCGCGAGCGGGAAAGCTCGTCGGAGAGCGTCGCGATTCTCGCGGAGAGGTACTCGTGCCGCTGCCTCGCGGCGTGGTACTCGAAGTTCTCCGACAGGTCGCCGTGTTCCTTGGCGGCGCGCATGGCTTCGGCGTTGGCCGGCAGCTCGACCTGCCTCAGATGCTGGAGCTCGTTTCGCCTCGCCTCGATCGCCTCCGCGGTCCCGTAGAGGTATTCGCGGGCCGGCGCGCGCAGGGACGGGAACTTCATGAGCAGCGCTTCCTTGACCAGTGCGCGGCGGTGGTCCTCGAGGCCTCCCGCGCGCTCGAGCGCGTGCAGCATCTCCCGGCCCTCCTCTTCCGAGCCGGCCGCCCGCACCAGCGCCACGGCGAGGTTGCCGGGATCGAAGAACTCCTTCACGCGCGCGCGCAGCGACGAGAACTCGTTCTGGCGAAGCGCGTCGAGCAGCGCGAAGAAGAGCGCCGGCGGCTCGGCGCGGCCCTCCGCCAGGAGGCGCTCGCACAGCCAGACAAAGGCCCGGGGCGCGGTCCGCGGCGATCGCAGAATCCGCCGGGAGAGGTCCGCGGCCTTCTCGCCCAGGCTGTCGAAGAGAGCCCCGAGCACGCGGCCGTCCTCTTCGGCCGGGATTCGGGCCGCGAAGATCTCGGGCCAGTCGGCGCGGGCGGCGCGAATCGCGGAGAGAGCGCTCTGCCGCGCCGCCTGGTCGCGGATGTCTCCGAGCACCGCCGCGGGATCGGTCGACGCGACGAGCTCCGCCGCGGGGAACGCCTCGGGCTCCTCCGGTGCCAGCTTCAGCGCGGCCTGGGACAGCTCCCAGGCGAGCCCCGGGCGGGCAGCCCGGGCGCCGGCGGCCTCCGCGGCCAGGCCGGCCGCGAAGAAGCGGGCGAGCTCCTTCGAGCGCTTCGCGTTCTTGCGCGCGATCTCGACTCTCTCGAGCGGCCCGGCGGCCTCGAACTCCTTGCGGACGGACCCCTCGGCGGCGTCCGCGCTCTCGCTCCAGGCGACCGCGGCCGACTTGCCGGATCCCGAGACCACCAGCTGCGGGTGCCTCCGCGCCGCGGCCCAGAAGGCCGACCAGCGCGCCTCCTCGACGAGCCCGGCCATGTGGTCGCGGACCTCCTGGACCGTCACGGCGCGCCCGAAGCTCTGGAGGAGCCGCCGGACCGTCTCGGCGGGATCCTTCTCCGACAGCGCCCGCAGCGTCTCCGGCTCCTCGACCTTCTGGCGCAGGAAGTGGCCCGGGGGCAGCCGTGTCAGGTTCTTCTCGGCTCCGACGAGAGACAGCGGGACCCGCGCGCCTGCGACCTCGAGCCGGATCACGTCGAGCGCCGGGTTCATCTCGGCGATCCGCCCGGCGCCCCGGCCGGGCATCGCATAGATGTCGCCGACCCGGAACCGAAGCCACCGCTCGATTCTTGCGGCGACCTCGGAGGGGTCCTTCGCTTTCTCCAGAGGAAACTGCGCGACGACGGAGGCGAAGGACGGATGGGAGCCGAAGCGCTCGCGAAGCGCCGCCGCGAGCTCGCCGCGCACGTCGGGGTCCGTGGGCGACATGCGGGCGATTTCCAGGAGCACGCGGATGCGGGCGTCGAGATCGCCGGCCGCCCCCTGAAAATCCGCCAGGAGCCTCAGCCAGGAGACCGCCTTGGATCCCGAGCCCTTCTTCTTGACCGCCGAGGCGAGCGCGAAGAAGAAGGGCAGATCACCCGGCGTCTCGTCGACCCTCTTCGCGAAGAGCCCCTCGAGATCCTCGAACTTCTTCTCGTCGACCAGGCGCGCCACTTCGGGCGGAAGCTCGGAGGGAGTCAGGCTCATCGGGGCGCTATCGTAACGCGCCCGGACCTGGCGCGGAGGACCGCTCGCCGCCCGGTCCGAATCCGCGCGATCCCCGACCCGGGCTAGCCGGCCCGCTCGACGACGACCGCGGTCCCGTACGCCAGGACCTCCGTGACGCCCGCCGCGATGTCCGTCGCGTCGTAGCGCATGGCGACGACGGCGTTTGCGCCGATCTCCGCGGCATGCCGCGTCATCAGCTCGAAGGCCTCCTCGCGCGTGCTCTCGCAGAGCTCCGACCAGAGGGTGATGTTGCCTCCGATCAGGCTCTGAAGCGACGCCCCGATCGTGCCCACGATGCTCCGGGAGCGGACGACGATGCCCCGCACGATCCCGAGGTTGCGGGCGATCCGATGGCCGGGAAGCTCGTTGGCGGTCGTGACGAACTGGTGCGGGATCACGGAAGGTCCCTCCTTCTCTGGCTCACGCGTTGAGCAGCCTGCGGGACTTCAGCTCCGCCAGAAGCCGGTCGATCTCCTTCTCCTTCTCGAGGGCCGCGAAACGGTCCTCGAGATCGTCGCCCGCGACTTCGGCCCAGGCCTGGCTGACGGCCTCGGCCCGCGTGACCTTCTCCTTCATGCGGTCGAAGGTGCCGGCGCCGGCGCCCGCGCGGATCTCCATCTTCGCGTCGCTCGCCTTCTTCGAGGCCCGCGCCCGCCGGTGGCGCGCGATGAGAAGGTCGCTCTTCGCCTGCGCCTCCGCGAGCTTCCCCTCGAGCTTCTGGAGGCTTCCCTTCAAGCTTTCGACCTCCGCCTTCTGGTCGCCGACCTGCTGGTGAAAGTTGTCGGCGAGCGTCTGGTAGCTCATGGCCCGCTCGAGCGCCGCGCGCGCCAGGGAATCGTCCTTCTTGTCCACGGCCAGCTCCGCCTTCTGCAGCCACTCCTTCTGCTTTTCCTCGTTCTCCGCCGCCTTCTTCGCGAGCAGATGCTGGTCGGCGATGGCGATCGCGACCTGCGTCTTCAGCTGCAGGAGCTGGTTCTGCATGTCGAGGATCACCTGCTTGATCATCTTCTCGGGGTCTTCCGCCTTGTCGACCAGATCGTTCAGATTCGCCCGCACCAGCGCCGCCACCCGTTCCAGCAATGCCATGTTGCGCCTCCCGTGTCGATTCGCCGCCGTCAACCTACGACCGCGCGTTTCCCTTCTTGTCCCCGATCGCCTTCACCTTTCCGAGCAATTCCGAGATCTGCATGCCCGAGAGCGCCTCGAAGAGCGCCGGGACCTGCGCGGCCATCTTCGTCATGTCGCCGGTGATCTTGTGGACGCCGGCGGCATCGCCGTTGCCGGTCGAAACGACCGTGATCCGGTCGACCTTGGAGAGAGGCTCCGACATCGCCCGGACGACCTCGGGAAGGCCCGTCAGCAGCCGGTCCACGACGGCCGCCTGGTTCCACTCCTGGTAGGCCTCGGCCTTGACGCTCATCGCCCGCGCCTCGGCGTCCCCCTTCTTGAAGATGATCTCGGCCTCGGCTTCGCCCTGGGTTCGCGTCGCCGCGGCATGCCCTTCGGCCTCGAGCGACAGCCGGAGCCGCTCCGCCCCGGCCAGCGTCTCGATGCGCTGGCGCTCGACCTCGGCCTGCTTCAGGACCGTCGCGATCAGCTCCTTTTCGCGCCGCTGGATCTCGGCCTCCTGGACCTTGACCTGCTCCTGCTTTTCGACCTGCTGCACGCGGACCGCCTCCGCGACCAGCTGCTGCTGCATGATGTTCGACTGGATTTCGTAGGCCTTGTCCGCCTGCGCCTGCTGCCTCTTGATCGTCTCGAGGTACTGCGCCTTCTTGACCTCCATCTCGCGCTGCGACTCGGCCTGCTTGGCGAGCGACTGCGTCTCGGCGAGCACGCGCTCCTGGTCCGCCTGCGCCTTGGCGACGGCCGCCTCCCGCGTGGCCACCGCCCTCTTGATCGCCGTGTCCCGCTCCGCCTCGGCGGCCGCCACGTCCGCGTCGCGCCGGATGCGTGCGATGTCGGGACGGCCCATGTTGACGATGTACTCGTTCTTGTCGCGGACTTCCTTGATCGTGAACGAGACGACCTCGAGCCCCATCTTGTTCATGTCGTCGGCGCAGGTCGAGCGCATGCGGTCGGCCACCATCTCGGGCTGCTTGACGATCTCCTCGACCGTGAGCTGCCCGATGATGCCCCGCAGGTGGCCTTCCATCACCAGGCGGATCAGGCCTTCGCGCTGCGGCGGAGCCTTCGTCAGGAACTGCTCCGCCGCGGTCTCGATCGATTCGCGGTCCGACTTGATCTTGATCTGCGCGACGGCTTCGACGATGACCGCGACGCCCTGTTTCGTGTAGAGCTCCTGCTGAGGCGCCACGTCGAAGGACATCAGCTCGAGCGACAGCTCCCGGCAGTTCTCGAGCATGGGGAAGATGATCGTGCCGTGCCCCTTGATGACCCGGGTGCCTCGGAAGCCGTAGACGACGAGGGCTTCGTTGGGGCCGGCCTTGCGGAACATCTTGGCGAGGACCGCAAGGATCAGCAGGATCGAGAGAACCATCAAACCGACGACGACCCAGGTTCCCGGTGCGATTCCGAACATGACACCCTCCTCGCCGCCCCCGGCGGGCTTCGCCCGCCAGGCGGCCGGCTTCACTTGATGAAGTAGCCCGAGACCCGCCAGATGCCGTCCCCGTCTTTCATGGGAGTCACCGTCTCGATTCCCGACTTCTTCCTCTCGAAGCTCGTGTCGTACTGGATGACGACGTAGTCGCCGTCGGGGGCGCCGGGAAGCGTCCTGCGGTACTCGGCGCTCCGCAGCCGCCGCGACAGGACCTTGCCGAGCGGGCCGCGCGCATTTCCGACCGCGGTCTTCCACTGCCCGGCCGTGACCTGCTTCCGGAAGAGCGAGGCCGCCTGCTTCCAGCTCTCGGCGTACTCGCCCGCGTCGACGAGACGGAGCCACGCGCCGGCGGCCTCCGTCGCCGCCTTCTCCGAGCTCTCTTCGGCTCGCAGCGCCGCCACGACGAGCAGCAGGGCGCCGATCGCCGCGAGGATCCAGAGCGCTTTCCTGGTGATCTCCTCTTTCATGCCTCCTCCTCCCGGTCCGGCGCGGGCGGCGCGGCCTCCCCGCCGGCCAGCTCCTCCCACGGCCGCACGTAGGCGATTCCCCTGTCGTACCGCGTGACCACGACCTCGCAGCCGCGCGAGATCGGCCGGCCCGCCTCGCTCCGAGCTCCCGCGCTGCGGCGCGTTCCTTCCTGCGAGTACACGATTTCGCCCGTGCCGCCTTCTCGGATGGGCACGGTGACGCGGCCGAGAACCCCAACCATGTCGAAATCGGCGGCCTGCAAGGACCGCTCGTGCCGGAGCAGGACTTTCGCGAGGAAAACGAAGACGATCGACGCGCCGGCCACGCCGACACCCATCGCGAGGGCGAGGACGACCAGGTGCGACAGCCGCCCGCCCCCGGTCAGCAGGTATCCCGCCCCGCCGAACCACGCGAGAAACGCCATCAGGCTGGCGAAATTGAAGGGAGAGATGGCGGAAGCGCCGTCCCCCGCCGCGCCGTGAGCGCCGGCCGGGCCATGCGCATCGTGCGGCATCATCCAGTCCGGCGCGTGAAGGCCGTGCCCGAGCGGCCAGTGCAGGAAACCCGAGAGGAACGCGAGCGCCGCCAGCGTGAACCCCACGACGAAACAGACCAGGTAGAAGTCCTGCCAGGTCATGAGCTCCTCCGTTCGCGCCCGCTCGCCGGCGCCCCTTGCGCCCCCTTCGGGGCGTCGGGACGCAGGACCTGCAGCAGCCGCTCCGAGAGATCGGGAGTCTCGAGGATCTCGCGCACGAGAACGAGGCAGCGGCGCGTGTCCGGGCACTTTGCCAGCGCGAGGAGGGCACGGCTGACCTCGACGTCCCGCCCGAAGCGCTCGGCCCCCTGGATGAGCCAGAGATCGAGCTTGTCTTCGAGCGTGCGCACGTCGGAGGTCAGCTCCTCGTGAAACCCTTCCGGGTCGGTGACGAGGTATCCGGGGTGGACGCGGAAGAAGCGCGCGAGCAGCATGCGCGTCGTGTTGGTCAGGTGCGGCCGCACGCCCTTCTCGATCTGCGACAGGTAGGCCTGGCTGACCGACTGGCCGAGCTCCTTCTTCATCGCGCGCGACACCTCGGCCTGGGTCATCTCGCGGTCGAGGCCACGCAGCGTCCCTTCGACCAGCCGGAGGTATCGGAGCTTTTCGCCAAGCGTCATAACGAATTGCTATTTTGTAATAACAATTCGTTATTATGTCAAGATATTTTTTGTCATTTCTTTTCAGTCACTTGCGTGATACCACTCGTTTCGTGCGCATGTCGTCGCAGGAAGCGGGCTCGAGGCGACTCCCCCGGCGCCATGGGAATCGGCGTCTTGCTCGCGCGCCGTCGGACGAGGACCGCAAGGATGCATAATGGCGCGCAGTCAAGCGCGCTCGCCCCGCGAACAGAGGGCAAGCCGCAACCGCAACGAGCTTCGAGTCACCCCGAGGCTGCGGAGAGCTCAGGAAGGGAGTAGTCGGTGAAGATCTATCTCGTCGCGCCGAAGAATCCGGAGTCGTTCTGGACCTTCGACCGCATCCTGCCGAGCCTGAAGAAGAAGTGCGTGTTTCCCAACCTCTCCCTGCCGACCGTCGCCGGGATCACGCCGCCCGAGCACGAGGTCATCCTCTGCGACGAGAACGTCGAGCCGGTCGACTACGACACGGACGCGGACATCGTCGGCCTGACCGGGTACGTGATCCACGCCCAGCGGATCTTCGAGATGGCCGAGGAATTCCGACGGCGCGGCAAGTTCGTGGTCGCGGGCGGGCCCATGGCCTCCCTCTGCCCCGAGCGGCTTCGCGACAAGGTCGACGTCGTCTTCGTGGACGAAGCGGAATACACCTGGCCCCAGTTCCTCGAGGACTACCAGGCCGGGGAATGGAAGGCCGAATACCACCAGGTCGAGAAGCCGAGCATGCACGACTCGCCGCTTCCGCGGTTCGACCTGCTCAAGACCGACCGCTACCGGACGATGACGATCCAGTTCGCGCGCGGCTGCCCCTTCAACTGCGAGTTCTGCGACATCATCGTCATGTACGGCCGCAAGCCGCGCACGAAGACCGTCGCGCAGGTCATGGCCGAGGTGGCCGAGATTCACCGCCTCCGGATCCCCAACATCTTCGTCGTGGACGACAACTTCATCGGAAACAAGCCGGAGGCCAAGCTGCTCCTGCGCGCCCTGGAAGACTGGCAGAAGGCGAACGGCTACCCGATCGAGTTCATGACCGAGGTCTCGCTCAACGTCGCCCAGGACGACGAGCTCCTCCAGCTGATGGCGAGGGCGCATTTCACGACCATCTTCATCGGCATCGAGTCGCCCCGCGCGGCGAGCCTCCAGGAGACGCACAAGACGCAGAACCTGCGCGAGAGCCTGCTCGACTCCGTGCACCGCATCCAGCGCGCGGGCATCGAGGTGATGGCCGGCATGATCGTCGGCTTCGACAACGACGATCCCTCGATCTTCGACGAGCAATTCCGCTTCATCCAGGAGGCCCGGATTCCCGTCTCGATGACCGGGATGCTCAACGCGATGCCGAAGACCCCGCTCCACGAGAGGCTCAAGCAGGCGGGCCGGCTCATCGCCGAGTCCGTCGGCGACCAGTTCGTCTTCACCAACATCATTCCGCAGGGAATGTCGCGCGCGCAGCTCTACGACGGGTACAAGACTCTCCTCCAGCGCCTCTACAGCTACCGCAACTACCGGCGGCGCGTCATGCAGCTGATCCTCGCCAAGGGCACGCAGATGCACATCAAGTTCGTGGCCAGCAAGCAGGATCTGCGCATCTTCGCGCGGGTGCTCTGGACCTGCATCCTGCGCGCGTCGCCGCGACGCGCCTGGCTGACGCTGTCGCTCATGCTCGAGACCGCCTTGCGGCGACCCCGGGCGCTGCGCCAGGCCGTGACCCTGGCGCTGATGCACAAGCACCTCTACGAGTACATGCGCGACACCTGCGATCGGCTCGAGGAGTTCGCGCGACAGCTCCCGCAGGGCCAGCAGGAGCCCCAGACGGCGGCCTAGCCGGAGACGACTACTCCGGCATTTTCGGCGCCGGCGAAACGGGCGCGAGCTTCGCGGCCTCGACGGCCCTGTTGAAGTCCGCCACGTCCCGGTCGAGCGCCGCGCGGTATTCGGCCTGGATCGCCGCGAGTCTCTCCTTGAGCAGGCCGTAGTACTTCACCGAGGACGCCGTCGGCCGGGCGTCGGCGCTCGACACGATGCCGGCCAGGTCGGTGAAGTCGTGGTCGAGCTTCGGCTCGTAGTTCAGGTCGTCCTCGTTCGCCTTGATCTGGGGGTTGGTGAGCTTCTCCTCGATCGCCGTCAGCTTTTCGGAGAGGGCCTTCGCCCGCGCCGCGAGATCGCCTCCCTTGCCCAGGCGCTCCGCCCGCGCGCCCAGCTCCGTCGCCTGCGTCCGGACGTCCCGGATCCGCAGGACCGTCGCGTGCGCCTCGGAGAGGCTGTCGCGGATCGCGGCGAGCAGGTCGTACTGCGCCTTCAGGTCCGCCGCGGTCGCGAACCCCGCCGGATGCGGCCGGACCTCGAAGCTCTGCGTCACCGTCTGGCCGGCGGCCGTGAGCTTCGCCGTGTACGTGCCCGGGGCGACTCGGGGCGGCGCCTTGGTCCCCTCGTTGAAGACCGCCTTCGGGACGAGCACGGGCCGAAGGATCCTCATGTCCCAGACGTAGCGGTTCAGTCCCGCCAGAGGCTCGAGCGGCTTGTCCCGATCCTTGTCGCGCTCCTCCTCGCGGGCCGCCTGCTCCTTGAGGTCGCCCTCCTTCGGCTCCTTCCCGCTCGAGAGCGAGCGCAGCAACCTGTCGCCGTCGAAGATCTCGAGCTTCACGGTCTCCCCCGCCTTCGGCTTCTCCTTGAGCCAGTAGTAGAGGACGACCCCGTAAGGCATGTTCTCGCCCACGGGGCGCCGCAGAGCCTCCTCCTCCGGCTTGTCGACCTGGCTGCGCGGGGTCGGGCGCGGAGCAAAGAGATAAGCCGCCCGGGCCGGGACGTCGTCCTTCCAGGCCCGCAGCGGGGTCAGGTCGTCCAGGATCCAGAAGCCGCGCCCCTGTGTCGCGACGACCAGGTCGCCGTCCTTGACGGCGAGGTCGGTGATCGGCACGGCGGGCAGGTTCCGCTGGAAGGGCTGCCAGCTTCCCCCGTCGTCGAAGGACACGTAGAGGCCCGTCTCGGTGCCGGCGTAGAGGAGCCCCTTGCGCGCCGGGTCTTCGCGGACGACGCGGGTGAAGGCCTCCTCCGGGATGCCGTTGACGATCCTGGTCCACGTCTTTCCGTAGTCCGCCGTCTTGAACAGGTAAGGCCGGAAGTCGTCGAACTTGTACATCGTGGCCGCGACGTAGGCCGAGGCCTTGTCGTGGGGCGACGCGTCGATCGCGTTGATCTGGATCCACTCGGGGATCCCCTTGGGCGTCACGTTCTGCCAGGTCTTCGCGCCGTCGAGGGTCACGTGGATCAGGCCGTCGTCGGAGCCCGCCCACAGGACGTTTCCGTCGAGGGGCGACTCCGACAGGGCGAAGATCGTGTCGTACACCTCGACCCCGGTGACGTCGATCGTGATCGGCCCGCCCGACTTGCCCTGCTTGGCGGGGTCGTTTCGCGTCAGGTCGGGCGAGACCTCCTCCCACGTCTCCCCCTCGTCGCGCGTGCGCAGCAGGATCTGGGAGGCGTGGTAGAGCGACTTCTTGTCGTGCCGCGACATCAGGATCGGAGCGTTCCACTGAAAGCGGTACCTGAGATCCCTGGTCGCGTGCCCGTCGGCCAGCTGTGGCCACGCCATGATCTCCCGGACCTGCCGCGTCTTGTGGTCGTACCGCGTGATCTGCCCGCCGTACTCGCCCGCGTAGACGACGTCCGGATTGTTCCAGTCGGGCGTCATCCAGCCGCTCTCGCCGCCGCCCGCCGCGTGCCACGCGCACTGGTCGATTCCGTCGCCCGGGACGCCGGACGGGATCACGACGTTCGAGTTGTCCTGCTGCGAGCCGTAGACCCGGTACGGGAAGCGGTCGTCGGTGATCACGCGGTAGAACTGCGCGGTCGGCTGATTGTCCTGTGTCGACCAGGTCTTCCCGCCGTTGACGCTCACCGTGGCGCCGCCGTCGTTGCCGACGATGAGGCGTTGGGGGTCGTCCGGATCGACCCAGACGTCGTGGTCGTCTCCGTGCGGCACGGCGAGATCCGAGAACGTCTTCCCGCCGTCGGTCGACTTGTGCATGTCGACGTTGGGAAGGTAGACGACGTCGGCGTTCCTGGGATCCGGATAGACCCACGTGTAGTACCAGGCGCGCTGGCGGATCTTGTGCTCGTCGTTGAGGTAGGTCCACTTCTCGCCCCAGTCGTCGCTGCGGTAGAGGCCTCCCTTGTTCTTCGCCTCGACGATCGCGAAGACGCGGCCCGGCCGCGCCGCCGACGCGGCGACTCCGACGCGCCCCCACATTTCCTCCGGCAGACCCTCCGTCAGCTTCTTCCAGGTGTCGCCGCCGTCGTTCGACCGGAAGAGCGAGCTGCCCGGCCCGCCGCTGACGAGCTCCCACGGGCGGCGCACCGCCTGCCAGAAGGCCGCGTACAGGATCCGCGGATTGTTCGGGTCCATCGAGAGGTCGCAGGCTCCCGTCTTCTCGTCGACGCCGAGCACCTTCTTCCAGGTCTTGCCGCCGTCCTCCGTGCGGTAGACGCCGCGCTCCGGGTTCGGCCCCCAGGCATGGCCCTGGGCCGCCACGTAGACGAGGTCGGGGTCGGAGGGGTGGATGCGGATGCGCGCGATCTGGCGGGTCTTCTCGAGCCCCACGTTTTTCCAGCTGCGGCCGCCGTCGGTCGACTTGTAGACGCCGTCGCCGTGGGACACGTTGCCCCGGATGGGCGACTCGCCGGTGCCGACGTAGAGGACGTTGGGATCCGACTCGGAGACGGCGATCGCGCCGATCGAGCCTGTCTTGAAGTCCTTGTCCGACACGGGCTCCCAGTTCGCGCCGAAGTCAATCGTCTTCCAGACGCCTCCGCCCGTTGCGCCGAAGTAGAAGGTCTCGGGATGATGTCGGACTCCCGCCACCGCCGTCGCGCGGCCGCCGCGGAAAGGACCGAGGTTGCGGAAATGCATGCCTGCGAGCCGCTCCGAGAGGGTCGCCGGCCTCGCCGCGCCCGCCGTCGCGGCGGACGCGCCCTCCTTCTCCTTGGGCGCGGGCCGCGCGGAAGCGGGGCTCCCGGACAGGAGCCAGGCGGCGAGCGGCACGGCGGAGAAGGCAGCGCGCAGAGGTCTCACGAATCCTCCTTCTTGTGATCGGGCATCCGGCGGCGAAGTCTATCGCGGCGATCGCTACCGGCCGAAGACGAGAGTGATCGAATGCACCTGGTTGCGGTTGAGCTTGCCGCTCGCTTCCGCCCCGAGCGGGACGAGGCGGACCTTCGCGCCGGCCGAGCCGGTCACCTCGACGGCGAACTTCAGGTCGATCTCGATGTCGGTCATCCGGAACGGAGGCGTGCCTTGCGCGGCCCTGGCGACCCCGACCTTGGCCAGTCCGATCGCTCGGGCGAGCGCCTGCTTGAGGTCTCCCGGGGAGAGGATCTCCTTCTCCGGCCGCCCCTCGGGCGGCTTCATCTTGAGCTCCAGCGTTGAGGCCGTCTCCGCCGTGTAGCGCGACCCGACCGAGAAGACGTAGAGGGCGATCTCGCCCCCGGCCGACCGGCTCGCTTCGGTCTGCAGCTTGACCGTCACGGTCTTCAACGGCGGAAAGCCGGCGATCTGCTGCGTCTGCGCCTCGGAAAGCGAAGACTGGATCGCCTCCATGACGGCCTCGAGCTCGGCGCCCTCCGGAGACGGCGCGGCGGGCGGCGCGCTCGTGGCGCAGGCCAGAGGGCCGAGCAGGGCCGCCACGGCGGCCAGACGCGAGAGTCTCAACGCGCCTCCCTGCTGCCGGCCGCAGGCGGCGGTTTCGCGAACGGCGGCCGAGAGCTTTCCAGCCCGAGGCCGGAGGTTATTCGAAAGTCCTCCTCGGGATGGACCTCGAGAAACGGGCCGTCGGTATCCACGACGACGGCTCCGCCGAAGGCGAGCTCCATGTTCTGGAGGACGCGGGTCCTCGCGCACACGTCGTGCGCCTTCGTCCGCGGCTCGACCTCGAGGCGCAGGAATCGGCGCTCCGCCGGATCCGCCGAGACCGACCCGATCCGGAAGCCCGCGAGCTCGACGTCGATCGTCCAGAAGCCGTCGGTCGAGTGCTGCGCGTCGCGCACCGGTTGCCCGGCGCCTTCCGCCGCGCAGCCCGTCTCCTCCCATCCCGAGATCCCCAGGAACTTGAAGGGCGTCGTCAGGAACGCAACCAGGCGGTCCAGCCAGGAAAGCGGCGGCTGCGGCCGGGCCGACAATCTCGCGATCGTCCCCGGCGCGTCGCACACGGCGGCCGAGAACCGCTCGGGCCTCGCCTGGAGGACGCGGCGCCGCCAGTAGTGCCTCGACCGGATTTTCATCGGGACGAGAGCCTACCGCGGAGGAATTGCGTGCCGAGTCGGGAATCTCTGGCTCGCGCTCGGACGGACACGGTGCGGCGCCCTTGACCTACCCGCCGAGCCGCCTCTTCAGCTCCGCTCGGACCTCGTCCATCTTCACCTCGTGGTCGCGCTGCTTCCAGAGGACCTGCCCGTCCGACGACCGGATCACCAGTCCGTGGGTCTCGAAGCCGAGGGACTTGACGATCTTCTTGTTCTCTTCCGTCGTCGCGTCGAGATTTTCCGCCTCGACCTTCCCGGGAAACTCCTTCTCCAACCCGCTCACGGCGGGCTTGATCCGGGCGCAGATGGGTCAACCCGGAAGAAAGTAGTACGTGACGACGAGCGTTCCCGGGCCGGTCCCCGCGGAAAGACCCGAAGCCGCAAGAAGCGCGGCGACGCTGCCGAAGAGCCATTCTCGCCGGTTTCGCATCGGTGCCTCCGCCAAGGAGCGTAGCATGCGCGCCGCTATACTCGTCGCGACGTGATGGTTGCCCATCGGCGGAGCCTCGCCCCGGCGTCCTGCCTCGCCCTCGCGCTCGTCCCGGCGCTCCCCGGCTCGCCGGCGCCCGCGCCATCTCCGGACTCGCGAGTGTCGGCCGAGCTGCACGACGGCCTCAAGCTCCTCAACGCGCAGCGGCCGCGCGAGGCGAAGGACGCCTTCCAGAGAGCCATCGCCCTTTCGGGAAGGCGCTGTTTCAACTGCTTCGAGGGAATGGCCGCGGCCGAGCTGCGGCTCGGCAATCCCGAAGGCGCGATCGCGGCGGCCCGCGAGGCGGAAGGGGTCGCGTCCTCGCCGGAGGAGGCCGCGCGGGCGCAGAACCAGCTCGGGCTCGCCCTGGCGGGCCGAGCGGGCAAGGATCCCAAGGGGCTCGCCGAGGCCGAAGCCGCCTACCGCAAGGCGCTGGATCTCTCGGGCGGAAAGTTGAACCCCGTGCTCTACAACCTCGCGACCATCCTGCTGCGGGAGGGAAAGCGAAAGGAGGGGCTCGAGCGACTCGAGAATTTCCTCGACCGCGAGCCCGAGGGCCCCCGAGCCGCGCAGGCCCGGACGCTGCGCCGAAGCCCTCATCGCGCGGGAGAGACCCCGGCGCCCGATTTCTCGGTCGAGACGCTCGGGGGCGGCAGGCTTTCTCTGACGAGCCTCGCCGGCAAAGTCGTGCTGATGGACTTCTGGGCCACCTGGTGCGGCCCCTGCAGGCTCGCCCTTCCGGAGCTGAAGACGTTGAAGGAGCAGATGGCCCGAGAGCCTTTCGAGCTGGTCAGCGTCAGCGCCGACCGGTACCTCTCGACCCTGACGGACTTCATCGCGAAGAACGCGATGACCTGGCCGCAATACTGGGACCAGAAGGGCGAGCTCGCCCGCGACTTCTCGATCCCCGCCTATCCGAGCTACTTCCTGATCGATCCGGAAGGCGTCATCGTCTACACCGCGCGCGGCTGGTCGCCGGCCACGGGCGAGGAGATCGCGTCGCAGGTGCGCAAGGCCGTGCGCCTGGCGAAGGCCGGCCGGAAGTCGCCGTAGGCCGGGTCCCGAACGGCTATTTCCCCGGCTCGGGGCTCGGCGTGCCGACATCCACGACCCATTTCCAGGAGCCGTCGGGCTGTTTCTTCCAGACGGAGCAGTATTTCCCGTAGCGGGTGACGGGCTTTCCGTCGGGCCCGGAGCCGCGCGACTCGTAGGTCCCGAGCGTGTAGCCGAGGTCTCCGGAGCGCGCGACGTCGGCCCGGAACGGCTTCCACGCCAGCGTCGCGCCCCCGGGAAAGTCGGCAAACTGCCCGCGGATTCGATCCCGGCCCGTCACCGCGTTCTGGCCCGCCGGCAGCATCGTCGCGTCCGGATCCGCGTAGAGGACGAACGCCTCGCCGACGCCGATCCTCTGCGCCGCCTCGGAGAACTCCAAGTCCGTACGAATCAGCGCGGCCTTTTCCTTCTCCAGGTCGGCGCCCGCCGCCGCGAGGGCCACGCCGCACACGGCCAATGCGACGATCAGTCCCGCCAGTCCCTTCATCGTCCCTTCCTCCAGGCCCCGATTCTCCTATGGTAGCTTCGCGATTTCTCGGAGGAACGCGCGGGTGATCACCGTCGGCCTCTTCGGTTTCGGGCGCATCGGGCGCAACCTGTTCCGAATCCTCTACGACCGCGAGGACGTGCGCATCGCCGCCATCGCCGACCCCGCCGAGCCGGCGGCGCTCGAGTACCTCGTCCGGTTCGACACGCTTCTCGGGCGTTTTCCGGACCTGGTCACGGTCCGCGACGGGTATCTCTATGCGGTGGGGCGGCCGACGGCGCTGGCGACCGGCGCGGATGCGAACACCCTGCGCTGGAAGGAACTCGGCGTCCACACCGTTTTCGAAGCGACCTCGCGCGGCCGCACGCGGGCGCAGTTGCAGGCGCACCTGGACGCCGGGGCGCGGCGCGTCATCTCGCTCGCCCCCCCGGCCGAGCCGCCGGACCTGCTCTGCGTTCCGGGGCTGACGGATGGCCGCCTCAATCCCGAGCAGCGGATCGTCTCGAACGCCTCGTCCACGGTCCACGCCCTCGCGCCGGTCCTGAAGATCCTGCACGAGGCCTTCGGGATCCGCCGCGCGATCTTCACGAGCGTGCACTCCTACACGAGCCAGCACCGCCTGGCCGACGTTCCGGCCGAGGACAAGCGCCGGGGCCGCGCGGCCGCCGAGAACATCATCCCGCAGGAATCGCGCTCGCCGGCGATGCTGACCGAGGTCCTCCCCGAGCTCTCGGGCCGAATCACGGGATACGCGATGAACGTTCCGGTCCAGAGCGGTTCCGTCGTGGACCTGGTCTGCTGGCACGAGCGGAAGGTCTCGCCGCCGGCGATCAACGAGGTCCTGCGCACGGCCGCCGCGACGGCCCGCTGGAACCGCGTCCTCCAGTACGAAGTGGATCCGATCGTCTCCTCCGACGTGACGAAGTCGACCTACTCCGGCATTTTCGACTCGCTCGCGACCATGACGCTCGCCGACCGCGTCTCGAAGACCCTCTGCTGGTACGACTCGGGATACGGCTACGCCCACCGCGCCGTGGACCTGCTCGACCGCTACGCCGCGCTCGAGGCCGCGGCGGCGAGGAAGCCGGCATGACGATCCGCGTCGGCATCAACGGCTTCGGCCGGATCGGGCGGTCCGTTTTCCGGATCCTTTCGGATCGGCCGGACGTCGAGGTGGTCGCCATCAACGATCTCTACGACAACGATCAGCTCGCCTACCTGCTCAAGTACGACACGGTCATGCGCATCTTCCCGAAGCGGGTCTCGACCGACGCCGACTCCATGACGGTGGACGGCCGGCGCATCCGCATGCTCGAGGAGAAGGACCCGAGCCGGATCGGATGGGGCGGCCTCGGAGCCGAGATCGTCGTGGAAGCGACCGGAGCGCTGCGCACGCGGGCGAAGCTCGAAGGGCATCTGGCGGCCGGCGCCCGAAAGGTGATCCTCACCGTTCCGCCGAAGGACGAGATCGACGCGATGGTCGTCATCGGCGTCAACGACGACACCCTGAAGCCCGAGCACCGCCTCGTCTCCAACGCCTCCTGCACGACGAATTGCCTGGCTCCGATCGCGAAGATCCTCGACGAGCAGTTCGGCATCGAGGAAGGGTTCATGACGACGATCCACGCCTACACCAACGACCAGCGCCTGGCCGACGTCCCGCACAAGGACCTGAGGCGCAGCCGGGCGGCCGCCGAGAACATCATCCCGACGACGACGGGGGCCGCGCTCGCGGTCGGCCAGGTCCTGCCGAAGCTCGCGGGGCGCCTCGACGGCATCGCGATGAGGGTGCCCGTGCCGGACGGCTCGGTCGTCGACCTCTCCTGCCGCCTGCGCCGCCCCGTCTCGATCCGCGACGTCAACGACGCCGTTCGCGCCGCGGCCGAAGGGCCGATGAAGGGGATCGTCGAGTACAGCGAAGTGCCGCTGGTCTCCTCGGACATCATCGGCAACGCCTGCTCTTCGATCTTCGACGCGCTCTCGACAGCGGCGTCCGCAGACGGTTATCTCAAGGTGGTGTCGTGGTACGACAACGAGTGGGGCTACTCGAGCCGCGTCGTGGACCTGATCGATCGGCTGGCGGCGATCGGCGAGTAGGCCGGTACAGGGAAGGAGGCAGCATGGTGGCAGCGAGAGAAAGGGTCATCCTCGTGACGGGCGCCACGGGTCAGCAGGGCGGCGCGGTCGCCGCGGAGCTGCTCGGCCGCGGGCATCGGGTCCGCGCCATGACGCGAAAGCCGGAGAGCGCGAAGGCCAGGGACCTCGAGAGACGCGGCGCCGAGGTCGTCTCGGGCGACCTGGACGACGCGGGCTCCCTCGAGCGCGCCCTTCGGGACGCCTGGGGAGTCTTCGCGGTCCAGAACACCTGGGAAGCGGGCGTCGAGGGCGAGGAGGCTCAGGGCAAGCGCATCGCCGAGGTCGCGCGGAAGGCGGGCGTGCAGCACTACGTCTACACCTCGGTCGGCTCCGCCAACCGAAAGACCGGCATTCCCCACTTCGAGAACAAGTGGCGCATCGAGGAGCTTGTCCGCGCACTGAAGTTCCCCTCCTACACGATCCTGCGCCCGGTCTTCTTCATGGAAAACTGGCTCGGACCCTGGTTCAGGCCCGGCATCGACGCCGGCAAGCTGGCCGTCGGGATCCAGCCCACGACGTCCCTCCAGATGATCGCGGTCTCGGACATCGGGAAGTACGGGCTCGTCGCCTTCGAGAAGCCGGAGGCGATGAACGGCCGCGAGATCGAGATCGCGGGCGCGTCCCACACGATGCCCGACACGGCGCGCATCTTCAGCAAGGCCGCGGGACGCACGATCGTCTTCGAGCGGGTGCCGATCGAGGAAGTCCGCAAGGCGAGCGCCGACTTCGCGGCCATGCTCGATTGGTTCGACCGCGTGGGCTACTCGGCCGACATCGCGGGCAACGCGAAGGAGTTCGGCATTCCGCCCACGACGCTGGAGGCCTGGGCCGCCCGGCAGAAGTGGAGCTGACCGGCCGGGCGGAGACCGCGGCGTCGCCACCGGCCGGCTCACGCCTCCTCGTCGCCATGATCTTTGCCGTCGGGTGCGCCGGCCCCGGGGCTCCCGCGCCATCGTCTCCCGTTTCCGATAGTGTCCGCGCGGTGAACGAGGCCGCCGAGCGGTACGTCCGTCTGGTGCTCGCCGTGGGACAGCACGACGCCGACTACGTGGACGCCTACTACGGACCCCCCGAGTGGAAGACGGAGGCGGAGGCGGCCAGGCGGCCGCTCGCGGAAATCCGGCAGGAGGCCGCGTCGCTCGCCGCGGGGCTGCGTGGGCAGCCGGCGCCGGCCGGGGAGATGGAGCACCTGCGGGAGCGCTTTCTCGCGCGGCAGCTCGAGGCGCTCGTGGCGCGGGCCGAGATTCTCTCGGGCCGCAAGATGAGCTTCGACGAGGAGTCTCGCGCCCTCTACGACGCCGCCGCCCCGGTCAACCCGGAGGAGCACTTCCGGAAGCTGCGGGACCGCCTCGAAGCGGAGCTGCCGGGCCCGGGCTCCCTCATCGAGCGCTACGAAGCCTTCCGCCAGAGCTTCGTCATCCCGCCCGAGAAGCTCGACGCCGTCTTTCACGCGGCCATCGCCGCGGCCCGCGAGCGAACGCTCCGGCACATCGCCCTTCCGCCGGGCGAGAGCTTCACGGTCGAGTACGTCACGGGCAAGTCGTGGAGCGGCTACAACTGGTACCAGGGAAACTACCGCAGCCTCATCCAGGTCAACACCGATCTGCCGATCTACATCGACCGCGCCGTGGACCTCGCCTGCCACGAGGGGTACCCGGGACACCACGTCTACAACGTCCTGCTCGAGAAGAATCTGGTGCGCGACCGCGGCTGGATCGAGTTCCAGGTCTATCCGCTTTTCTCGCCCGAATCGCTGATCGCCGAGGGGAGCGCGAACTTCGGCATCGAGGTCGCCTTCCCGGGCGAGGCGCGCGTCACCTTCGAGCGGGGAACCCTCTATCCGCTCGCCGGGATCGATCCGGCGCGCGCCGAAAAGTACGACCGGGTCCGGTCGCTCGTCGAGGCGCTCTCCGACGCCGGCAACGAGGCGGCGCGCCGCTACCTCAACGGCCAGATCGACGAAAAGGCCGCCGCCGCCTGGCTGACCGAGTACGCGCTGGCGTCGCCCGCCCGCGCCGAGCAGCGGGTGCGCTTCATCGGCCAGTACCGCAGCTACGTCATCAACTACAACCTCGGAAAAGACCTCGTGCGGCGCTGGGTCGAGGCGCAGGGCGGAACGGCGGACCGGCCCGACCGGCGCTGGGAGGCCTTCGAGCGCCTCCTTTCCGCGCCCAGGCTGCCGTCCGAGCTGACGGCGGGGCTGCCGCCGGCGGCCTGAGCGGAGAGCGCGCCGATGCCCGGGGGCTCCTCCCTGTCCGGACTCGCGCTGGCGGGTCTTCTCGCCGGAACCTCGCTCGCCTCGGGGCTTCGCCTCTATGCCACGATCGCCGTCCTGGGCTTGCTGGGAAGAACCGGCGCGGTGGTGCTTCCGCCCGGCCTCGCCGTCCTGACCAACCAATGGGTCATCGTGACGGCGGCTTCGCTCTACCTGGTCGAGTTTCTCGCCGACAAGATTCCGTACGTCGATTCGGTCTGGGACGCCGTGCACACCTTCGTTCGGGTTCCGGCTTCCGCGCTGCTCGCCTACGCGGGGCTCTCCGGTGCGCCGGAGCACTGGCGCGTGATCGCCGCGCTCCTCTGCGGAGGCGTCACCCTGTCGGCGCATGGCCTGAAGTCGACCGCGCGCGGCGCCGTCAACACCAGCCCCGAGCCGGCCTCGAACTGGGCCGCCTCCCTCACGGAAGACGGCACCGTCGCCGTCCTTCTGTGGCTCGCCATCGCGCATCCGGCCGCGGCCATCGCGGCCGCCGTCTTCGTCGTGGCGATCGCGGTCCTCGCGGCCTTCTGGATTCGCCGCTTTCTGCGGCGCCTG
>JBLMXY010000119.1:0-39403 GCA_050257975.1 Acidobacteriota bacterium
CGACGCCGGGCGCCTCGGGCCGCCGGAACTTTCTGTCCTTCAGATCGATGTCGTGAACGATCTCCGCGACGGGGCGGAGGGCCGGGTCGGAGATCCCGGCGCGCCGGATGAGAGTCTCCAGGGTGCACGCGTCCCCTTCATGCGAGAAATCCCCTCCGGCAATGTCGAAGCGCAGCTCGCCCTCCCGGGCGGGATCCTTCGGGTCGACGAAGCGAAAGCGGGCGCCGGGATCGAGGAAGCGGCGGACCAGCCACGCGGAGGCGATGCGGTCCACGTGCACGCCGCGGCGCGTCGCCCAGGTCCGGCCGATGAGGTCGGATCGCGCGGCGCCGGGGCGCGGCGCCTCGGGGGTGCCTGGGCGACGGTGGAGCCCTCCGAGCGCGGACTCGGCGGCCGCGCGGCCCTGCGAGCCGAAGAAATCGATCCGCGCGATCTCCTCGAAGCGCCGGCGCGCGCGCGAGATCGCGGCCGTCCGATCCTCCTCGGGCGGGCGCGAACCGAGGCGGCGCCCGGCTTCGGCGGCCGCGGCGGCGAGCGCCGCATAGTCGGCGTCGCGGTCGGCGCGGAAGCGCCGAACCAGGGCCTCGTCCGTGTCGCGGTCGGCGAAATCCGCCGTGCAAACGTAGGCCTGTCCGCCTCCGGAGGCCGCCTCTCCGGCGATCCGCTGGAAATCCTCGAGGCAATGCTCGCGAAACGGAAGGACGTAGACGGAGTTCTTCAGGGCGACGGCTCCGACGCGCGCCAGGCGCTGGCGGATCCTGGCGCGCAGGTAGAGAGGCCGCGGGGGAAGCTGATGGATGAGCAGATACCAGCGGCGCGCCGGCCCCGTTCGCCCCGCGGGCACGGACTTGCTCCTCACGCGCGGATCTCCTCGGGTGCGGTCCCTGCCGGCAGGGACCGCAGCGACCACAGGGTCCCCGCAGCGCCCAGGAGAGCGGCCATCCAGAAGGTCAGCGCAGGGCGGATGGTCCACAACGCCCCGCCCGCGGCCGCGGCTCCCGCGACGACGAAGCCGCGCACGGCGTAGTAGAGCCCGACCGTCCTGCCCGGGGCCGAGGCTCCGGCGAGGTCCACGATCAGCGCCTTTCGCGCGGGCTCCCCGATCTCCCGCAGGCCGCCGACGACGTAGGCGGCCGCGAGCTGCCAGAAGGTTCGCGAGAGCACCACGGCCACGGGAAAGAGCGCGAAGAAGAAGAAGGTCAGCACGACGAAGGGCTTCTTCTCGACCCGCCGCGCGAGCAACGCGGCGGGCAGATAGGAAAGGATGGCGGTGCCCATCAGCACGGACTGGAGCAGGCCGAACCGCACGGGGGAAAGACGAAGGACCTCCAGTACCCAGACGACCAGGAACACGTCGGGAAGGCCTTCACAGAGACGGATCAGACAGTCGGCGACGAGCAGGCGTTTCAACACGGGATGAAGCTTAACCGCGGCGACCGGCGGGGACGCCGATCTCCCCGGGGCAATCGGGAAGGCGGTGTGGCCCGCAGCGGGCCAGCGGCGGAACGCCGCGCGCAGCGCCGCGAGCATCGCGAGGCAGAGAACCAGCGAGATTGCGATCGCGAGGCGCGTTCCCCCGGCGATTCCACGCCGCTCGAGCAGGAGCCCTCCCAGGGGCGGCGCGATGACGATCGGCAGACGTTTCAGGACGGCCTGCGCCGTGAATCCGGCGATCCTGTCCTCGCGGGAGAGCTCCTCGGCGACCAGGGCGAAGGAGGCCGGCAGCCCCAGCGACTTCCAGGCCGCGACGAGAAGGAGGCCGCAGAAGACCGCCGCGGTCGATCGGAAGAACAGGTAGATCGAGAGGCCGGCGGCCGTGGCCGCGGCGAAGGCGAGCAGCGCCTTGCGGCTCCCGAGGCGGTCGGACAGGAGACCGCCCGGATAGGCGTAGGCCGCGTCGAGCAGGTCCTGGAGGGCGCCGTAGGCTCCCACCAGCAACGCCGAAGCGCCGAGGACGCGCAGGTACTCCGGCATGTAGCGGGCCCAGAGCTCCTGGCCGAACCCGAGCACGAAGAGCGCCGCGGCAAGGGCGCCGACGCCGCCCTCGATCCCGAGCCGGCGCCGGGCCAGGCGGGGGCTCATGCAGTCTGATATATATCAGTTGATATATAATTGTCTAGCAACTGGTACCTGCATAGAGCAGTGGCTTTCGACCGGCAGCGGCGTGATGGAATCCGACGGATGAGGCGACCGGCGGCGCTCGCGGCAGCCCTGGCGGCGGTCGTCGTCGCTTCGGCCGCCGGGGCGGAAGACCTCGCACGGAACGTCCCCATCCCCGGTGGGCAGAAGGGCATCGGGTTCGACGATCTGGGCTTCTCGCCGTCGCTCCGCCGAATCCTGGTCCCGGCGGGCCGGACCGGAGCTCTCGTGCTGCTCGACCCTGTGTCGCGCTCGCTCGAGGTGATCGCCGGCTTCACCGCGAGAAAGGACTTCCGAGGCGGCCACGGCGAAGGGATCACTTCGGTCACCGAAGGGGAAGGGCTCCTCTTCGTGACGGACCGTGACACGAAGCAGCTCGCCGCGGTCGACCCGGCGACACGGCGCGTTCTCTCTCGCACCCCGCTCGCTTCGAGCCCCGACTACGTCCGGTTCGTCGCCGCGACCCGCGAAATCTGGGTCACCGAGCCGGACGCGGACCGGATCGAGATCTTCCGCCTGCGCGAGCCCGGAGATGCTCCCGTCTTCGCCGGATTCATCGCGGTCGAGGGCGGACCCGAGTCGCTCGTCGTCGATGCCGGCCGCGGCGTCGCCTACACCAACCTCTGGTCTGGCGCAACCCTGGCGATCGGCACGAAGTCGCGGGCTACGGTCTCGCGCTGGCAGAATGGCTGCCGGGGATCGCGCGGCCTCGCTTTGGACGCGAAACGCGGCTTCGTCTTCGTCGGCTGCGCCGAGGGGCGGGCCGTGTCCCTCGAAGCGGGGTCGGGGCGTCAACTCGATCGGCTGGACGCCGGCGAGGGCGTCGACATCATCGACTTCGACCCCGGCCTCTCGCATCTCTATCTTCCAGGCGGCAAGAGCGCCACGATGGCGATCCTCGAGGTCTCGCCACACGGGAAGCTCGGGCTGCTGCGGACCGTTGCGACCGCACCGGGCGGCCACTGTGTCGTTTCGGACGGCGCCGGGCACGTATTCGTCTGCGATCCGGCGAAGGGGAGACTCCTGGCCTTCGGCGACGAGCCCGCGCGGCGGAAGAAGTGATTGGCGAGAGCCTACTCGACCCGCACCAGCAGGCGCCGCGGCTCGCTGCTCGCCTCGAATCGCATCTTGCGCAGCGTGCCGGCCGCCGACCCCGAGGCCGACACTCCAACCTTCTTCCTCCCCGCATCGAAAACGCCGACTTCGAGCGGTACGCCGTCGGCCCCGACCGTCAAGATGTACTGGCCTCGATCGGCATCGCCCAGCGATAGTTCTCCGGCATTGAGCAGCGCGGGCGCGGCGCCCGCCCGATCGAGAGCGGTCACGGTGATTCGAACCGGCGAGGGCGAAGACCTGGCCTGCGCCCGGGCGGCCACTTCGGCCCGATCCCGGGCCTGGGCCGGGCCCGGAACCGACTCTTCTTTTGCCACGGAAGTCTGAAGATTTGCCGGGATTGCCGTTGGCGCGGTTCCCGCGGCCCGGGCGTCCGCCGCGGCGGGCCTTGCGACTCCCGCGTCCAGCCGCTCGGCGGCGGGAGGCGGCGGGAGGGCGCGGCGCGCCGCGGGCCGCTGCTTCTCCGGCGCCGTGTTCCCCTCGCTCTTGGGTTCCGCGCGCCCCGGCAAGGGCGTGATCGATCGCGCGGTCCCGGAGAGCGTCCCGCCGGAGGGCGTGGCGAAGGAGACGCGGATCCGACGACCCTGTTCCTGCCGCTCGAGCAGCGAGAAACCGAGGATCACCGCGACGATCGCCGCGGTGAAGGCCCCCGCCCACTTGAGGTCGATGCCGAAGACGACCCCGAAGGGAGAGCGGCGGGGGTTGGACGCCTCGAGCCTCCTCAGGATTCGCGCCGCGAGATCGGAAGGGGGCGGGGCGGTGCCCGCCGTCCGGTAGAAGGCGAGGGCCGCCTCGAACTCCGCGGCGGCCCTCCGGCACTCCGCGCAGTGGGAGCGGTGAGACTCGAAATGCGCCCGCTCGGCGGCCGAGAGCTCTCCGTCGTGGAGGCGCGACAGGAAGTCGAGCGAACGGGCGGGGTGCGCGGCGCCGCTCACGGCGTCTCCCTTGCCTGGCGGACCAGGGGCGCCAGGACCGCCCGCAGCTGTCCGCGTCCTCGCGCGATGCGAGACTTGACGGTCCCGACCGGCAGATCGAGCGAGAGAGCGATCTCCTCGTAGCTCCACTCCTCCAGGTCGCGCAGGACGACGGGCATCCGAAACTCGGCCGAGATCTTCTTGAGCGCCTCCGCGACGAACCGGCGGGACTCGCCGGCTCGCGCATCCTCCTCCGGGCCGGCGGCCCGGGACGGGGCTTCGCCCCCTTCGGCCTCGGACGGCGAAAAGATCCGGCGAAATCGGGTGAGCGACCGGTAGCGGTTCTTGACGACGTTGTCGGCGATCGCGGCCAGCCAGGCGCGCGGCGGAGCCTCGTTGCGAAAACGCCCGAGCCCGCGGTACGCCTTCAGAAAAACCTCCTGCGTCAGGTCCTCGGCTTCCTGCGCCCCGACCGAGCGGGCCATCCACCGATGGACGGCCGGCGTGTGGCGGCGGACGAAGTCTCCGAACGCCGCGGCATCCCCTTGTCGGGCGCGGCTCATCAACTCCTCGTCGGAGAGCCCCTCCGGGGTCTTCGGGGACGGCCGCGTTTCGTCGGGCGACACCGGATTCGTCCGCAACAGTCTAAGGGACACCGGCCGGACTCGGCCGGTTCCCGGGGAATAAGCTTGCGCCGTGGAGGACGTTGCGAAGGCCGGGCCGCGCGGAGACGGCAGGCGCCACGTGCTCGCCCTGGACGGCGGAGGGGTGCGGGGGATCGTCACCCTCCGGATGCTCGAAACGTTCGAGGAACGTTTCGGCGTGGCCGCCGGCGACTTCTTCGATTTCTTCGCGGGAACGAGCACCGGCGCGATCATCGCGGCGCTGCTTGCCTTCCGGGACAACTCGGCCCGGCAGATCCTCGACCTGTACCGGGACCTGGTCGGGCGGGTCTTCCAGTGGAGCCTGTCGAGCTCCCGCATCGGCCGGCTGTTCTCGCGGGTGATGTACTCACGCGAGTTCGCGGAGGGAAAGCTCGCGGAGCTCTTCGGGGAGATTCGCCTGGGCGAGCTTGCTCCCGGGCCTCGCGGCCCGCGCGGGATTCTGCTGACGACCCACGACCTCGTTCGAAACGAAGAGCTCTTCCTCTCGAATTTCCCGCTGAAGGGAGAGAGAACCAACTTCGGCCCGACCTGGAAGGTCCGCGACGCCGTCGCCGCGAGCGCGCTCTCGGCGCCCTGGTACTTCGGGCCCTGGGAAGGCCGTTTCACCGACGGAGGGCTCACGGTCTTCAACACGCCGGCGCGCCAGGCGGCGATCGAGGCGCTCGACTACTGCGCCAGCCCGGCGTGTCGCGCCGGCGGGATCGTGGTCTGGAGTTTCGGCTCGGGCGCCTTCGAGACCGTCTTTCGCCGCGGAGACGCCGGTGGCTGGTACCCGTGGAGCTGGGCGGCGCGACTCTTCCGGGACATCCAGAGCGACGCGGAGGCGGACCAGGTCTTCGGAGCCGCGCGGATGGCAAGGCAAGGCGAGATCGAGTTCCGCCGTTACCAGGTGACCCTCGGCGAGTCCACCCTGATCGACCTCGGCTACCGGGGGAAAGTCCCCGACCTTCCGATCGAGCTGGACCGGGCGGACGCCCGGGACTTTCTGGACGAGGCCGGCCGGCTCTTCGCCGCCCGGATCGACTGGAGCGACCCGGCCGGCTTCCGGCTCTCCGCTCCGTCCTCCGACCCGCTCGAGGACCCGCAGCTGTGGCGCTCCGGCGAGCCTCCGCCCCACTCCCGGCCCCCAGGACGAAGCGCCCGGCTGGCCTGAGGGCCCGGAGCCCTCGCCGCGGCGGCCGTCGGCCCCGCGCGACTCGTTTAGGCGAGGCCCTTTCGCAGCGCCCCCTCCATCCGGTCGCAGAAGAGGTCGATTTCGTCGGGGGTCGTGTAGACGTTCGGAGTGATGCGCAGGCCGTTGAACTCGGCGTGCACGATCGGCGTCGTCATGATCCGGTGCTTCTCCCAGAGGAAGGCCTGCAGCTTCTCGGTGTCGATCCCCTCGACGTGCACGAGCGCGATGCCGCACGATTCCGTGTCGTTCAAGGGAGTCAGGATCCGAAAGCGGGGATCGGCGGCGGCCAGGCGCCTGGCCCACCGGTCGCGGAGCCACCTCAGGCGCGCGGCCTTCCTCGCGGTGCCGATGCCGCGGTGGAAGGCGAGCGCAACCGCGATCGCGTTGTGGTTGGCCGCCGGGTGCGTGCCGATCTCCTCGTACTTGCGCACGTTCTCGTCCATCGCGGGGGGCGCCGCCATCAGAGGCCAGATCTTCTTCTGCTTTTCCTTGCGCACGTAGAGGAACCCCGTGCCGATCGGCGCGAAGAGCCACTTGTGGAGGCTCGTTCCGTAGTAGTCGCAATCGAGCTCGTCGCGCTTGAAGGGGAAGTGGGCGAAGGCGTGCGCCCCGTCCACGAAGACCTCGACGCCTCGCTCGCGCGCCATGTGGACGATCTCGCGCACCGGCAGGATCTGCCCGGTCAGGTTCGTGATGTGGGTGACTTCGATCACGCGCGTGCGAGGCGTCATCGCCCGGCGAAATCGCTCCACCACGTCGGAAGAGGACGGCGGCGGGACCGGAAAGGAGATCTTCTTGACGACGATTCCTTCCCGCCGGGCCCGCTGCTCCCAGGTCGTGATCATGCGCGGATAATTCTGGTTGGTCAGGACGACCTCGTCGCCCGGCTTGAGGTCGATGCCGAGGGTGAGCGTCTCCATCGCCTCCGAGGCGTTTCGCGTGATGGCCATCTCCTCCGGGTCGCAGCCGAACTCCGCCGCCAGCCCGCGGCGCACCGATTCGATCCGCGGCTCGAGAACGTTCCACATGTGATGGACCGGGATCTCGTTGGAGAAGCGCAGGTCCCGAATCATGGCCTCGAGCACGTGCGAGGGCGCGGGGCTGCACCCGCCGTTGTTCAGGTTCACGAGGGTCCGGTCCGAGTCGAAGGCGCGCGCGATCTCGGACCAGTAGGCCTCCTCGCCGGCGAGATCGGAAGGATCCCGGCCGGCGGTGCGGGAGGAGGCCGCGAGCACCCGGGCGGCCGCGTCGGCGCGGAAGAAGGGCAGGGCGATGCCGGCGGCGAATCCGGAGATCAGGGCGCGGCGGTCCACGGTCATGGGGCTCCTCCGCGGTTCGGGACGCCAATCGGGGGCGAGGCGCAGGAGAAGGCGAAAGCGGCGGCGAGGGCGGCCGCCGGCGCGGGGGCGCGAGAGAGAAGCTTCATCCATGGACTCCGGAATTCCCGGATCCTATCGCGTCCGCCCGTCCACCTGGCCGGTAATGAGCCGCGCCGCGCGCTGGTCGCTGAAGTACGCCCACGCCCATTCGAAGAAAACGACGACGCGGCTGCGGAAGCCGACGAGGTTCATGATGTGCACGAAGCACCAGAAGAGCCAGGCGAGAAAGCCGGACATGCGGACCCGGCCGAGGTCGGCGACCGCGGCGGCTCGGCCCAGAACGGCGAGGTTGCCGAGGTCGCGATAGCGAAACGGAAGCGCCGTCTTCCCCGAGAGAGAGCGCGCGACGTTTCTCGCCGCGTGGCGTCCCTGCTGGATTGCCACCTGCGCGACGCCCGGCAGCGGTTTTCCCGTCTGATGGAGAAACGCCGCGAGATCTCCGATGACGAACACCTCGGGATGGCCCGGGATCGACAGGTCCGGCAGCACGAGGACGCGGCCGGCCCGGTCGAGGGGGGCGTCGAGCGAGCGCGCCAGAGGGGACGCGGTCACGCCGGCGGCCCAGACCACGGTCTCGGAGGCGATCCGCGTTCCGGCGACCTCGACGTCGCCGGGCCCGACCGCCGTGACCGCGGCTCCGCAGCGAACCTCGACGCCGAGCTCGCGCAGCGACCGCTCGGCCTTGCGGGACAGCTCCTCCGGGAAGGCCGGCAGGATGCGCGGCCCGGCCTCGACCAGCAGGATCCGCGCTTCCCGGGAGTCGATCGCGCGGAATTCGGAGGCGAGCACGTGGCGGGAGATCTCGGCGATCGCTCCGGCGAGCTCGGCTCCCGTCGGCCCTCCGCCGACCAGCACGAAGGTCAGGAGCGCCCGTCTCTTCCCGGGGTCCGGCTCCCGCTCGGCCTTTTCGAAGGCGAGGAGGATCCGGCGGCGGATCTCGAGGGCGTCCTCGAGGCTCTTCAGGCCCGGGGCATACGCCTGCCATTCGTCATGGCCGAAGTAGGCATCCTTCGATCCGGTCGCGAGAATCAGGAAGTCGTATCCGATCCTCCCGTCGGCGAGCTCCACTTCCCGGGCCGCGGGATCGATCTTCCGCGCGTCGGCGAGCAGAACCCGCGCATTGGCCTGCCGTCGCAGGATGGCGCGGATCGGATACGCGATGTCGCCGGGAGACAGCGCCGCGGTCGCGACCTGGTAGAGCAGGGGCTGGAAGAGATGGTGATTGCGCCGGTCGACGACGGTGACGTCCACGGGGACGCCGTCGAGAGCGCGGGCCGCGGCGAGGCCGCCGAAGCCCGCGCCGAGGATGACGGCGCGCCGCGCGGGTTCGCGTTGCAGTCGCGAGCTCACCGACCCAATCTACTTCGGCCCTGGCGGGAGAGATAGAATCGCGAACTCTCATGTCCACGGCCACGACGGGTAAGTTGCTGTTTCGCAAGGTCGAAAGAGCGCTCGAAGCGATCGAGAGCGCCTCCGATCCCTCTTCGACCATCACGCAGACCGCGTCGGCCGTTCTCGAGCAGTTCTCGGACGCCCTCGGAGTCCGAGGCGGACGGCTCTACGAGCGCCGGGACGGCGGGTACGAGCTCGTGCGCACGTTTGGCGGGGTTCCGGCGGTGGCGCCCGGGCTCTTCGTTCCGGAGACCTACCCGCCGGTCGAGCGGGTCATCGACGAAGGCGTGGTCGTGATGGACCTCTCCGCTCCCGGGGTGGACGCGGAGCTCGAGCGGCGGCTCGGCGCCGAGCGCTTCGCCGCGATCGCGGTGGGCGAGGACGAGTACGTGATTTCCTTCACCGTCGAGCCCACGGCCTCGGAGGAGGATCTGCTGGCGGCGCTCGGGATCCTGCGGCACGCCGTGGACCAGAAGTTGAAGCAGAGCCGCTACGTCTCGGCCCTCAAGGAGGCCCGCAGCATCCAGATGTCGATCCTGCCGCGGCGGGCCGTGCGGCGCGGCGAGATCGAGCTCGCCGGCTTCACCTCGCCGGCGGAGCTGGTGGGCGGCGACTACTTCGACTTCATCCCGGTCTCCGACCGCATCCTGGGCGTCGCGATCGCCGACGCTTCGGGGCACGGCTTGCCGGCGGCGCTGCAGGTGCGCGACGTCTACACGGGCCTGCGGATGGCCGTCGAGCGCGACTTCAAGATCACGCGCACGGTCGAGCGGCTGAACCGGATCATCCACGAGTCGCGCCTGACGACCCGGTTCGTCTCGCTCTTCTACGGGGAGATCGAGGACAACGGCAGCCTCATGTACGTCAACGCCGGTCACCCGCATCCGCTGCACTTCCACGGCTCGGGCGTCACGCCGCTCGTCCAGACGGGTCTCGTGCTCGGCCCGTCCGCCACGGCGACCTACAGCCGTGGATACCGGCGTCTCGATCCGGGTGACGCGCTGCTCCTCTACACCGACGGCATGGTCGAGGCGCACGGGCCGGAGGGAGAGGAGTTCGGCGTCGGAAGGCTCGTGCGGGCCTTCCTGGACATCCGAAGCCTGCCGTCCGATGAGATCGCGCGCGCCCTGATCAAGCGGGTGGGCGAGTACGCCGGCGGCGGCGAGCCGGAGGACGACCGGACCGTTGTGGTCCTGAAGCGGTACGAAGAGGCGCTCTCTCCGGAGCCTCGTCCGAGCGGCGAAGTCCGGCGGCCCTAGCCCCGCGCCGGGGGAGCGCAGGCCGCGCCGACTAGGCCCGCGCGGCCCGCTGCTCGGCGCGGAAGTACTCCGCCGTCGCCTTCAGGCCGTCCGACAGGGGAGTCCAGGGCGGGAGGCCGAAGTCGCGCCGGACCGCCGCGCCGTCGAGCACGCTTCGCTGCTGCTCGCCCGCGGGCGCGGGAGCGTGCGGCGCAGGAGCGGTGTAGCCGAACTCCTTCGCCAGCAGCTCGAAGAGCCGGTTGACGGAGGTCTCGATTCCCGTGCCGAGGTTCCAGGTTCCGCTTCGGCCGCTCTCGACCGCCGCCGCGGCGGCCCGGCAAAGGTCGTCCACGAAGACGTAGTCGCGGGTCTGCTCCCCGGAGCCGTTGATCTTCAGCGCCCGGTGGCCGAGCATCGCCTCGGAAAAAATCGCGACGACGCCGGCCTCCCCCGTGCCGTTCTGCCCGGGGCCGTAAACGTTGGCGTACCGGAAGACCTGCGTCTGGAAGCCGTGCACCACCCGGTAGTAGTACAGGTACTTCTCGATCGAGAGCTTGGCGCAGCCGTAGGGAGAGATCGGGTTGGTCGGATGAGACTCCGGGGCTGGGCGGCCGCCTTCGGGCTCGCCGTAGAGCGCGCCCCCGGTCGAAGCGAAGAGAACCCCGCGGACCCCCGCGCGCCGGCAGGCCTCGAAGAGCTTGAGCGAGCCGAGCACGTTCGCCCGCGCGTCGAAGACCGGGTCCGAGACGCTGTGCCGCAGGTCGATCTGCGCCGCGTGGTGGGAGACGAAATCGATCTTCTCCTCCCGAAGCAGCGGCTCCAGGTCGACCTCGGCGATGTCGGCCTCCACGAAGCGCGCGGCCTCGGGCACCTTTTCGCGGCGGCCCGCGGAGAGGTCGTCCACGACGGCCACCCGGTGGCCGTCGGCGAGATGCCGCGCCGCCATCCGCGAGCCGATGAACCCGGCCCCGCCCGTGACGAGAATGTTCATAGAATCTCCCGATCGGGAACGGTCCATGATAGCCGAACGCGCCCCGGATCCCCGCCTTCGATTCGATCCGGCGGCGCTCGGGCTCTCGCCGCCGGACCGCGCGTTCTTTCGGCGACGCACGCAAGCCGTCGCCCGCGACCTGCTCGGCGCCTGGATCGCCCGGCGGTGGCGCGGGCGCTGGTACGGCGCCCGGATCGTCGAGACGGAGGCCTACCTGGGCGCGCGGGACCGCGCAGCGCATTCCTGGGCAGGCCGGCGCACGGCGCGGGTCGAGCCCATGTACGCCGACGGCGGGCACCTCTACGTCTACTTCGTGTACGGGATGCACGACTGCGCCAACGTCGTGACGGGCCCGGAGGGGAAAGCCGAGGCCGTCCTGCTGCGGGCGGCCGAAGGCCCCGACGGGGCGCCGGAGCGGCTCCTGTCGGGACCCGCCAGGCTCTGCGCGGCGCTCGGCATCACCACCCGCTGGAGCGGTGAAGACCTGCTCGGGCGCAGCCGCGCGCGGATCTTCCGGCGCCGCGGCGGACGGCCCCGGATCGGAGTCTCGACGCGGATCGGGGTGGACTACGCCGGTGAGGCGGCGCACTGGCGCCTGCGGTTTTTCGATCGGGATTCGAAGGCAGTATCGAGGAGGTAGTCGTCCGTTTCCAGTCATCAGTTCTCAGTTCTTAACTGACAACTGAAGACTGACAACTTCTTCTCAATGCGTCGTCGGCGACGCGCCGTCCAGGCCAATGCCCGTCGCCACGACCGCGTTCTTCCCTCCGCGCTTGGCGCGGTAGAGCGCGGCGTCGGAGCGCTCGATCAGCTCCTTCTTGTTCGACGCGTCGCGGGGGTAGGCGGCGAGGCCGATCGACACCGTGACTCGAATGACGTCGTCGGCCTCGGGAGGCCGGAAGAGCCGTTCGTCGATGCGCCTCCGGATGCGCTCGGCGACTTCGGCCGCGACCTCGGCGGGCGTCTCGGGCAGGATGACGGCGAATTCCTCGCCTCCATAACGGGCCACCAGGTCCATGTCGCCTCGCACCTCGCTGCGGATCTCGCCGACGATCCGCTCCAGGATCGCGTCGCCGACCGGGTGCCCGTACCGGTCGTTGACCGCCTTGAAGTCGTCGATGTCGAGCAGCAGCACCGAGAGGGGCCGCCCCTGCCGGTCGGCGCGACCCAGCTCGCGCTGCAGAGACTCCTGGAAGTAGCGATGGTTGTATGCCCCGGTCAAACCGTCCCGGATGCTCTGCTCCCGGGCGTCGCTGTAGCGGCGCGCGTTCTCGATGGCGGTGACGGCCTGGTTCGCGAAAATCTCCAGGGCCTGGACCGTCTCGAGCGAAGGCGCCTGTCCGCTGCGCGGTTCGTCGACGGAGAGGCAGCCGACCAGGCGGTCGTCCGAGGACAGGGGGATGAAGAGCATGTCGTAGGCCCGCCAGCCGTTGGCCGTGCGCCGGCGCGGTGTGGAGACCACGACGTCGTAGCGCCCCAGGTCGTCGGAGGTCCGGTCCCGCACGAAGTAGGACTTGGAGAGCCGGTTGCGGTCGATCCAGTGGCGCGTGATCTCGGCGGCGGGAACCTCCTGGCCCTGGATCTCGGCCCACCGGTGATCGAGGCCGTACTGCGCGCGCCGGACGAAGAGATCCCGCTCCGCGTCGTAGAGGGAGAGCAGCACGGCGTCGAATCCGAGACTCTTCGCCACCGCGGTCACGATCGACTGGAAGAGCGCGTCGGGGTTCAAGTGGCGCTTCACCTCGTTGGAGACCTCGAGGATCTGGTGCAGCGTCTCCGCGCGGTCGCGGTTTCGCTCGGAGAGCTCCTGGACCTGGGCGCGGATCGCGCGGTCCTGCAGGACCAGCGCGATCTGGCCCGCGAGCGCGCGCAGGGACTGCACGGCCGGGGGCGTTTGAAGCGTCGAGAAGGAGCTCTCGAGAATCAGCAGCCCCGTGTTGAGCTCGTAGGTGGAGAGCCGCGCAATCAGCTGGTAGCGGGTGGAGGGGGAGAGGCGGACTTCCCGCTCCTCGCCGGCCCGGGTCCAGACCAACTCGGCCGTGGTGTCCAGGTTCTCGTCGATCCGCCGGCTGCGGATCCAGTCGAGGATCTCCGAGCGGCTCACCGTGGCCGATCCCTCCAGGTGGACCTCCGTCTCCGCTCCGGGGTCCTCGACCCACTCGACGAAGGCCATCGCCTCGATGGGCAGGAGGCGCCTCAGGGCTTCGAAGGCGCGGCGGTACCGGTCGGGCCGCGCGCCGAGCGAGAAGATGTTCGAGATCTCCCGCATGACGTCCAGTTCGCAGTTCTCCCGGGCGACACGGTTGTATTTCTCCTCCATCGAGGAGAACCCGCGCAGCACCAGGGACGCGAGCACGACGGGAAAGAACGCCAGGAGCATTCCCACGACGCCGTAGTGGGCGTACACGAGGACCTCGAGGACCACGATCGGCACGAGCAGGGAGAGGGCGACGAGCTGGTAGAGCGCGATCCCGAGCAGCTTCTCGGGCGGCACCAGCCGGCCGAGGCCGAGGTAGGCGAAGACGAGCAGGGTGTTGACGAAGAAGAAGACGAGCAGGACTACCGACGAGGCCAGCGCCAGGGTCAGCGGCCCCGCCCGCGGCTGGTGCAGCGCGCGGAAGACGAGGGCCGCGACCCCGTAGGACAAGGCGAGCTGCGACAGGTCGAAGGCCGTCGACAGGGTGAGCCGGCGGGAGCGAGCCAGGATCTTGGCGAGAACGTCGGAGGCGAGGCAGACCAGGATCGTGGCGCCAGGCGAGTCGAGCAGCAGGATGACCGGGACCAGCGCCGCGGCTTCGAGGCCGAGGAAGTTGCCGGCGTAACGCACCCGGAGCCGGAAGGCGAGGGTGGTCAGGCCGGCGAAGAACGCGATCTCGAGGCCGCGCCCGGCCGGGATCGTAGGGATCTCGACGAGGAAGAGAGCGGCCGCCGCGACGGTGACGCCGACCTGCAGGGCCCGGAACGCCCGGTCGCGCCCTTCGGCCGCGGGGGCGGGCGGGGAGGAGCTCATGGGCGCCGGGCCGGAGGCCTCACCTCTTCGCCTTCCAGCGGATGACGCCGTCCTTGAGGAATTTCTGGAAGATCATCAGCACTTCGAGCTCCCGGATCGGCGAGATCTTCATGATCGCCTTGACGTCCCACTGTCCATTGATGCGGGACAGAACGAAACCCTCGTGGGGGGAAAAGGTGCGCTCGGTGATCTCGGAGAACGGAATCGCGAGCTCCGGGATCTTGTCCCCCTTGATCCCGTCCTTCTCGATGCTCTCCTTGATGATTCGCTCGGCGTCGCGAATCCCCTCGGCCGCCCGGCCGTCGGAAGGGTTCAGGTCCGAGGCGACCTTGAACATCTTGTAGGCGGTGTGGGGATCCTGCTTCAACTGCGCCATGCCACGCTGAAGGAAATGCTCCACCTCGTCGGTGCCGACGCCTGTCCCGCCCGCGACGGCCCGGTGGCGCAGGGAGGCGCCCTCGACCAGGGTCATCGTCTCGCCGCGCAGGCCTTCATGGACCAGCCGGGCCACGTTGAACTCGGCGTTGTGCGTCTGCAGGGCGATCTCCTCGATCGTCCGCTGGCCGTCGATGTAGGGGACGATGAGCTTCTCCTGCTCCGACAGGGTGTCCAGGTTCAGGGGTCGGACGATCCGGGGAACGATCTGGTTGTCGGGGACCTCGACCCGGATGCGCTTCCACTCGTCGTAGCGCCGCAGCCCCTCCATGATGATGCCGGTCACGTCGAGCGAGAGGGGGACCATCTTCAGTTCCGGCAGCTCGCCGTCGACGAACTCGAAGTTGCCCGCCTCCCAGAGGAAGACGTCGTAGATCGACTCCTCGGCCTTCTTGCGCATCAGGCGGAGCAGGTCGGTCTCCGAGATCGCGTTGATCATGACCAGGATCTTGCCCAGCAGGATGTTGGACTCCTCCTGGACCTCCATGGCCATCTTGAGCTCCTCCTCGGTGATGTAGCCGTGGGAGACGAGGAAGTGCCCGAGGTACTCCCGCTGGTCCGAGGACGAGGAGGAGTTGATCCGGCCGTTCTGGAAGTAGATCCGCTTCTCCACGCCGCGCCCTTCGATGAGCAGAGTTCCGGTTTTCTGCCCGAGGGACAGCCATTGAAGCAGCTCCGAGAGCTGCATCGTGTTCAGGTTGCCGCTGATTCCCACTCTATTGTCCGGAACCTATCTATTGTAAACGAAATGGTTTGCGAGCGTCCGGGCCGCGATTCGCCGCCCTCCGGAGCCACGGAGCCCGAGGCGGACTACTCGGAAGGCGGGTTGTAGGACGCGATCCCGGTCACCGCTTCGCCGATGACCAGCGTGTGGATGTCGTGCGTCCCCTCGTAGGTGTAAACGCTCTCGATGTTGGCCAGGTGGCGGAAGACCGGGTACTCGTTGACGACGCCGTTTGCCCCGAGGGTCTCCCGCGCCAGCTTGGCGCACTCGCGCGCCACCCAGACGTTGTTGCGCTTGGCCATGGAGACGTGGTGGGGCTTCATCGTCCTGGCGTCCTTCATGGCGCCGAGCTTCCAGGCGAGAAGCTGCCCCTTCGTGATCTCGGTGATCATCCAGGCCAGGCGCTCCTGCACGAGCTGGTGGGCGGCGATCGGCCGGTCCTTCCACTGCTTGCGGCTCCGGGCATAGTCGAGCGCCGCCTGGTAGGTCGCCATGGCGCTGCCGATCGAGCCCCAGGCGATCCCGTAGCGGGCCTGGGTGAGGCAGGAGAGCGGGCCCTTCAACCCCTCGACACCCGGCAGGATCGAGTCCCCGGCAACGCGGCAGTCCTCGAAGGCGAGCTGCGAGGTGACGGAGGCGCGAAGCGACATCTTCCCCTTGTGCTCGAAGGTCGAGAACCCCCTGGTTCCCTTCTCGACCAGGAAGCCGCGGACGACGCCGTCGAGCTTGGCCCACACGACCGCCACGTCGGCGATCGAGCCGTTGGTGATCCAGGCCTTGGCGCCGTTCAAGACGTACCCGTCGCCGGTCTTCTTCGCCGTCGTGCGCATGCCGCCGGGATTCGAGCCGAAGTCGGGCTCGGTCAGGCCGAAGCAGCCGATCGCCTCGGCCTTCGCGAGCTTCGGGATCCAGCGATCCTTCTGCTCCCTGGAGCCGTAGGCGTGGATCGGGAACATCACCAGGCTCGACTGGACCGAGACGAACGAGCGCAGGCCCGAGTCGCCCCGCTCCAGCTCCTGCATGATGAGGCCGTAGGAGATGTTGTCGAGGCCCGGCAGGCCGTACTCGGAGATGGTCGCGCCGAAGAGGTGCATCGCGGCCATCTCGGGAACGAGCTCCTTCGGGAACCGCCCCTCCCAGGCCGCTTCTTCGATGATCGGGAGCACGCGCTCCTCGACCCAGTCCCGGACCGTCGCGCGGACCAGCCTCTGCTCTTCGGTCAGGAGGGCGTCGCAGTCGAGGTAGTCCACGCCGGCGAAAGCCATAGGGGTGCGAATGCTACCTCAGGTCGGGAAGCCGCCTCGCGCCGCCCCTCTTGCATTACACTTTTCCCAAACGATGGGCGTCTTCCAGAGCGGCTCGGCCTTCAACATGGCTCGGGACATCGCCGACGGCTACATCATCACGACCGAGCTGACGTTCAAGCTGTTCAAGGATCCCGACTTCCAGTCCTTCCTCTTCGAGGCCGACCGCCTGCTGCGCGACATCCGGGGCAACCCTCCGCCGGCCGACGACGTCCAGGCAACGCAGAACCGGCAGCGCAAGATGCAGCGCCTGCAGCAAGCCCTGACGATCGCCAACAGCGCCCGGAGCCGCCGCCGCTGACGAAGAAGGGAGCAGCCTTCCGCGAGGTCGCCCTCGCGGCGTTCTTCTTTCTGGGTGTCACCGTTCTGGCGACGTGGCCCCTGGCGGCCCGGCTCTCCGACGGGTGTCCGGACCTCTGGGACGCGAAGCTGAACGCCTGGATCCTGCACTGGGACTTTCACCAGACGTTTCGGGATCCGCTCCATCTTTTCGACGGGAACATCTTCTTCCCGGCCCGTTTGACGCTGGCCTTTTCGGAGAACCTCTTCGCGGCGGCCGTCTTCGGCTTTCCGCTCTACGCCGCCGGCTTCTCGACGCTGACCGTGTACAACGTGGTCTTCCTTCTCGGGATGTTTCTCTCGGCGATGGCGGCGTGGGCTCTGGCGAGAGAGGTCACGGGAGACGGGGCGGCCTCGCTGCTCGCCGGCCTCGTCTACGCCTTTCTGCCATGGCGCATCGACCAGATCCCCCACGTCCAGTTTCAGTGGGGCCCGTTTCTGCCGCTCCTGCTCCTTTTCCTCCTGCGTTACCTCGGCGCGGGGCGGCTGGCGGATGTCGTCCTCTTCGCCCTGTGCTTCGCCGGGAATGCCCTCGCGAACGTTCACTACGCGATTTTCTCGGGGGTGCTCGTCGCCGTCGTGCTCGTCTTCGAGCTCCTGAGCGGCACTGCGGGCGCGCGCGGCCGCGTCCTGAGAGCGTTGCTTGCCACCGGCGTCGCCGGCGCCGCCGTGGCACCCTTCTTCCTGCCCTACGTGGAGGCCCGCCGGCTCTACGGCATGGCTCGGAGCTACGAGGAGATGGAGTTCTATTCGGGCCGACTGACGACCTTCCTCTCGTCCGGTGTCCGTAACCGCCTCTACGGCCGCCTGACCGAGCGCTTTTCCCGTCCCGAGGGGGCCTTCTTTCCGGGCATCGTCCCGACCGTGCTGGCCGTGCTGGCGGCGGTACGGCTCTCCTCGGGCCGGACGAGGACCGCGGCGGCCGAGACGGACCGAGCCTCCGGGATGTCCGCGCGCCGCGGAGTCTGGTGCCGCGTCCTCGACGCTTCCCTCGCGGCAATGCTGCTTCTCTGCGGGGCGGCCGCGGCCCGGCCGGGGCTTCGCCTCGGTCCCATCCGCGTCGGGGACCCCGGGCGCCTGATCGTGTTCGCGACGGCGGTCGTCCTGCTTCGTCTCGCCCTGGCGTTTCCGCGCCGCTCCCGCTACAGGGATCTGGCCGACTTCGCGAGGTCCTTCTCCCGGGACCGCCGCGTGGTCCTCCTCCTGCTGATTGCCGCCGTCGGCGTCTTGATGGCCCTTGGCGCCAATACCCCCTACTACCGCTTCCTCTTCAAGACGCTGGGATTCGTCTTCCGCGCGATCCGGGCTCCTGCCCGGGCGATCGTGCTCTTCCACATCCCTCTGGCGGTTCTCTCGGCCTGGGGGCTGTCGCGGCTCTCCGGCGGCCGCCGCCGCCCGATCCGGCTCGCCGTTCTGGCGTCGGGCCTGATCGTGACCGGCATCGAGTATCGCGCGTGGCCGATCACCGTTCTGCCGGTCCGGCCCGAGCCGCGGGCGGTCGATCGGTGGTTGGCGGGAGCTTCGGTCCCCGGGGGGGTGATGGAGTGGCCGCTCGGGAACATCTTCGATTTCGAGTACGAGTTTCGCTCGACCGCCCACTGGAAGCCGATCGTCAACGGATCGTCGGGCTTCTCGCCCCCGGCCTACAACGAACTGGAGAATCTCGTGGCCCGGGCGCCCATCCCCGACGCCGTCTGGGACCGCGCCGCCGCCATGGGCGTCGGCCTCCTGATTTTTCATCCCCATGACGCGCCGAAGCCCGTTCTTCTCTCCTGCGCGAGGGCTGTGCGCGCCGGCGTGGCGCAGGGCAGGCTGGAGATCCTGAAGACCTTCCCGCACGGCGTCGATCGGGACTACGCGTTTCGGATCACGAGCTCTCCCGTGTTCGACGGGGGCTCGACGCCCGGGGAGCGCCGTGAGGCCGCCGAGGCGTTCCGCAACCTCTCGATCTCTCCGGGCAGGGACCAGCAGCCGCCCCTCGTTCACCTCGACTTTCCGCCGGCGGACTTCCAGGTCCGCGCGGGAGAGTGGGCGTACGGATGGTCGCTCGACGACTCGGGCGTCCTCGAGATCCGGATTTCGACGGAACTGGGCCCGGCGGGGCTGGCGGCGTACGGCGGCCCCCGTCCGGACGTGGGGAAGGTCTACCCCCGCTACCCCGACGCCGGGCAAGGCGGTTTCTCCTTTCGGATTCCGGATCTGCCGCCCGGACCGCACACGCTGATCGTGACCGTGCTCGCTCGGGACGAGGGCCGGACCGTGCTGAGGCGGCCCGTCATCGTCCGGTGATCGCCCCGTCTCGGTCGAGCCGCCAGAGGCCGACCTGGCGCAGCGCGCCCAGGCGCCGCCAGGGGCCGGGCATGTGCGCCTCGATCTGCTTCTCCTCCTCCGGGAACAGCAGCGCGAAGAGCCGGTAGCCTTTTCCGTCGACCGCCGCGCGCAACGCTCCGCAGGATTCCGGCGTCATCGCGTCCCACCTCGCGTAGCAGACGTCCGTGTAGTACTCCAGGGCGCCGCTCGCAAAGGCCGATACGACGACGCTGTTGTCCGGCAGATCCCGGGACACCCAGCGGCTGATCCTCGGATAGATCGACTCGCCCTCGGCGGTCCCGAGCACGCCCAGGGACTGGCAGATTCGCGCCTCGTGCCGAACGAGGAGGACGAGGGCGACGGCGGCGGCGGCGTGGCCGAGGCCCGGTTTCTTCAGCCGTCCGGTCGCCGCCTGCGCGGCGAGCGCCGCGGCGAGGAGCAGTCCGGGAATTCCCGGCAGGAGGAAGCGGAGAAACGCGAAGGATTCATACGGGCCGTAGAAGCAGTAGAAGACGAAGAAGACGCCGAACCAGGAGAGCACGACGGCGCGGCGGCGGCCCGAAACGCTCGAGACCCCCGCGACCGCCAGGGCGGCGAGCGGCAGCAGCGGCGACAGCATCCGCGAGAGCCACTTCCCGTAGTAGAGGAATCGGGGCAGGAAGTTGGGCAGGGCGAGCGCCGTCAGGACTCCGGCATGCTCGTAGCCGGTCCGGAAAAGGCCGCCGTAGCATTGGGCGTCGTAGGCCGCGGCGAATCCCGCCATCGGAAGAACCCCGAGCACCGCGCGCGCGAGAGTCCCGACCCGGATCGACATGGCGAAGAGCAGCGGAATCGCCAGCAGGACATCCGCTGGGCGCACCAGGACGGCCACGCCGAATGCCGCTCCGGCCAGGGTCGCCCACCCGGCGGCGCGCCGCGACCGGAGCGCGGCGAGGATCGCCGCGAGGCACCAGAAGGTCGAAACGACGTCGCTCATGGGCTGGATGGCCTGGAAGACGAAGATCGGGAGCGCCGCGAGGATCACGGCCGTCGCGACGGACCAGAAGGGCGAGAGCTCGAGCTCGCGCCCGACCGAGTAGAGAAGAAGCAGACAGCCGGGCGCCGCGATCGGACCGATCCAATACGGCCCGCGCTCCCAGCCGCCGAGCAGGCCCGCCGCGGCGAAGTGGGCGGGAAACCCGACGGGATAGAAAGGAGCCATCGTGCCCGGCCTCGGGCCCGGGACGAAGCCGAGCGGGATGAAGAGCGGCGCGAGGCCGTCGGGAAGCCCCAGCCGATCGAGACCCCGAGGACGGGAGACGAGCGTCCCGGCGAGGAGCCGCCTTGCGGCGTTGGCGTAACCGGAGCTGTCGGAGCCGCCGACCGAGAGGGACGCGTGGCGCGAGAGGAAGATTCCGTGGGCCGCGGCGGCGAGAAGGAGAGTGACGGCGCGCAGCCGCGGAGAAGCCTCGAAGCTCACGGCCCGGGTTCCTCCGTCGGCGTCCCCTCCTCGAACCCCTTATAATCCACGCCTTTTATGACGACCGCGATCCGCCACATCGGCGAGCAGAGCGGCCAGACCGCGACGGTCCAGGGCTGGCTCTTCGGCAGGCGCTCCTCGGGGAAGATCCAGTTCCTGATCGTGCGCGACGGCACGGGATACCTGCAGTGCGTCGTCCCGAAGGCGGAGGTGTCCCCGGAGACCTGGGAGGCGGCCGGGCGCGCCACGCAGGAGTCCTCGCTCTCGGTGACGGGAACGGTCCGCCAGGACGAGAGGGCGCCCGGCGGCTTCGAGATGACGGCCTCCCAGGTTTCGATCCTCGGCCCCTCGGAAAACTACCCGATCTCGCCCAAGGAGCACGGCGTCGACTTCCTGATGGGGCTGCGCCACCTCTGGATGCGCTCCTCGCAGCAGCACGCGGTCCTGCGGGTGCGCTCGGAGATCGAGCAGGCGATCGCGGATTTCTTCTACGAGCGCGAGTACGTCCGCATCGACTCGCCGATCCTGACGGGCTCCTCGGTCGAGGGGACCTCCACGCTCTTCGAGACCGACTACTTCGGCGAGAAGGCCTACCTCTCGCAGTCGGGGCAGCTGTACCTGGAGCCCGCGGCGGCCGCCTTCGGCAAGGTCTATTGCTTCGGGCCGACCTTTCGCGCCGAGAAGTCGAAGACGCGCCGGCACCTGACCGAGTTCTGGATGATCGAGCCCGAAGTCGCCTTCCTCGAGTTCGACGGGCTCTGCGAGCTGGCGGAGGACTTCATCGTCGCGCTCGTCGGGCGCGCCCTCGAGCGTTGCGGCGAGGAGTTGAAGCGCCTCGAGCGGGACACCGCGAAGCTCGAGGCGGTCCGGAAGCCCTTCCCGAGGACCACCTACCGGGAGGCGGTCGCGAAGCTCGCCGCCAAAGGCTTCGCCGTGAAGTTCGGCGACGACCTGGGAGCCGACGAGGAGACGGCGCTGGCGCAGGACCTCGACCGGCCGCTCATCGTTTCGCGCTTCCCCGCGGCGATCAAGTCCTTCTACATGCAGCCGGACCCGCAGGATCCCGAGGTCGTGCTGGGGCTCGACATGCTGGCGCCCGAGGGATACGGCGAGATCATCGGCGGATCACAGCGCATCCACGACCTGGCGCTTCTGGAGAAGAAGCTCGAGGAGCACAAGCTGCCGCGCGAGGCCTACGAGTGGTATCTGGACGTGCGCCGCTACGGCACGTTCCCGCACTCGGGCTTCGGCATGGGTCTCGAGCGCGTCGTGACCTGGATCTGCGGGATCCATCATCTGCGCGAAGCGATTCCCTATCCCCGCACGTTGAAGCGGATCTACCCGTGACGGACAGGCCTCTTCCGGTCGGCGTCGTCTCCCTCGGCTGCCCCAAGAACCTGGTGGACACCGAGGTGATGCTCGGGCACCTGGCTCGCGCGGGCCACGCGATCGTCCCGGACGGGCAGGCGCGGGTCGTGCTCGTGAACACCTGCGGCTTCATCGACCGGGCCAAGGAGGAATCGGTCAACGCGATCCTCGAGCAGGTCGAGCGCAAGAACCGCGGGGAGATCGACCGCGTCGTGGTCGCCGGCTGCATGGTGCAGAAGTACGGCCGGGAGCTCGCGGCCGAGATCCCGGAAGTGGACGCGTTTGTGGGATTGGACGAGCTCGAGAAGGCCCCGGCCGCCGCCGCGGGCCTGCCGTCGTTGCCGCGCTTTGCGGACAAGCCGCTCGCGACCCGGCTCTACGACGCGGCCCCGCGCCTGCTCTCGCGCCGGCGCGGCTATGCGTACCTGAAGGTCGGCGAAGGCTGCGACAATCCCTGCTCCTTCTGCACGATCCCCCAGATGCGGGGCTTCCAGCGCAGCCGCACGGTCGAGTCGCTCGTGGCCGAGGCGCGCGCCCTCGAGTCGCAGGGCGTCTCGGAGCTGGTCCTGATCTCGCAGGACACGACGCGCTACGGCGAAGATCTGGGACTGAAGCGCCGGGGCCTGGCGCACCTGGTCGAGGCGCTTCTCGCGAAGACCCGGTTTCCCTGGATCCGCTTCCTCTACGCCTACCCGAAGACTCTGGACGATTCGGTGCTGGACCTGATGGCGAGGCAGTCCCGCTTCCTTCCGTACGTGGACATCCCGCTGCAGCACGTCTCGCGCCCCGTCCTGTCGCGCATGCGCCGCGGCGGAGACGCCGCTTCGTACCGGGCGATGATCGCGCGGATGCGGGAGCGAGTTCCGGACATCGCGATCCGGACCACGTTCATCGTCGGGTTCCCCGGCGAAGGGGAGCCCGAGTTCCGCGAGCTCTGCGAGTTCGCCCGAGAGATCGAGTTCGACAACCTGGGAGCCTTCACGTATTCGCCCGAGCCCGGCTCCGGCGCCGAGGCGCTCGGAGACCCGGTGCTGCCGGAAGAGAAAGAGCGGCGGCGCGACTTCCTGCTCTCGCTTCAGCGGCCGATCGCCCGGCGAAAGGCGCGGGCGCTCGCGGGCCGGACCGTCGAAGCGATCGTGGAAGGGGAGTGCGAGGAGACCGAGCACCTGCTCGAAGGGCGGCTGCGGTCGCAGGCGCCCGAGATCGACGGGCGGCTTCTGATCAACGACGCGGGAGATCGGGACGTGAAGTCGGGGGAGATCGTGAACGTCGAGATCACGAAGACCTACGACTACGACCTGGTCGGCCGGATCGTCTGAGCCGCCGGCGGCCTCGATGCACGTCATTCGCGATCCCTTTCGCGCGGCGGACCTTCCCCGCGGAGGGGTGGCGACGATCGGGAACTTCGACGGCGTGCACCGGGGGCACCGGCGCATCCTCGAGACCGTCGTCGAGAAGGCTCGAGCGGCCGCGCGGGCGTCCGTCGCGATCACGTTCGAGCCGCATCCGCTGGCGGTGCTGCGGCCCGACGAAGCGCCGCCGCGCCTCCAGACGCTGCGCCAGAAGGAGGAGGCGATCGAAGCGCTCGGGATCGAATGGCTTCTCGTGATCCCGTTCACGCGCGACTTCTCGCTGACCGAGCCGGAAGAGTTCGCCCGCGGCTTCCTCGGCGAGCGCCTGCGCGTGTCGGAGATCGTGCTGGGCGCGCACTTCGCCTTCGGACGGGGCAAGCGCGGCGACCTCGCCCTGCTGCGGCGGCTGGGCCCGGAGTGCGGCTTTGCCGCCGACGGCGTCGAGGAGGTGATCCACGAGGGAGACCCGGTCTCCTCGACCCGGATCCGCGAGGCCCTGTCGCGGGGGAAGGTCGCGCTTGCCCGGGACCTGCTCGGCCGGGAGTACGGGATCGACGGCATCGTCGCCAGGGGAGAGCGCGTCGGCCGCAAGATCGGGTACCCGACGATCAACCTGGCGCCGGAAAACGAGCTCGTCCCCGCCGACGGCGTCTACGTCACGCGCATCGAGATCCGCTCCTTCGGCCGCCCGTTCGATTCGGTCACGAACATCGGCCGCCGGCCGACGGTCTACGAGGATTTCTCGACCACGATCGAGACCTACGTGTTCGACTTCTCCGCGGACGTCTACGGCGAGCGCGTTCGCCTCTTCTTCTTCGATCGCCTCCGCGAGGAGCGCCGGTTTCCTTCCGTCATGGCGCTGACCGAGCAGATCGGCCGCGACATCGAGGCCACGCGGGAGTACTTCAGGCGGAGCCCCCGGAGCGAAGCCGGCTAGGCCAGGGCGCGCCTCCGAAAGACCCATCGGCAGGCGCCGAGGATCAGCAGCCCTCCCCCGAGCGTCGCGACGATCGTGGCGCCGGTCGGCAGGTCCCAGAGGTAGGAGAGGTAGACCCCGAGCGCCGAGACGATTGCTCCCATCGCCCAGCCGATGGCGAGCCGCGTTCCCAGCCGCTGCGAGAAGAGCATCGCCGAGACGGCGGGCACGATCAGGTAGGAGAAGACGAGGAGTACCCCGGCGATTCCGACGGCCGAGCTGACGACGAAGCCGAAGGAAACGTAGAAGAGAAAGTCCCAGAAGCGGATCGAGAGGCCCTGGCGCTCCGCCTCGGGCTCGTCGAGGCTGATCAGGAGGAACTTGCGGCGGAGGGCGAAGTGGAACGCCCCGATCGCGCCGAAGAGGGCCGCCGTGCGCGCGAGCTCCCCCCACGACACCGACAGGATGTTCCCGACGAGCATCTCCTTCAGGTGCTCGGTTTCTCCCGTGACCTTCGACATGGCCAGGATCGACGCGGCGGCGGCGACGGCGTAGGCGATCCCGATGATCGCCTCCTGAGGAATCCGCGTGCTGCGGTGAACGCGGGAGAAGGCGAAGATCGCCGCCCCGAAGAACGTGAAGCCGAGCGCGAAGAGGTATCCCGCCCGGGAATGCAGGTCGTATCCGAAGAGAACGCCGATCGTCGTGCCGAGGGCCGCGATCTGGGCGAGCGAGAGGTCGACGAAGATGACGCCCCGCTCGACGACGTGAACGCCGAGGTACGCCAGCATCCCCGTGAGGATCAACCCGGCCACGAAGGCCGGAAGCAGGACCTCCAGGACCGTCATGACTTTTTCCCCTTCTGCGCCGAGAGCGCGTCGGCGAGCAGCTTGACGTCGTAGTCGAACAGGGCGAGGTAGTCCCTGGCCTCCGGCACTCCTCCGACCGAGGGGATGAACGTCAGCAGCTTCGCCCCGGTCTTTTCGGCGACCGATCTGGGCGTCTTCTGGTCGAAGTACGGCTCCATGAGGATGACGGGGATCTTCTTGTCGCGGATCAAGTTGATGATCTCCAGCGTGTGCGAGGGCGAGGGCGGAACTCCGGGCTTGGGCTCGATGTATCCGGCGGCGACCATCCGGAACCGCTTCAAGAAGTTGGGCCAGGAGTTGTGGTACGTGACGACCTCGGTGCCGGCGTAGGGCGCCATGGCCGCGTCCCAGCGTTGCTCGGCCGCCGCGAGGCGGGACTCGAACGCCGCGAGGTTCGCCTTGTAGTCGGCGGCTCCCGCTGGATCGAGCGTCGTGAGCTTGGCGGCGATTTCGCGCGCGATGACGCGTCCGTTGTTCGGGTCGAGCCAGTAGTGCGGATTGCCGAAGGGGTGGACGTCGCCCATCGCGCGGGTGACCGTCTGGGTGGGCCTCTCCAGGATGTCGCACCCGGCGGACGCGTCGAGGTACCCCGGCGCTCCCGGGCGAATCTTCTCGTTGCGGCTCTGGTCGAGCAGGGGAGGCAGGTAGCCGATTTCGAGCTCGAGCCCTGCGACGATCAGAAGGTCGGCCCGCGAGAGCTTCAGGACGAATGACGGCTTCGGCTCGACGAAGTGGGGATCCTGGTAACCGCGAGAGAGCGCGAACGTCTCGACGCGCTTGCCGCCGATGGCGTCGGCGATCGAGGCGAAGTCCTGGAGGCTCGTCACGATGTGGACGGCGCCCATCGCGGGGGACGCGGCCAGGGCCAGGCAGAGCAGGAGCAGGAGTCTCTTCATGTCTTCTCCTCAGAACGGATGGGCGCCATGGGCGCCGATTGCAAACTGGAGCTGGATCAAGGCTTCGTTGGCCGTGATCCCCTGCGCGTAGCGCCTCCGGCGATACTCTCCCCGCACCTGCGAGAACTCGCTCGGCCAGAACGTCAGGGTCGCCGCCTCGCCGCGATCGCGCAGGAGCTCGTCGTCGGCGCGGTCGGAGAACTCGTAGCGGGCTCCGACGAACCACCGCCTCGCGATCTGGTAATCGCCGCTGACGTAGAAGCCCTGTCCCGATTGCGCGCCGCCCGGCTGCTCGCGACGGCTCCAGAAGAACTCGCTGCGCAGGATGAAGGATCGGTACGGCCGTCCCTGCAGCGGCTTCCAGCGGTAGACGAGGTGGGCGTTTTCGAGCGTCGTCGCGGCGTCGGGGGTCGTGCCGTTGAAGCCTCGGCCGAAGCTTCCGCCGAGTTCCAGGTTGTGGTCGTCGCCGAGGTCGCGGTAGAGGCGGTATTGTGCGTCGAACGCGAGCCGGCTGCGCGAGGGGGCGTCGAAGAGGCCGTCGGTCTTTCCCCGCAGCAACTGCACGGTCGCCTCCGAGAAGGTGTCGGCGGGCAGAGGCAACAGCTTCGCGACCGAAACGCCCGCGTCGCTCCATCCGTCCGCGCTGCCGAGAAGGTTGACCATCGGCAGCGGCTCGTCCGGCCACGGCAGGACATGAAGGTGAAGGGTGTTGACCTTTCCGAAGGCGACCTTCAGCTGGCCGGCCTTGACCAGGAGGTCCCAGGGCAGGTGAAGGAAGGACACGTACGCCTCCTCGACCTCCACGCCGTCGTTGGAGAAGGAGAGGAAGAAGTCGGCCCGCGCGTAGGGATCCACGATCGCCTGCAGCGACACCTCGGACTCGCGAAGCTGAAGGGAGGGCTGATCGTCCACGGGATTGCGCCCCGCGATGCCGAGGAAGTTGCCGATCACGGCGATCGAGGGATTGAAGTAGTTGGAAGTCGGACTCGACGCGGCCGGAGCCGCCGCAGGCGGCGGCGCGGGCTCCGGAGCGGCCGGCGTGGGAACGGGGGTCGGCTCCGGCGTGGGGGACGCGGGCGGGCTTTCCTGCGCGGAAGCCGCCGCAGCGACTACAAGGATCGCGGCAAAGGAGAGAGGAGATCGAATGACGTTCAACGGTCCTCCTGCGAGGCGCTCGGTTTCGGGGGACGGACGCGCGGCGCGCGCCCGCCGGCGACCTAGGAGCGGGCGGGAGGAGAGCGGCCCGGGAGCTCGAGGCCGGCCAGCCGCCCCGAGAGGGGAGTCTCGCCAGGCAGCGACGCCGGGGCGGCGGGGGCGCCGCCGAGAAGGAGCCCCGAGAGCGGAGTCGCAAGCGCCGCGCCGTGCGTGAGGCAGGCGAGACAGCCATGGGGAGCCGAGGTGATCTTCAGGATCGAGAAGCCGGCCGGGGCGGCCGAGAGGGCGCCCCCGCCCGGCTCGGGATGGAGCCCGAAGGACCCTCCGACCGCGAGAATCGCGGCCAGGCACAGAACGATCTGCGAGGCTCGAGCGGTCCTCAGCGGGCGCAGCATTCCGCTTCTCAAAGCTCTCCTGCCGACATTCTATTCCTCCTTCCGGCGGCCGACGGATCCCGGCTGCGTACAATGCCGGGACCATGTCGGAGCCCGAAGCGTTGGTCGCGGCGGACCGGTCGCCCGCCCCGGAGCAGGCCGCCTTCCGGCGCCGCATGTACTGGCTCCTGGGAGCCACGTTCGTCCACGTCTTCGGCGAGGGAGGGGTCGCGCTCTGGGAGGCGGTCCGGACGGGGAGTCTCGCCTTGCTGGCCTTCGGTCTGGAGAGCGTCATCGAGGGGGGCGCGGCATTTCTGGCGGTCCGGCATCTGCGGCATCTGGCGGACGAGGAGGAGGACCACGCGCGGCGCGACTTCCTGCTCGCCCGCTGGATCGGCGTCTCGTTCCTGCTTCTGGCCGCGTACACCGCCGGGCGCGGTCTCTACGAACTCTCCGTCGGAAGCCAGGCGAAGAAGAGCCCGCTTGGGCTCTTCCTGACGATCTTCGCGACCTTCGGGATGCCGCTGGTCGGCTACTGGAAGTGGAAGACGAGCCGCCGGCTCGGCAGCAAGGGCCTCGCGGCCGAGGCCAAGGAGTCGATCGCCTGCTCGATCGATTCGGGGCTGACGATGCTCGCCATGGTGGCCGGCCTGCTCGGCGCGCCGGGCTGGGCGGACCCCGCCCTGTCGCTGCTGATGGTTCCCTGGTTCCTGCGCGAGGGAGTCGCGCACGTGAGGGGAAGGGTGCACGCACACCTGTGATGAGCCGGGGCGCGTCTTCGGCGCCACCTTCGTGGGGTCGCGCCCTGCTAGAATCCTGCAGCCCGGAACGGGCGTATTTGCGACGTGGAGGTTGTACCGATGTCGAATCCCAACATTCAGGCGGTCTCCGACGACAGCTTCGAGGGAGACATCCTGAAGAGTGACAAGCCCGTGCTGGTCGATTTCTGGGCCCCGTGGTGCGGCCCCTGCCGCTCCGTGGCGCCCATCGTGGACGATCTGGCCAGCCATTACGAGGGCAAGCTGAAGGTCGCCAAGCTCAACGTGGACGAGTCCTCCGAAGTGGCGATGAAGTATCAGGTCACGTCCATCCCGACTTTCATCCTGTTCAAGGAGGGCCGGGTCGCGGATCGGATGCTGGGCGCCGCCCCGCGAAGCGAGTTCCTGAAGTTCATCGAGCGGAATCTCTGACCCTCGCCGCGGCGACGGGCGAAGGAGGCGGCGACCTGCCGCCTCCCTTCGTTTCGGCGAATCTTCCCGGGCCCGTTAAGGGCCTCTCAAAAGAAACCATGCCGTCGCTCCGGACGTAAGATCGGAGCGTGGCGCGCCATCTGATCCTCTTCGCCCGCGAGCCCGCCCGCGAGGCCCGGGAGAAGGGCTTGCGCGGCGCCGAGGCGGCGGAGCTCTTCGCCGCCTTCGCGGCCGGGTGGGCCAAGGCGGCCCGGCGCGCCGGGGCGAGGCTCGTCGTGGCGACGCCTCCGGAGGACCGCCGGGCCTGGGCCCGCCACTTCGAGCAAGCTCCGATCTGGCTCGACCAGCGCGGAGCGACGTTCGGCGGCCGCCTGGAGCGCGCGGCCCGCGACGCGGCGCGCCTGCCCGGACGCGCGATCCTCGTCGGCGGGGACGTGGTGCCTGACCCGGCGCGTCTGCTCGAGGCGTTCGAAGGGCTCGAGGCGGGCGCCGAGGCGGCGGTCGTCCCGGCTCCCGACGGCGGCGTCTCCCTGATCGGCCTCGCCGAGGTAGACCTCGATCTGCTCGGCAGACTCTCGCCGCGACGCGCGGACGTCTGCTCGAGCCTTTGCTCGGCGCTCGCACGCCGGGGCCGGCGCGTCCTCGTGCTCGAGCGGACTGCCGACGTGGACGGCCGGCGCGCCCTGCGCGCTCTCTCGCGGGCGGCGCCGTGCTGGACGGCGCTTGCCCGGCGGGTTCTGCGCCATGTGGTTGCGCGCTCTCCCTCCTCGCGCCGGCCGTGCCTTTACCGTCCGGATAGGGCCCTTCCGATCCTGCGCGCGCCGCCGCTGGCCGCCTAGAGCCCCGTGCCGGCGGCTGCCGGCGGCCGCGGACTTCGCGGTGCTTCGCCATTCAAGGAGGAGCCATGCCTCATCTGTCCGAAAAGAGCGTCGTGTACGCGCCCCCGGTCCACGGCTTCCGCGAGGAGGGAGTGGATTTCTTTCTCGACGAGGCGGCGCCCCACTGGATTGCACCCGACGAATGGGGCTCCCGAATCCTTCGCGAGCTCGACGGGCGCCGGCCGTTTGGCGAGATCGTCGCGCGCTACGCGCAGCTTCGCGGGCTGGAAGCCGGAAAGGCGTGGCTCCACGTCCACGACTTCCTCCAGGCCTGCCTGCGGACCGGGTTTCTCGCGCTCTCGCCGTTTCCCGAGCGCCTTTACGAGGGCCGGCGCCGCTGTGCCTCCCCGGCCGGTCTGCGCGAGCTCTGGCTCCACACCAACAACTCGTGCAATCTGGCCTGCACGCACTGCCTCGTCAGCTCCGGGCCCGGGGAGGCCCCCGGCCTCTCCACCGAGGAGATCGGGCGCGTGATTCGCGAGGCGGCGGAGCTCGGCGTCGAGCGCTTCTACTGGACGGGAGGAGAGCCCTTCCTTCGCCCGGACGCGGACGCGCTGATCCGTCTGGTCACGGGCGACCTCGGGCGGGAGCTGATCGTTCTGACCAACGCGACCCTGCTGCGCGGGCCGCGGGGCGCGGGGCTCGCCTCCTGTTCTCGCGAGCTTCTCAAGTTCCAGGTCTCCGTGGACGGCGCCCGGCCGGAAACCAACGACCCGATTCGCGGGGCCGGGACCTTCGAGAAGGCCCTGGACGGAGTGAGCCTTCTCGCCGACCTGGGCTACGAGGTTTCGGTGACGACCGTCGTGACGCGGCACAACCTGCGGGAGCTCGCGCTGCTGACCGGTCTGGCCGCCGACCGGGGGGCACGGTCGCAGCACCTGATGTGGTCGCACCGGCGAGGTCGCGCGCGGGTCTCGGACAACGGCTTCTTTCCCGAAACCGCGGACATCCTGGTCGCCTTGCGGGCGGTGGCCGACGAGGCGGCGCGCCGGGGCATCGCTCTGGACAACCTGGAGGCGGCCCGGCGGCGAGTCAACGGGCCCGCGGGCGTCAAGTACGACCTCGGCAACGCGGGCTGGGACTCGCTGTGCGTCTATGCCGACGGCACCGTTTACCCGTCCGCCGCGCTGGCCGATCACCGGCCGCTCGCCTGCGGCCGCGTGACGGACAGCGGCCTGGCCGCCATCTTCGAGGCGAGCCCGGTTCTCGAGCGCTTTCGCGAGGCGACGCTGGCCCGGAGAAAGCAGGCGCTCGCCGACCCGTTTCGATTTCTCACCGGGGGAGGAGATCTGGAGCACGCCTACCTCTTCTCCTCCGGGGAAAGCGGCGAGGGCGACCTCGAGGCGCCCGATCCGTACTACCCCGTGGCGGTCGCCCTCGTGCGCCGGGCGATGCGCGAAACCGTCGAGCGCAAGCGGCAGGCCGTCAATCGAAAGAGCGGCTACGACGCCCCCGTGCTCTATCACGCGATGGGCGACGGCGCGATCGCCTGCGGGGTCGCCGACGGCGCCGCGGCCGAGATGCCGGTCCTGACCCTGCACTCGAACTGCGTGCTCTCCTTCGACGTGGACAAGCCGCGCTCGCTCGTCCGGGAGTACTACGGGCGCGCCGCCGAGACGCCGCAGCCGGAGCTCTGCTGCCCGACGAAGTTCGACGAGGCGGACATCGGGCACATCCCTCGCGCCGTCGTCGAGCGCTTCTACGGCTGCGGCTCTCCGGTCTCGGCGGCCGGGCTGGCCGAGGGCGAGACGCTGCTCGACCTCGGGTCGGGGGCGGGCATCGACGTCTTCATCGCGGCGAGGAAGGTCGGGCGCGGCGGCCGGGCGATCGGCGTGGACATGACCGACGCGATGCTCGCCGTCGCTCGCGAGAATCAGCCGCTCGTCGCGGCGAGCCTGGGCTACGACGCCGTGGAATTCCGCAAGGGATTCCTCGAAGCGATCCCCGCCGAGAGCGCGAGCGTGGATGCGGTGACGTCCAATTGCGTCGTCAATCTCTCGCCCGACAAGGGGAGGGTCTTTTCGGAGATCTGGCGCGTCCTGAAGGACCACGGGCGAGTGGTGATCGCCGACATCGTGAGCGACCGCGAGGTTTCGCCTCGCCTGAAGACCAATCCGCAGCTCTGGGGCGAGTGCACGGTCGGAGCCCTGACGGCCGAGGGATTCGTCGCCGCGCTCGAGCAGGCCGGCTTCTACGGCATCGAGATCCTCAAGAAGACCCTCTGGAAGTCGATCGAGGGGCACGCCTTCTTCTCGATGACGGTCCGGGGCCGTAAGTTCGAAAAGAAGGCCGGGTGCGTCTACCGCGGCCAGCGCGGGGTCTACCTCGGGCCCGGGAAGGCCTTCGTCGACGAGGAGGGGCATACGTTTCCGCGGGGCGTCGAGGTCGAGATCTGCACCGACACTGCCTCGAAGCTCTCGGGCGCCCCCTACGAAGGAATCTTCGAGGTGCTCGAGCCGGGAGAAGACGCCAACCTCGCGTCGGCCGGCTCCTGCGATCCGTCGGCGGGCTGCTGTTGAGAGGAAGCCCGAAATGACCGCCTCCTGGGTTGCCGTGGCGGCTCTGGCGTTCCTGCTCGCCTACGCCAACGGATCGAACGACATCTCCAAGGGGATCGCGACGCTGGTCGGCAGCGGCGTGTCCCGCTTCCGCGGCGCCGTCCTGTGGGGGACGCTCTGGACGACGATGGGAGGAATGCTCGCGGCCCTCGTGTCCCAGGGGCTGGTCGCGACCTTCTCGGGAAGCGGATTCCTGGATCATCCGACGAACGGGCCGGCCTTCCTCGCGGCCGTGGCCGCGGGAGCCGCGGCCTGGGTCCTCTTCGCCTCGGCCACGGGGCTCCCGGTTTCGACCACCCACGCAATCGCGGGAGCACTCGCCGGGTCCGCCATCGTGGCACAGGGCGCTTCGGTACTGCACTGGGGCGGCTTCGCGAGCAGGGTGGCGCTGCCCCTGGGCCTTTCGCCGGTCGTCGCGATCGCGCTGATGTACGCGTCCCATCCGCTGCTCTCCCTGGGAGTACGGCGCGTCGAGGCCTACTGCCTGTGTCTCGAGCGGCGCGCCGTGGTCTCCGGGTTCGCCGCCGATGGAAGGCTCGTCCTGCGCGGCGCGATCTCCGAGGCCGTCGTCGCGGCCGGGAAGGCGTGCGACACCTCCCCGACCGTCGCCGCCCGAGTCTCCGCCGTGGACGCGCTCCACTGGCTCTCCGCCGCCATGACGAGCTTCTGCCGCGGACTGAACGACACGCCCAAGATCGTGGCCCTGGGCATCGGGGCGTGGGCGGCGCTCGGGCTTCGGGGATCGGGCTTCTACCTGCCCGTGGCCCTGGCGATGGGCGCGGGGAGCCTCCTCGGCGGCCTTCGGGTCACCGAGACGCTCGCGCAGAAGGTGACGCCGATGGCTCCGGGCGAGGGCCTTGCGGCGAACCTCGTGACCACGCTCCTGGTGGGGCTCGCTTCGATCTTCGCGCTGCCCGTCTCGACCACGCACGTCTCCTCCGGCGCCATCATCGGGATCGGCCTGCATCGGGGCGTCGAGACGGTGTCCTGGAAGACGGTGCGCGACATGCTGATCGCCTGGGCCGTGACGCTGCCGGCGGCGGCCCTGGTGGCTGGAATCGTCTTTTCCCTTCTCGCGCGGGGAAACGGGTAATCTTTCCGCCTCATCCGCCGTCTCCGTCTCGTCGCTCCTCGGGAAGAGGCGAGCCGAGGACAGGAGTTTTCAAGGAAGATGAAGAAGACTGCGATCATCGCCGCGGCAATCCTCCTCCTGGCGGGCCTGGTCTGGGTGGTCGGGTTCCGTGGAAAAGAGGCGGGCCCGAAGTACCGCACGGCCAGGGTCGACCGCGGAGACGTGACCCAGACCGTCACGGCGACCGGAACGCTGTCCGCGGTCACGACCGTCAAGGTCGGCAGCGTGGTTTCGGGAATCGTGGCCGCGCTCCACGCCGATTTCAACAAGCAGGTCAAGAAGGGGGACCTGCTGGCGGAGCTCGATCCCGTGCCCTTCGAGGCCAAGGTCGCCCAGAGTCGGGCCGCCCTGGAGAAGGCGCAGGTGGACGCGCGCAACGCGGAGATCTCGCTGCGAAGGCAGGCGGCATTGAAGGAGCAGGGGCTGGCGCCTCAGGCCGACTTCGACCAGGCGCAGGCGAACTACGACTCGGCGCGGGCGGCGGTGAATCAGGCGAAGGCTTCGCTCGAGCAGGCGCAGACGGACCTGAAGAACAGCCGCATCATCGCGCCCATCGACGGCGTGGTCGTCGACCGCCAGTACGACGTTGGCCAGAGCGTCGCCGCGTCCTTTCAGGCGCCGACCCTCTTCACGATCGCCCAGGACCTGACCAAGATGCAGGTCTCGGCCGACGTTTCGGAGTCGGACATCGGCATGTGCAAGACGGGGCAGCCGGTGCGCTTCACCGTCGACGCCTATCCTGACCAGACCTTCCGGGGCACCATCGCGCAGATCCGCTTGAACGCGACCGTCAACCAGAACGTCGTCACCTACCCGGTCATCATCGACGTTCCCAACCCGGACCTGTCCCTGCGCCCGAACATGACCGCCAACGTCATCATCGACGTGGCGGTAGTCCGGGACGTCCTGCGGGTCCCCAACGCCGCCCTGCGCTGGCGGCCCGAGGAGAAGGAGGGGACCGCCGCGAGCTCGCCCGAGGAGCGCGCGGCCAGGAGCGTCGGGCAAAAGGGTTCGACGGGGGCGATGACGCAGTTCGCGCAGACCACCGGCGGGAAGCCCCGAAAAGCGGGACAGACGGTCTACACGGTCGCCGACCCGAGCGCGGGCGAGCCCAGGGCGGTCGAGATCCGCCCCGGGATCACCGACGGCCGCTTCACGCAGGTCGTCTCGGGCGACTTGAAGCCGGGAGACACGGTCGTCGTGGGTCTGGTGACCGCCCGGGCCGAGTCGGCCGGCCGCAACCCGGCGGGCCCGGCCGGCCGCAGGTTCTGAGTTGGACGTCATCCGGATCGAGGACCTGGTCAAGATCTATCAGATGGGCGAGGTCGAGGTCCGGGCCCTCGACGGCGTCAGCCTGTCGATCGCGGCGGGCGAGTTCGTGGCGGTCATGGGCCCGTCGGGCTCGGGCAAGAGCACCTTCATGAACATCGTCGGCTGCCTCGATCGCCCCACGTCGGGCCGATACTTCCTCGACGGCGTCGACGTCTCGCGGCTCGATCGGGATGACCGGGCGGAGATCCGCAACGGCAAGATCGGATTCGTCTTCCAGTCCTTCAACCTGTTGCCGCGGACCTCCTCGCTCGAGAACGTGGAGCTGCCCCTGATCTACTCGAGCGACGGCCTGACCGCGAGGCAGCGGGAGGAGAAGGCGCGCCGGTGCCTCGCCATCGTCGGCCTGGCGGGCCGGGAAGAGCACTTTCCGAGCCAGCTCTCCGGGGGGCAGCAGCAGCGCGTCGCGATCGCGCGCGCGCTCATCAACGACCCGAAGCTCATGCTGGCCGACGAGCCCACCGGCAACCTCGACTCGAAGACCTCGGAGGAGGTCATGGCCGTTTTCCAGAAGTTGAACGACGAGGGGCGTACCGTCGTCGTCATCACCCACGAGCCCGACATCGCCGAATATGCCAAGCGGATCGTCCAGTTCCTGGACGGGAGACTCGTCGAGGATCGGCCCGTGGCCCGACGCCGAACCGCCGTCGCCCAGCATCGCGTCTGAAGGGGAGTCATGCTCAAGTTCCTCACCATACTCAAGGTCGGGCTCAAAGCGATCGCTCGCAACAAGATGCGCGCGGCGCTCACGGCGCTCGGCATCATCATCGGGGTCGCCTGCGTCATCGCGATGATCGGAGTGGGGCAGGGCTCGCAGGCCGCCATCCAGTCTCAGATCTCGGCGCTCGGAAGTAACTTCCTGATGGTCTTCCCCGGTGTGGCGACCCAATCCGGCGCGCGAATCTTCACCGGCGAGTCGACGCTGACCGAGGACGACGTCGCCGCCGTCAAGGCCGAGTGCCCCGCCGTTGCCTACGTCTCGCCGAGCTCGCGCACGGGCGCGCAGGTCGTGGCCGGCAACTTGAACTGGGGCACGCAGATCCAGGGCGTCGGCGTCGAATGGCCCTTCGTTCGCTCCTGGAACGTGGAGAAGGGGGCGTTCTTCAGCGACTCCGAGGTCCGGGCCGCCGCGAAGGTCTGCGTGCTCGGGTCCACCGTCGCGGACTCCCTCTTCAGCGGCCAGGATCCGGTCGGCCAGACGGTTCGAATCAAGAACTTCCCCTTCCGCGTGATCGGCGTCCTCGAGAGCAAGGGCGGCAGCGTCATGGGCCAGGATCAGGACGATCTCGTCGTGGCCCCCTACACCACGGTCATGCGGCTCATCAAGGGCCGGACCAAGATCGACATGTTCATGGCCTCGGCGGTGTCCCGCTCGGCCGTCGGCGAGGCGCAGAAGGAGATCGAGGCCCTCCTGCGGCAGCGGCACCGGATTCCACAGGGCGGAGACTCGGACTTCATGATCCGCTCCCAGCAGGAGATCGCGCAGACCGCCGACCAGACTTCCAAGACGCTGTCGCTGCTGCTCGCTTCGGCGGCCTCGATCTCTCTGCTGGTCGGCGGGATCGGCATCATGAACATCATGCTCGTGTCGGTGACCGAGCGCACTCGCGAGATCGGAATCCGGATGGCGATCGGCGCGAAGGGGCGCGATATCCGCGTACAGTTCTTGATCGAGGCGCTGACGCTTTCCATCGCCGGCGGGGCGATCGGGATTGCTCTCGGCGTCGGAGTCTCGGAGTTCATCGCGCTCAAGGCGCACTGGCCCATCCTGCTCTCGCCGCGGGCCATCCTGCTCGCCTTCGGTTTCTCGGCCGCCATCGGGGTCTTCTTCGGCTTCTATCCGGCCCAGAAGGCCTCGCTGCTCGATCCGATCGAAGCGCTCCGGTACGAGTAGCTCTCTCCCTCTTCCGCGGCGAGAAGGGGGAGAGCCCATCACCCCGGCCCTCTCCCGCCGGGAGAGGGCGAAGAGCGGCGCTACAATCGAAGACAATCGATGACCGTCCTCGCGCGTATTTGGCGGCGCCTGGATCCGCGCCGGCGGCTCGCGGCGCGACTGCTGCTCGCGCTCTTCCTCGCCTTCGCCCTTCCCGGCGCCGCGCTGGTCTTTCTGCTCGAGCGGCGCCTGGCGGCGCTGCAGGAGGCGTCGGCGGCTCGGGTCTCGGCGGGACACCTGGCCTCCGCGACGATGCGCCTCCAGCAGGACGCCGAGATGCGCGCCGAGAGGATGGACAGGGGCGCCCGGGTGGCCGAGGAGGCGGCCTGGTCGCTCGCCGGGGTCGCCGGGGCCGCCCTTTCGAGCTCCTCACCGGCGGCGCCGCCCGGGGAGCTTCCGCCGGCCGACGAGCACGGCCACGTCTGGAACCGGGCGCCGGGCTCGCCCTGCCTCGCCTATCTTTCGCTTGAGCGGTCGCGCGACCCGGCGGCGCGACGGGACCTCGCCCGGACCCGGTCCCTCGAGCCTCTGATGGAGGGAGTCCGGCGGCGCCTCCCGGCGGTCCGCGGCGTTTCCGTCTGGACGGCGTCGGGCGCGATGCGCCTCTGCCCCTGGACCGACCTTCACGAGGGCATCCGGCTCTCGGGAGGAGCTCTCGAGAGCTTCGTCTTCAACCGCGAGGCGCGTTTTCCCGAGCGCCGGCCCTCCGAGGGAGACCGGCCGGTCTGGACCGCCGCGTTTCTGACGCCCTCCATGACGCCCGAAATCCGCTTCGTCTCGCTCTTCGTGCCCGTTCGGGACGCGGGCGGTGCGCTCGCAGGCGCCGTTGCCTTCGAGGTCGATCCGCGACGCTACGTGGCGCAGGCGGTGGAACGAGGAGGGCTCTCGGGAGACATCTGGTTTGCGACGGATCGGCTGGGTCATGCTCTGGCGATGCCGGCCTCGGCGGGGGAGATTCTGCGGTGGCGGGGCGCGGATTCCGAAACGCTCGATGCCTCGTCCGACGCCGACCGACGGAGGCTGTCCCGCACGGCCCTCTCCGCCGAGCGTTCGATCGGCGCCTACCGCTTCCGGGGCAGGGAGCACCGCCTGGCGACGGCCCGCGCTCCGGCGACGGGATGGGTGTTCGTCGAAGGCCTGTCGGCGGACCGCCTCGCGGAGATCGCTTCCGAGCCCGATCCCGCCCTGGGCAGCCAGGTATCGGAGCTTCGGCGCGACGTGGCGGTTCTCTTCGGCGTCCTGCTCCTGCTCGTCTTCGCCACGGTCCTCTGGGGCGCCCGGCGGATCTCGGCGCCGGTGCTGCGCCTGATGCGCGCCGCCGAGGAGATCGGGCGCGGCCGCGAGGTGGAGGTCGGCGGTCGGGATACGAGCGACGAGCTCGGCCGGCTCGCGGCGGCGATCGACCGAATGGGGCGCCGCGTCGAGCGGCGCGTGGAGACGCTGCACCGCCTCCACGGGCTCCTGCGGGCCGCCAACCCGACCGCGGACCTGTCCGAGGTTCAGGCCCGCGCGACCGAGGCGATTGCGGCCTTCACGGGCGCCGAAAGGGTCTGGTTCTTCCTCCACGATCCGGACACCAACCGCCTGGAGGCCGCCTGGCCGGGCTGGAACGTTCCGGAGGATCTCGCGCGGGACCTGACGGTCTCCGTCGACCGGCCTTCGATCGCGAGCATGGTCTTCAAGACGGGCGAGATCCACGTCTCCAACGACCTGGAGCACGACCCCTACTCGAACCCCAGGCTCCAGGCTCTCGAGCACGCCAGCAACGCCATCTTCGCGCCGCTCAAGACGGAGGGAAAGACGATCGGCGTGGTCGTCGCCACCAACCGTCCGGGGCCCTTCGGCCCGGAGGAGGCCGACGCCCTGGTCATGTTCGCCGACGCGGCCTCGCTCCTGATCCAGAATGCGCGCCTGTACGCCACGCTGACGGGCACGGTCGCCGAGTTGAAGCGCGCCAGCCGCCTGAAGGACCAGTTCCTCCAGAACGTCAACCACGAGCTCCGCACGCCCCTGACGTCGATCGTCGGCTGGACCGATCTCTTCGAAGACGGGCCGGCCGACCCCCAGACCCTGCAGCGCGGCCTCCGGCAGATCCGCCAGTCGTCCCGGCTGCTGCTCGCCCTGATCGACGACCTGCTCGATCTGGCGCGGCTGGAACGGGGGACGCTCGCCTTCGACTGGAAGGCCGTGGCCCTCGAAGAGATCGTCGCGAGGACGATCGAGACGGTGCGCCTGATGGCCGAGGCGCGCGGCGTGACCCTGCTGCAGGCGCCGCTTCCGGAGGAGATGGTGGCCGTCCGCGCCGACCCGCTGCGCCTCCAGCAGGTTCTCTGGAACCTGCTCGTCAACGCGATCAAGTTCACGCCCCGATACGGCCGCGTCGTCGTGCGCGTCGAGCGGGAGCCCGAGCGCTACCTGGTGAGCGTCGAGGACGACGGGGTCGGCATTCCCGAGAGCGATCTGCCCCACGTCTTCGAGCGTTTCCGCCAGGTGGACGGCTCCGCGACGCGTCGCCATCCCGGGATGGGGATCGGGCTCTCGCTCGCGCGCAATCTGGTCGAAATGCACGGGGGCACGATCTGGGCGGAAAGCATCGTGGGCGAGGGGAGCCGCTTCACCTTCAGCCTTCCCATCCGCCCCTGGCGAAGGACGACGGAGGCGGAGGTGGCGGCGGTGCAGGAGGGTCTCGAGGAGGATTGACCGGGCGGCCCCGGCCCGCGGCTAGCCCGGATTATTCACGGACACCCGGCCGAAGCACGTCCAGGAGATTGCGCCAAAAGGGGTTGTTCAAGCGACGCTCTTGACGAGCGCGGGTACGGCGTGTCCGCGACAGAGATTTTTCGTCGGGGCAAGGAAGCGCGACGACG
>JBLMXY010000120.1:0-17532 GCA_050257975.1 Acidobacteriota bacterium
CTGAAATTGCCCGAGGCGTCGGTGGTGGCGCCCACGGGCGCATATTCGCCGCCCCTCGTGTAGGCATAGACGCGATCTCCGGCGCCGAAGCCGCCGCCCGGCCGCGTGATGTGCCCGGTCAAAGTCACCATGGACTGGAGATTGAAATTGATGTCGCTGCGGTTGGCGTTGAAGTCGATCAGCGTCGCCGCGCCGATGGCGTCGGCGTTTCCGAACCATCGCGACGCGTACATCCGCGGGAAGCCGGTATCGTCGCCCAGCGCCAGGTACTTGCCGTCCGGCACGTAAGAAAGCGACCAGGGGCTCGACGCGAAACCCTCGTTGATCGTCGTCGCTTCCCCCTGCTCGCTGAAGAGCCTGACCGACAGGCTCGCCGGAAGCGAGCCGGATGCCGTGAAGGCGCCGCCCATCGAGTGCCCGGGCGGGTAGTGGAAATCGAGGCCGGTAATGTTCTGCCCCGACGCGACGACGATGCTTTGCTGCTGGGAGAAGAGGACCGTGCCCGGGTAGTACAGCGTTCCGAAATCCGAAGAGGCGACCTCCATCTCCCAGCAACCCGGAGCGAGAACGGCGTTGTAGACGCCGGTCATGCCCGAGATCGCGAAGACGGGAACGCCGAAAGGCTGCGGGGAGAACACCACGGACGCGTTGGCGAGCGGGCTCCCGGCGGGATCGAAGACCGTGCCGGATACGTTCTCCGCGTTCGCGCGGGACGCGAAGAGCGCGGTCGCAAGAGATGCGGCGAGGGCCAACGAGGCGGAGAACGAACACGAAGAACGGGAGCCATTCTTCCGGGACATGGGACTCCTCCTTCGGCGGGTCGGCCGGGCCCGTCACATGGCGACGAGCTAATGCCGGAGCCTTGCAGAGAGGCTATGGCCCAAAGGTGCCATCGGCGCCCGACCGTTCATTCGATGAACAGTTCAATGAACTTCGGCCGGCCGGCAACCACCCCCGAAGAATCGCGCATCGAAACGCGGCTAGATCCCGAACGTCTTCCTGACCAGCGCGGCCATCTCGCCGCGGCTCACGGTGCCGTTGGGGCAATAGTTTCCGCCTCCGCAGCCGCTCGTGATCCCGTCGAGCTTGAGCTTTTCCATCCACTTGGCGAGGAACGTGCCAGGCTGAACGTCCGCGAAGACCGTTCCGGTGGCGGCCGGCGGATCGTAGGACGACCCGTACTTGCCCCGAAGCAGGAAGACCGCCATCGAAGCCCGGTTGACGGCGTCGTTCGGGCAGAAATTGCCGCCGCCGCAGCCGGTCGAGATCCCCTCGACGCCGAGTTGCTCGATCCATTTCGCGAGGAAAGTCGAGGTCATCACGTCGGAGAAGACCGCTCCCGTGGCGTCGGGAGGCACGAAGGCGGCGCCATGCTCCCCGCGAAGAATGAAGACCGACATCGAGGAGCGCGAGACCGGAAGCTCGGGGCAATAGCGCCCGGCGCCGCAACCGGACGTGATCCCGGCCCGAGCGATCGAGACGATCGCATCGTGGAAGAGATGGGACGGCGGAACGTCGAGGAAGTCCACCTGCACCTTGGCCTTTCCCGCCTCCGACGAGCAGCTCGCGGAGAGCGATTCGACGACTTCGAGCGACATCGTCGTTCCGGCGGGACCCGCGGTGAACGTGACGACATGGGTGCCCTGCCCGCCCGTGATCGAGCCGCCGGTCAACGACCACAGGTAACTGTGGCCGGCGACGGCCGGCACCGACGCCGTCACTCCCGTCGAGCCGGGAGGCACCGACGTCGGAGCGGCGATCGAAGGAGTCGCAGGCTTTGCGGGCACCGCCAGGAGGGCGGAGGCGGACACGAGGCTGCCGCATGCGTCGGTCACGAGCACGTCGTAGGAACCGGCGTCCGAGGCGGTCGTCGGCGCAAGCGAGAGGATGGCAGACGTTGCCCCCGAGACGTTGCCTTCGTCGGCGAGCGGGGCCCCGTTCTTGCGCCACTGGTATTGCACCCCGCGGAAGCCCGAGGCGGCCACTTCGAAGGTCGCGCCGGCGCCCCCGCAGACCGATAGCGAAGATGGAGCAGACACGGCGAGCCTGGTATTGAAGAGCACGGCGATCTGAACCGAGCCGAGTCCCACCGCCAAATCGGTCGACCCCGTGGCGTCCCAGTCCCCGGCGGCCAGAGAATAAGCGTAGGACCCGAGCGCGTAGCGCACAGGCGACCGAAACGTGCCGTTTCCGAGGCCGGTTGCCACGAAGACGCCGCCGTCCTGGCCGTTTGCGGTCGCGAAGTCGAGGTGGCCGTCGCCGTCGAAATCGAAGGCGACGATCGACACGGGATCCGAGGCCAGCCCGATCTGCACGGCCGGCGCGAACGTTCCGTCCCCATTGCCAAAAAGGATCGAGACGTTGGCCGAAGCGCCGTTGGCGACCGCGAGGTCCGGCGAGCCGTCCTCGTCGAAGTCCCCGATCGCCACGGAGCCGGGGCTGGTTCCCGCCAGGAGATTGACAGGGGGAGCGAAGGTGCCGTCTCCGTTCCCGAGCAGCACCATGACGTAGTTCGGGTTCGAATAGCCGGCCGGCTGGGAGGCGATCAGGTCCGGAAGCCCGTCGCCGTTCAGATCGGACACCGCGAATGTCCACGGGAAGAATTCCAGTGGCTGGCCCGAACCGGAAGAGGAGAAGGTCCCGTCTCCGAGGCCATGGAAGAACTGCAGGTTGGCGGGGTTGCTGCCGAAGCTTGCGGCCGCGACGACGTCGAGTTTCCCGTCCCCATCGAAGTCGCGCACGGCGAGAGCTCCCGCGTTTCCCGCGAACGGTTGCGCGAGCGGATAGCTGATGGGCACCTGAAAGGTGCCGTTGCCGTTTCCCAGGAAGACTTGAAAGTCGGTGTCGTAATAGTTCGTGACGACCAGGTCGAGCTTCCCGTCCGTGTTCAAGTCGCCCGCCGCGAGAGCGACCGGATAGTCCCCGGCGGGGAGCACCGCGCCCGGCTCGAAGACGCCTGCCCGACCGCCCCGGACGATTCGAAGGGCAGGAAAGCTCTGGTCGGACTCGGCGACGGCGAGATCCAGTCGGCCATCTCCGTCAAAATCGCCGGCGGCCAGCACGTTCGGGACGAGCCCGACACCGGTGGCCCCCGCCGTTTCAAAGGATCGGTTCCCGTCGTTGATCAGAACCGTCACGGAGTTGAAGTAGCAGCACGTTGACGAAAGTCGGGCGAGATCGACGGCCCCATCTCCCGTGAGGTCGGCTGCCAGGAGCCCCGAGGAGCCCGGGGCGATATAGCCGACGGGAGCCGAAAACGAACCCGCCCCATCTCCGTAGAGGATCGAAACATTCGAGGCGGGAGTCGAGAACGAATCGCCGTTGGCCACGGCGACGTCGAGCTTGCTGTCACCGTCGAAGTCCGCCGCGATGGCGCCGCCGGGACTGGGTCCGGCGTCGTACTCGATGGAGGCGAGGAACGAAGCGTCGCCGAGTCCCTTGAGAAAGGCAAGGTGCCCTGTCACCGTCACCGCGAGATCGATCTTTCCGTCTCCGTCGAAGTCTCCGGCGACAACCGATCCCGCAGAGGGCCCGGCCACGTAGTAGGCCGGCGCGCCGAAAGTTCCATCTCCGTTTCCGCGCAAGACGCCGACCGAGCCGCCCGAAGGGATGACGAGGTCGAGCTTGCCGTCGGCATCGAGGTCGGCGATCGCGAAGTGGTCCGTGAGAGCCAACGGGGTGGCAATGACCGGGTCGAAGAAAGCGCCGTTCCCTTTGCCCTTGTAGAAGAGGGTCGTCGCCCCATCCAGCCGCTCCAGCAGATCGAGCTTCCCGTCGCCGTCCGGGTCCCGGGCGTAGATCGCCCTCGAGTACACGTAGTTGGGAAAGTTGGTATCGATCTCGTCCTGGAAGGTCCCGTTCCCGTTGCCTTTGAAGAAGGCGAGATATTGGCCCTGCTTGGCGACCAGGTCGGGCTTGCCGTCTCCGTCGAAATCACCGAGCACGAAAGTCGAATAGCCGTTCGGAACGATCCGGTTGACCGGAGAGTCGAACGTGCCGTCGCCTGCGCTGAGGAAAACGGCGACCGCCGGCTGATTGCCGCTGCTCGACGTCGAGGCCAGATCGACCAGGCCATCGCCGTTGACGTCGGCGGAGCTGACGGCTGGACCGCTCAGAACCGTCGTAGGCGCCTGGCGAAATACCGTGGAGGGACAGGAGGCGGCCTGGAGTCTCGCTGCTGCCATCCCGATCAGGAAGAAGGACGCTCGGAATCGGAACCCAGGCAACCGTACGGCGCCCATGGGAACCTCCTTCGTCGGGGAGAGGGAAGTGCATTCTATGAGAAACCGCCCCCGGGGGCGCCAGGGCGAGAGCTCGATTCGTGACGAAGGGGCTTCGAACGATCCCGAGAGACGAACGGCCGAGTCTTTTGTGCGCTGCCGAGCGAGCCGTCGAGGACGCTACCCCGCCCAGCGCGCGCGCTTGCCGCGCGCGTCGATGTGGACGAAGGGGCCGTGGGATCCGTTGCCGGGATAGACGCCGATGCCGCCCGTGAGCTCGGGATGCCGCGCCTCGACCGTCTCGACCGCGGCGGCGAGGACCCGAGCGTCGCGGACGTCCCGACGCCCGTCCCGGTTCAAGTCGCTGATCCAGCCGTGGCCGGCGAGGTCGGGATAGACGTCCGCGGCGTCGCCGTAGAGGTGGCGCGAGACGGCGGATCGGCCGGCCGGATCCCCGCCGGACTCGTTGTAGTCGGGCGTGCGAAAGCCGCTCATCACGACGAGGCCCGGGACGCCGTGGCCCTCGCGGGCGAGCTCGTCGATCGTCAGCTCCAGCTTGTCGATGAGCCGCCGATCGAGCGCGACGTACTTGGGCCAGACCTCGTCCTGCCCCTTGGTGACGAACTGCCCGAGCGTGAAGTGCTCCGAGACGCGCATCCCGAAGTTCTCCGGCGTCACCTCGATGAAGCCCGGCGGGTTCTCGTAGGCCGGATCGCGGGGCGCGCGGCGCTCGAAGGGCCACGTCCCCATCCGGTATGCGCCGATCCGCCCGTTGACCTTGGCCGAGAAGGGCGTCAGCACGACGAGCGTCAGGGCCTGCCTGGCGCCGGTCAGCCACTGGTAGACGCCCGGCCGGCCGGGGACTCCCGCCTGCCCGGGCAGGGCGAAGACCGCCCGCAGCTTGCCGGAAATGCCCGCCAGGACCGCATCGAGCCCCGCCGAGCGGCCCGCCGCGGTGCCGAAGCCCGCCAGAAGCAATGCCCCGGACAGGGCGATGAGGCGGCTTCGCTTCATTGGAGTGGAGAAACGTTAGACGATGGGGCCTTCTTCCGTCAACCCTTACGGAAAAGAAAAAAACAGACCCCCTAGTAGATGATGACCTCGTCGCCGACCCTGCTCATCTCGTAGAGCTTTTCCAGGTCGTCGTCGGCCAGGCGCACGCACCCGTGCGAGACGCTCCGGCCGAGCTGGCCGGTGGCCTGGGTCCCGTGCAGGGCATAGCCGTCGCCCAGGTTCAGACGGTAACGTCCCAGGGTCTTCTCGAGCCGCCGCTGCTTGAAGCCGAGCGGTGGCACGACCAGGGCCTTCCCGGCCCGGATGAATTCCTTGGGAGGAACTTCCTTTTCCGAGCCGTCGGCGGCGACCTCGACGATCGAGTCCCGCTTGACCTTCAGGACCCGGCGCGGACTCTGGCCCTCACCCAGGAGCGACCAGACGCCGCCTCCCCTCTCAGTGACCGCCTGGCCCGTCTCGAGGTCGATCAGATCGCCCGGTTTTGCCCGCACGAGGTCGAGCTTCTTCTTGCGCGCCTCCTCGACGTAGTGCCAGTCGGGAGGCACCCAGACCGGGTTCTCCTCCTTGGACTTGATGCGGAATCGGCCCGTCGGCGTGTCGAACTTCATTTTCCGGCCGGCGATCTCGAGCGTGGTCCCCTTCCCGGTCGAGACGACGGCCTCGAACACGTTGCGCCTGCCGCGGCGCACCCACAGGCGGTTCTCGGCGGTGGAGATCACGATCGTCTGCTCGGCGTCGGAAGGCTCGTCCAGATCGAGGCGCGCGACGGCGACCTGCGAGCGCAGCTCCCCGACATGGCTCGCCTGCTCGCTCGCCAACCCTCGCCACGCCGCGACGGTCGAGGAGAGCCGCGCGCCCATCAGGCGGTCGATCCGCTCGAGCCGCGCGATCCGCACCGCGTCGTGAATGTTCGCCCACTCGCCGGCCGCGGCGATCGCCGCCACTCCCGCCGCGATGAGAAAGAGCGCCCAGCTTCCGAGGAACCCCAGCCGGTAACGCCAGAGACCCATCAGAAGACGTAGACCCGCGTCTGGGGCCCGATCCGCTTCCAGATCGCGGCGAGATCCGGCTCGGGAGCCAGGAAGGAGCCGGGCCTGGCGCCCTTCAGCGGGCTTTCCGGCGGCGGCGGCGAGTGGAGAACGACGTCCTCGGTCAGCACGACCACGTAGCGGCCGAGCCCGCCGCGGATCTCCGGCAGCGGAGACGGAACCGGCCGGCCCGCCGCCCTCCAAACCGACGCTGGCGGCTTCCAGGCCGGGCTCTCGAGCTTCTCCCGCACCGTGAATGCGCCCGAAAGAGGCGCCGGCGCCAGTCTCTCGCCGGAGGCCGTGAGGATCGGTCGCGGCGGCCCCGTCTGGAGAGGCGCCTCGCGGACCACCCGATCGCCGACGCGCAGCGAGAGTTTCTTCGCCCTCGTGTCGAGGACCAGGTAGAAGTCGGCGGATTCCTGCGCCTCGGCCGCGGCGAGGCGGGCCTCGAGCTCCCTCTCGAGCGCCTTCTCGTCGAGCGAACGCGACGCGAGGTCGCGGCGGATCCGCTGAATCTCGAAGGGCGCCGACTGGCCGCGCACGACGAGCTCCCCGAACCGCAGATCCAGGTGCCGGCGGTGAACCATCGCCGTCGCCGCGAGGGCGACGCCGAAAAGCAGCAGCCACAGGATCCAGGCAAACGGGGGCCGCCAGAGCTTTCGAGGCCGCCGGACGACCTGGGAGGGCCGAAGGAAGACCGTCTTGACCTGGAAGATTCCGGAGGCGCGCGGACCGACCGTCCGCCTCCACCACCGGGCGTCGCTCTTGTTCTCGTCGGTCATGAAACCTGGAGGCTCACCTCGTCGCGCAGCTTATCTCGTCGAGATTCGCCGGGTGTCCCGGAGACGCTGCCCGAGGAGAGAGGGCGCCGGCGCGCTCTCCGGGCGTAGATCGAAGACGCTTCCCCGCTTCTCGCGATGGGAAGTCGAGGCTCGGGACGTAATCATCCATCAGAAGGAAAGAAAGCCACGCCTCCGCGTCGTGGGCTTGCAGCGCCGCCGAGCGCTACCCGGAGCCCGGCAAGCCGATCTCGACGTCCGCCACCCCGGCGATCGGGACGGCGTGATGCCGGGAGTCGGCCGCGCTCGGGTTACGCGATCTCGAACACGCCCTCGACCTCCACCGCGACGTCGTAGGGCAGGGCGGCGACGCCGACGGCCATCCGCGTATGCCGGCCGGCTTCGCCGAAGACCTGCACGAAGAGGTCGGACGCGCCGTTGACGACCTGGGATTGAGAGCAAAAGTCCGGCGTCGAGTTGACGAACCCGGCGATCCGCACGCAGCGGACGACCCGATCGAGGTCCCCGTCGAGCGCCGTCCGCAGGTGGGCGATGAGGTTCAAGGCGCAGAGCCGCGCCGCCTGCTGCCCCTTCTCGATGCCGAAGTCGCGGCCGAGCTTGCCGACGAAGCGGCGCTCCCCGTTCCACTGCGAGAGCTGGCCCGTGAGGTAAATCAGGTTGCCCGTGCGGACGAACGGGACGTAGTTCGCTCCGGGTTTGCTCGGTGTCGGCAGCTCGATGCCGAGCTCCTTCAGACGGTCCTCGACGCGCGTTCCCACGATCGGCGTCAGCCGGCCCTGGCCACCTGCACGCGGGCGTCGTGAAAGTCGCCGCCCCCGCCCAGGTCGCTCAGCCCGTCTGGGGTCAGGGCATTCGGCGAGGACGCTCCGGGCATCCGCGACGCCCACCACCCGTGCGACATGGCGACCACTCCCGCGCGCATCGACCCAACGAGAGACGGATCGACGAGCCGCACCCGCACGAGCATGGACCCGCGGTCGTTGAACACCCTGACCATGTCGCCGTCGGCGATGCCCCTCGCCGCCGCGTCGGCCGGATTCATCCGCAGCCGTGGCTCGCCTTCCGCTTGCGCGCTGCGCTTGACGCCGACGTGGCTCGAGTTCAGGAAGTGGGGCGATGCCTTCGAGGTCAGCAGCATGAGCGGGTGCCTCGCGTCTGCCTTCTCTCTCGGCGGCACGTAGCCGGGCAGCGGGTCGAGGCCTTCCGGGATCAGTCTCTCGTTGTAGAACTCGCACCTTCCCGAGGGCGTCGGGAACTTGCCCTGCGCATAAGGAAGCCACGGTTCGGGCAACGAGAGCGGCGCCCATCCCTCTTTCTGGAGGCGCTCGAAGGTGATTCCCTTCAGATAAGGATGGCTGCTCTTCAAGGCCGCTCGCACGATCTCTTCATCGGAGTCCTGAAGGTAGGGCTCCTTCAGATCGAGCCGCGACGCGAGCCGCCGGAAGAACTCGGTGTTGGGAACGGCCTCGCCCGCCGGCGCCGCGGCGGGAAGGTTCAGGGCGAGATACCGCTGTCCCCAGGAGGTCATCAGGTCGAGTGTCTCGACCTGTGTGGCCGCGGGAAAGACGTAGTCGGCGTACCGCGCGGTGTCCGTCAGGAACTGCTCCAGCACGACCGTCAGCAGGTCCTCGCGAGCGAGGCCGCGGCGGACCAGATTCTGGTTGGGCGCGATCGTCGCCGGATTGCTGTTGTACACGATCAGGGCGCGAACGGTGGGCTTCAACCCCTCTTCGGTCAGCGCCCGGCCCAATTGCACCATGTTGACCGAACGGGTCTTCGGGTCCTCCAGCTTCGGCATCGTGACGGCCTCGCCGTTCAACTCGAAGAGGCTGTACGTCATGTAGAGCAGCCCGCCGCCGCGCTCCCGCCAGGCTCCCACGAGCGCGGGAAGGCAGGCGACCGTGCGGAAGCTCATCGCGCCGCTGGCTCGGTGCTCCATCCCGACCAGAAGCCGAATGGTCGAGGGGCGCGTCCCGGCATAGGCGCGCGCCAGCTTCACGATCTCTTCCTTCTCGAGGCCCGTGATCCCGGCGACTCGCTCGGGCGGGTATTCCGCCAGCCGCTTGCGCAGCCTGTCGAAGCCGAGGGTGTAGCGCTCGACGTAGTCGGCGTCGTGCAGCCCCTCCTTCACAATCACGTGCATCATCCCGAGCGCGAGGGCGGCGTCGGTTCCGGGAATCGGCTGCACGTGCCAGTCGGAGCGGGCAGCCGTGGCGCTCCTCTGAGGGTCAATGGTCACGATGCGCGCGCCGCGCCGCCGGGCCTCCTCGATGAACGCCCAGCCGTGCGGGTTTGTCAGCACGGGATTGGACGCCCAGATCAGCACGAGCCGGCTGCGCACGATGTCCTCGGGCAAGATCCCCATGGTCGTTCCCATGGTGGCCGTCACGCCTTCGGAGCCCGCGCTCCCGCAGATGTTGCGCTCGAGCCGCGTCGCCCCGAGCCGCGCGAAGAACCGCCGGTCGAGCGACTCCGATTGCACCACCCCCTGCGTGCCCGCGTCGCTGTACGGCAGGATCGCGCTCGGCCCGTCCTCCCGGAGGATCCGCTTGAGGCGGGATGCCACGTCGTCCAGCGCCTGGTCCCAGCTCACGCGCTCGAAGCGGCCTTCGCCTTTCGGGCCCACGCGGCGCAGCGGATACAGAAGGCGCTCGGGGTTGTACACGATGTCCTCAAGGTAGTGGTCCATCTTGGAACAGAGCGCGCCGCGCGTGAAGGGATGCATCGTGTCGGCTTCGATCTTCGCCAGCTTGCCGTTCTTGCGGGTGACCAGCCAGGCACAGGTATCCGGACAGTCGTGGGGGCAGGCGCCGCGCACCACGGACCTCTGGCCCGGATAACGGGAGAGAAACGCGCCGGCGGCGATCGTTCCGCCGAGCCCGACCTGGAAGAAGTCGCGGCGTGAAAGGCGATCCGATCCTGTCTTCCCGGACATTGCGATGGAATTCTAAGCTCGGCCGCGGCTCTCTCGCGGGATAATCGCAGCCGGAAATCGATGTCCCGTTCTCCCGCCGGTCCCGGTCTTCTCCTCGCAGCCGGCGTCTTCGCGCTCGCCAATGTCCCGTGGCCGAGCGCTTCCTCCTCAGGCGGACCGGAATCCTTGAGCTCGCCGCCCGCCGACCTGCCAAGACCCGATCACACGGTCGTCGTCATTATGGAAAACCATTCCTATTCCGACGTGATCGGAAACGCCGGCGCGCCCTACATCAACTTTCTTCGCACGATCGGCGCGAGCTTCACCGACAGCCACGCCGTCGGGCATCCGAGCGAGCCCAACTATCTCGCCCTCTTCGCGGGAACGACGAAGGGCCTGACGGACGACAGCTGCCCTCATACCTATTCCGACGAGAACGTCGCCAGCCGCCTCGCCGCAGCCGGCCTCTCCTTCGCGGGTTACAGCGAGTCGATGCCGTACGACGGCTACACGGGATGCGCAAGCGGACGCTATGCGCGCAAGCACAACCCCTGGGTCAACTTCACCAACGTCCCGTCGGCGGCCAACCTGGCGTTTGCGCGTTTTCCCGCCGACTACGGCCTCCTGCCGGCCGTCGCCTTCGTCGTTCCGAATCTCTGCAACGACATGCACGACTGCAGTGTGGCGACCGGCGACACGTGGCTGCGCGCCAATATCGACCCCTACGTCCAGTGGGCGATGAGCCACGACTCGCTCCTCGTGCTGACCTTCGACGAGAGCGAGGACTCATCGAACCGGATCGCGACGATCTTCGTCGGGCCCATGGTCGTGCCGGGCGACTACGCGGGGCGGATCGACCACTACGCCGTGCTGCGCACCCTCGAGGACGCCTACGGGCTGCCTCCGACCGGCAACGCGGCGAGCGCTTCTCCCATCCTCGGCGCGTGGCTCGAGCCAACGCCGACACCGACGGCGACCCCCTCGCCGACCCCCACGCCGCCGCCCTCGAGCGGGCGGATGCCGATCGTCGGGTCGCGCCCGCCTCGCAGTCCCACGGTCATCGCCTTCCGGCCCGCTCTTGGACCGGCCGGCGCCTCCATCCTCGACGTCTCCCCGAAGCCCACACGCACCGCGACGCCATCGGATTGATGCATCCGCATCTCGGACCGGTGCCCGCCCGCCGGTAGCCTCGGCTGCGGAGGAGCCCGCCCATGTCCCAATTCTCTTGGCTTCGCCTTTTCGTTCCCGCCGCCCTTTTCGCCGCCGGCGCGGCGGCCACAGCTCAGACAGGAGCCGCGCCGGGTCAGACGCCGGAAGCGCAGCTCGGCGGAAGCCTCTTCTTTGACACGTCGCTATCGAGCCCGCCGGGCCAGTCCTGCGCGGCCTGCCATGCGCCGGGGGTGGGATTCACGGGGCCGCTCGAAGCCGTCAACAAGGCCGGAGGTGTCTACCCCGGCGCCGTCCACGGGCGCTTTGGCAACCGCAAGCCGCCGACCTCCTCCTACGCCGCGAGCCCCGTTCTCGGGACGAAGACCGAAGACGGCAAGGCCATCTTCTACGGCGGAAGCTTCTGGGACGGACGCGCCACCGGCGCGCGGCTCGGCAGCACTCTTGCGGAGCAGGCGCTCGGACCCTTCACCAATCCGCTCGAGCAGAACCTGCCGGACGGCGCCGCCGTGGTTGCGGCGGTGTGCGGGGGTCCGCATGCCGCAATGCTCCGAGAGGTCGCGAAGAAGAGAGGGATCGCCGACGCCTGCGCTCCGGCAAACGCTGCGGCTGCCTATGACGTGATCGGGCACGCGATCGCGGCGTACGAGACGTCGCCCGCGGCGCAGCCCTTCTCCTCGCGCTACGACCGGTACCTTTCCGGCAAAGCCCGGTTCAGCGAGCAGGAGCGGCGCGGCCTCACGCTCTTCGCGGTCAAGGGAAAGTGCGCAAGCTGCCATCCGCACCAGCGGGGCCCGAAGGGAGAGCCGCCTCTCTTCACCGACTTCACCTACGACAACATCGGCCTGCCGCGGAATCCCGAGAACCCCTTCTACAAGATGGGGCCCGAGTTCAACCCGGACGGCGCGGCGTGGAGGGACGAGGGACTGGGCGGGTTCCTGAAGACCGATCCGCGCTACGCGCCGTACGCCGACGAGAACCTCGGCAAGTTCAAGGTTCCGACCCTGCGCAACGTCAACCGCCGGCCGTCGCCCGGCTTCGTCAAGGCCTACGGCCACAACGGAGTCTTCAAGAGCCTCGAGCAGGTCGTCCACTTCTACAACACGCGGGACGTCCTCCCCGCCTGCGGCTCGGTCAAGACGCCGGAGTTCGGAAAGAACTGCTGGCCGGCCCCCGAAGAGGTCCGCAACATGGAGCGCGAGACCGTCGGCAAGCTCGGTCTGACGGCGGACGAGGAGGCCGCCATCGTCGCGTTCTTGAAGACGCTCGATGACGAACAAAATCGCTGAATCAGGACCGACCTGCATCGTTTCCCTCATCGCCGAGAGCCCTGCCTGCCAGGCATTCCAAGAGCTGCTGCCAACGAGGAAAGTCCGTCCCAACTCGAAACGCCTTACGACCGTCCTTGAGCCTTATTGCCGCCGAGCCACGCCAACGTATGGACTTAGAGTTCGACAGGTCGAGATCAGCGAGATCCCAGGTTCGGGACCCGCCCACAAAGTTCTTTATCACCACCCTTCCACCGTCGACGGTGATTCGATGAGGATTCCAAGGCGTACGGATTGCAATGACGAAACACGCCACTGCCACAGCAAGACCTACGGCATGCCAGAACGGCCCACCTGTGGTAGTCGGGAGTGAGACTGCCCAGATGATGTAGGCGCCCAAGCCAATGCAGACAAGCATCTGGAGCGTCGCCTTCCAGCTGGGAAATTCGAAGACCTCCATCGACAAGCCAGGCTCTATCGCACCTTGCACAAGTTGATGCTATTGCCTCGGTGGAGGATGAGGATCGGGTCAGTCTTGATTTGCTGATTTCGAGGCGTCGTCAGAGCAGGGGTCCCGTCCCTCACGGATTCAGCGAATGAGGGTTGACCCCGTCGGTGGCTGACGCGGCGAGCACATCACGGCCCGTAGAGCTGCAGTTCGAAGGCGTTCGTCAGGAACTTCGCCATCGCGTCGCGCGTGACGGGGCTCGCCGGGCAGTAGGCCGTCGCCCCGCAGCCGGAGATGATTCCCTTGGCCCAGAGGTAGTGGACGTGCTTGCAGAAGGGGTCGGTGGCAGGCACGTCCGTGAAGTGGACGTCGGGCGACCCGGCATTGCAGGAGTAGGAGAGGCCGGTGACCGGGTCCGGGCCGTAGCTGACGGGAATCGCCGGCCCGCCGCCGGGCGCCACGATCGCCTTGGCGATGAAGGCCGCCATCTGGAGGCGCGTCACGGTATCGCCCGGGCAGTACTGCGTGGCCGAGCAGCCCAGCGTCACGTTCTGCGCGGCGATGTAGTGAACGTGCTTGCAGAAGATGTCCGTCGCAGCGACGTCGGTAAAGAGCGAGATACCGCCCGACACGCAGTTGTATGGCTGGGCACCGACGGAGCCGCTCGTTGGAATCAGCGCGGCCGTTCCCGCGATGCCCTTGGCGACGAAGATCGCCATCTGCCCGCGGGAGACCGGATCGCCCGGGCAGTACGCCGTCGGCGTGCAGCCGGCGGTGATTCCGTTGTGCAGCAGCGTCTCGATCTTCTTGTAAAAGGGTTGCGAGCGCGGCACGTCCGTGAAGCTGTCGCCCAGGTGCAGCGTCCAGACCTTCGCGACGCCGGTGTTCAGAGACTCCTTGAACTGCGCGTCCCAGTGCGTCGCCGGCCGGCTCGCGGGAGCCGAGACCGCGAACTGGTAGCAATTGGCGGTCGCGCCGCGGCAGTCGCTCGTCGTCGCGGCTACGACCGTTCCATAGTCCGCCGAGTTGTCGGCGGTCGTGTAAAGCGCGCCCGCGGGCCCGTCGAACGCGGAAGCCGTCCCGGTCAACGGAAGATCGGTCGTGCCGGCGTTGCGCCAGAGGGGCTCGACAAGCACGTTCTCGCCGGGCTCCAGCACGCCGTCGACGTCGGAGCTCGTCCCCGTCGCCGAATGGGCGTCCACGTTCAGCGCTTGAGCCGGCGGAAAGCCTCCCGAGCGGCCGAAGATCCCGTAGCCGTCGCCGTCCTGCCCGTTGCTCTCCCAGGCGATCACGAAGTCTCCGCGATCGTCCAGGGCGACCGCAGGGCGATTCTGGTCACCCGTCGTGAACGTGTTCACCGGAAACTCGACGCTCGATGGGCGGCCCGTAGCGCTGAAGGCTCTGGCGAAGACGCCGAATCCGTTAGGCGCCGCGGAATCGTCCTGGCCCTTGCTGTGCCAGGCCACGAGGAAGTTCCCGGTGGAATCCATCGCGACACGCGGCAGGGCCTGGTTCCCGGTGGTGTAGGTGTTGATCGGGAAGTCGCCGCTCCGCGGGTTTCCGGACGCGTCGAAGCGCCGTCCCACGATTCCGTAGCCGGAACCGTCGAAGTTGGCGCCAGTCCAGACGACCACGAAGTTGCCCGAGGCGTCGGACGCGACGTCCGGGAGCCCCTGCTCGCCGGTCGTCGTGACGTTCACCTGGAACTCGCCGCCCTTCGCCGCTCCCGCGCTGTCGTAGCGCCGCGCGAAGATGCCCGTCCCCGACCCGTCCTGTCCGACGCTTCCCCAGACCACCACGAAGTTGCCAGAGGAGTCCATGGCCACGGCCGGGTTGTACTGGTAACTCGTCGTGTAGGCGTTGACCTGGAACTCTCCGCCGACCTTCGCGCCGGCGTTGTCGTAGAGCTGGCCGAAGATTCCGCCCTTGTCGCCGTCCTGCCCGTCGCTCGCCCAGACCACGACGAACTTGTTCGAGGCGTTCATCGCGACCGCCGGGGCGTACTGGTAGCCGGTCGTGTAGGTATTGATCTGGAACTCCGAGCCGAGCGGAGTTCCCGTGTTGTCATAGCGCTGTCCGAAAACGCCCGTGAAGCTTCCGTCCTGCCCCCCGCTCATCCAGACGACGACGAACTGGGTCTCGAAATCGCCCGCGACCCGGGGCCGGAACTGACCGCCGGTCGTGTAGGTATTGACGAGGCCCTCGGGGGAGCCACCGATCGGGGCTCCGTTCAGACGGAAGGCATTGCCGGCGACGTCGAGACCGCTGGCCCCCGGCCGTTGCCAGGCGACCGCGAAGCCTTTGCCGGCAGAGTCGAGGAACACCGTCGGGTTTCTTTCGTCGCCCGTCGTGAAGTTGTTCAGCTGAAACTCGGGGGAGAGCGGCGGCGTTTGTGCGAGCGCTCGCGGAGCGCCGTCGGCGGCGAGCAAACAGGCCAGGAAGAGCAAGCTCCGGCTGCGGCTGCAGGTCATGGTTCCTCTCCAATTCGAAGCGATTCGAAGCCGAGAAGAAAAGAGGGGAAACCGCAGGAAAGAAGAGCGGTCGGGGCACACCGACATCGAGGCAAGCAAGCGAGAGCCGCGCCCGGGGTGCCTCGATCTGACATGGCCGTCCGGATAAACGCGGCGACGCTACTGCCAAAACAGGCCGGCGTCAATGGGCCGAGCCGAGCCCCGCGAAGCGCGAAGACTCCGGTCTAAACAGGCGTTAAACGCATGGCGAAGCAAAATCGGGTCAGACCCGATTCTCTGACTCCGCGCTCTAGTTTGTCGTCGTCGAGGCGCCCCATGGCGCGTACGCGACGTCGCCGGGGCCCGGCCCGTAGAGCTGCAGCGTGAATGCGTTCACCAGGAACTTCGCCATGGCGTCGCGCGTGACGGAGCTCGACGGGCAATAGGAGGCTCCACCACAGCCCTGGATGATGCCCCTGGCCCAGAGGTAGTGGACGTGCTTGCAGAAGGGATCGGTCGCGGGCACGTCCGTGAAGTAAACGTTGGGCGAGCCGGCATCGCAGGAGTAGGAGAAGCCCGTGACCGGATCCGGCCCGTAGGCGAGCGGGACCGCCGGTCCGCCGCCCGGCGCGACGATCGCCTTGGCGATGAAGGCGGACATCTGGAGACGCGTCACCGCATCGCCAGGGCAGTACTTGGTGGCCGTGCAGCCCAGGGTCACGTTCTGCGCCGCGATGTAGTGGACGTGCTTGCAGTAGATGTCCGTCGGCAGGACGTCGCTGAAGGCCGAGACGCCCCCCGAGACGCAGTTGTAGGGCTTGGCGCCCACCAGGCCGCTCGTCGGGATGAGTGCCGGCGTGCCCGCGATGCCCTTGGCGATGAAGATCGCCATTTGGCCCCTGGTGACCGAACCGTTGGGGCAGTAGTCCGCATCGCTGCATCCCAGCGTGATCCCGCTGTGCATGAGCGTCTCGATCTTCTTGTAGAAAGGCTGTGACCGGGGAACGTCCAGGAAGCTGTCGCCCACGTGCAGGGTCCAGACCTTCGCGACGCCCGTGCTCAGCGACTCGGTGAACCGCGCATCCCAGTGGCTCGGACGGTTCGGCGGAGCCGCCGAGACAGCAAGCCGATAGCAGTTGCCGGTCGCACCGCGACAATCGCTCGCCGCTCCGGCGGCGACCGTTCCAAAGTCGGCGGAGGCGTCGGCCAACGTGTAGACCGCGCCCGCGGGCCCGGCGAAATCCGAGACCGTACCAGTCAAGGGAATGCCGATCGCACCCGTGTTCTTCCAGTTCGACTCGACCAGCACGCTCTCGCCCGCTTCGAGCACGCCGTCGACATCGGAGCTGGTGCCCGCCGTGGAATGGGCGTCGACGTTCAACGCCTGCGGCAGCGGGAAACCTCCGCGGCGCGCGAAGACCCCGTAGCCATACCCGTCCTGGTGGGCGCTCTGCCACGCGATCACGAAGTCCCCCCGGCCGTCCAGGGCCACGGTGGGAAAGGTCTGATAGCCCGAGGTATACGTGTTCACCTGGAACTCGACGCTCGAGGGGCGACCCGAAGCACCGAAGGCCCGGGCGAAGATGCCCCACCCGTCCGGATCCCCGAAATCGTCCTGGCCCTTGCTCTGCCAGACGACCATGAAGTTCCCGGCGGGACCCATGGCGACGTCCGGAAGAATCTGCGCCGACAAGGTGAAGGTGTTCACGGTGAATTCGCCGCCCCGCGGGCTCCCGGAGGCGCCGAATTGCCTTCCCACGATTCCGATCTCGGAGCCGTCGCCATATGCGCTCCAGACGACGACGAAGTTACCGGACGCGTCGGAGGCGACGTGCGGAGTACGCTGGTGCCCGCTCGTCGTCGCGTTGATCAGGAACTCCCCGCCCTGCGGGGCTCCCGAGCCGTTGAAGCGGCGTCCGATGACTCCCGCCCCGGAGCCGTCTTGCCGGTAGCTCTCCCAGACCACGACGAAGTTCCCCGCGGCGTCCATCGCGACAGAGGGATGAAACTGATAGCTCGTCGTATAGGTGTTGACCTGGAACTCCCCTCCGACCTTCGCTCCGGTGCTGTCGAACCGCTGTCCGAAGATGCCGGCGTCGTCGCCGTCCTGGCCATAGCTCTGCCAGACGACGACGAAGCTGCCGGAGGAATTCGCCGCGACCGCCGGGTACGACTGGGAGCCCGGCGTGTAGGTATTGACCCGGAACTCGCTTCCGAGCGCCC
>JBLMXY010000121.1:0-5808 GCA_050257975.1 Acidobacteriota bacterium
GAACTTGCGCCGTCGAGCCTCCTGGCGGAGCTCGCGAAGCCGGAACTCGAACGAAGTGACGGTGCCGAAGCCGCCGCCCCTCCGCGGAGCCCGGAGAGGAAGGCCGGGTTCTGCCGCCCCCGCGTACCCCTCTGCCGCCGCCGTGATGGCAAGAGCGGTTGATCACGCCGCTCCGCACCCTCCGGGCCGGGGACCGTTCCGAGGCGAGCGGTCCGTTGAGCGGATGATGGCGGGGTAAGATCCCGGCGCGCGATGGGAATTCCAGCGGGTTCGCGCCTTGGACCCTACGAGATTCTCGCGGCTCTCGGCGCGGGCGGCATGGGCGAGGTCTACCGGGCCCGCGACATGCGCCTGGAGCGCACCGTCGCGGTCAAGGTCTTGCCACAGCAGCTTTCCTCGTCTGCCGAGTTCCGGCAGCGGTTCGAGCGCGAGGCGAAGACGATCTCGCAGCTCTCGCATCCGCACATCTGCGCGCTCTACGACGTCGGCAGCGAAGGCGAGGTCGAGTACCTCGTCATGGAGTACCTCGAGGGCGAGACGCTTGCGCAACGGCTCGCCAGGGGACCCCTGCCTCTCGAGCAGACCTATCGCTTCGGGATCGAGATCGCCGATGCCCTGGACAAGGCGCACCGCCGGGGGATCGTGCACCGGGACTTGAAGCCGGGCAACGTCATGATCACGGCCTCCGGCATCAAGCTGCTCGACTTCGGGCTGGCGAAGGCTCAGGGAGCGCACGGGCCGGATCTGTCGGGCGTGTCGCGCCTGGCAACCGAGGCGCAGGCGAGCGGGCCCCTGACGGAGCGGGGAACGGTGCTGGGAACCTTCCAGTACATGGCGCCCGAGCAGCTGGAAGGCAAGGAGGCGGACGCGCGCAGCGATCTCTTCGCCTTCGGCGCGCTTCTCTACGAAATGGCAACGGGCCAGAAGGCCTTCTCGGGAAAGAGCCAGGCCTCTCTGATCGGGGCGATCCTGCGAGACGATCCGGCGGCGATCTCGCAAATCGCGCCGATGACGCCTCCCGCCCTGATCCGGGTCGTGAAGACATGCCTCGCCAAGGATCCGGAAGATCGATTCCAGACGGCGCACGACGTGAAGCTGCAGCTGCAGTGGATCGCCGAGGGCGGCTCTCAGGCGGGCCTGCCCGCCCCGGTCGTGGCCCGGCGAAAAAACCGCGAGAAGGTCGCGTGGGTCGTAGCCGCCGTCGCGGCGGTCGCGGCGGGGCTTTTCGCCTTCGGCTACTTCCGGCGGGCGCCGGTCGAGCGCCGCGCGATGCGTTCCTTCCTCCTTCCGCCGGAGAAGTCCGCCTTCGACACGAGCGGCATCAACTCGGGCGCCCTGTCGGTCTCCCCCGACGGCCGGTACGTCACCTTTTCGGCGAAGGGGCCCGACGGCAAGGACGTGCTCTGGCTTCGACCTTTGGACGAGCTCGCCGCCCGCCCGATTCCGGGAAGCCAGGGCGCGACGTTCCCCTTCTGGTCTCCCGACAGCCGAAATCTGGCCTTCTTCGCCGACGGGAAGCTCGAGCGAGTGGACTTGGCCGGCAGCCCTCCGCTCGCGGTCTGCCAGGCGCGCAACGGCCGAAACGGCTCCTGGAATCGGGACGACATCATCCTCTTCTCGCCCGATACCACGACTGGAATCTTTCGCGTCCCGGCCGGCGGAGGCACCGCCGTGCCCGAGACGAAGCTCGACGCCTCGCGGCGGGAAACGACGCACCGCTGGGCCGCGTTTCTTCCAGACGGGAAACACTTTCTTTACATGGCCGGATCGCACGGAGTGGGAACCGAGAGCCAGAGCAATGCGATCTTCGTCGGCGCCCTCGGCTCGAGCGAGAGATCGCTTCTCCTCCAGGCGCGCTCGAACGTCGTCTATGCCTCGGGGCATCTGCTCTACATGCGCGAGAAGATCCTGGTCGCGCAGCGCTTCGACGCCGGGAGCCGCCGCCTGATGGGAGAGCCGGTCCCGATCGCCGACGGCGTCCAGTACGATGCCGGCTTCTTCCGGGGAAGCTTCGCCGCCTCCGACAACGGCCTGCTCGTCTACGGCACCGGGAGCTCCGAGGTGAACTCGCGCCTGCGCTGGTTCGACCGTTCCGGAAAGCCCCTGGGCGAGCCGTTCGGCGAGTCCGCCCAGTACCTGTCGCTCGCCGACGCTCCCGACGGAAACCGGGTGGCCGCGGCGATCGCCGATCCTTCGACCGGAGCGCCGGACATCTGGATCATCGACTCGCGAGGCGTTCGAACGCGCCTGACCTTCGGAGCGACGGCCGCGAGCCCCGTCTGGTCGCCCGACGGCAGCCGGATCGCGTACGCAAAGGGCGGCAGGCAGGGCCAGTCGGGAATCTACGCGAAGGCTTCGAGCGGCGCCGGAGGGGAACAGACGCTCTTCCACGAGGAAGGGACGGTGGTATCGCCGGACGACTGGTCCCGGGACGGCCGTTTCCTGGTCTTCGAGTACATCGGCCCTGGCGCCAGGACCAAGACCGACATCTGGATCCTTCCCCTCTTCGGAGACCGAAAGGCGTATCCGTTCGTCGCGACCGGATTCGACGAGCTCGGAGCGTCGTTCTCGCCCGACGGACGGTGGCTCTCGTACATCTCGGAGGAGTCGGGCCGGACGGAGCTGTATGCCGTTCCCTTCCCCGGTCCGGGCGGCAAGTGGCAGATCTCGACCAACGGGGCGGTGGGAGGGGTCTGGGCCTCCAACGGTCGCGAGATCATTTACGGCGACGGGACGACGGCGATGTCGGTCGACGTGAAGCCGGGCCCGTCCGGACTCGAGATCGGGCCGCCGAAGCCGCTCTTCAAGCCGCCACCCTTTACAGCGATCACGGCGTCGCCCGACTTCGAGAGGATCCTCCTGGCCGTTCTGCCGGAGGGAACTGCCGAGTCGCGCGTGGCGCTGGTCGCCAGCTGGACGGCCGGCCTGGCGCGGAAGTAACGCGCATGAAGCGGCCGCGGCGTTCCGGGGGTCTCGCCTCCAAAGCCGCAGAAACCGGCTCTCGGACCAGGCGGTCGACGCTCGAGACGCCGCCGACGATACATAAGTAATCGCTTATGCGTTGCCGCCCATGACTCTGCCCGCCGGAAGCCGTCTCGGCCCCTACGAGATCCTCTCGCCCTTGGGCGCGGGCGGCATGGGAGAAGTGTACCGGGCGCGAGATGCGCGGTTGAAGAGGGAAGTGGCGATCAAGGTGCTGCCGGAGAGGGTGGCTGCCGATCCCGATCGGCTCGCGCGCTTCGAGCGCGAGGCGCAGGCGGTCGCGGCCCTGTCGCACCCCAACATTCTTTCGATCTTCGACTTCGGGAAGGAGGGCTCCGTCGCCTATGCGGTCACGGAGCTCCTCGATGGGGAGACCCTGCGCGATCGCATCGAAGAGGGGCCGCTCGAGGTTCGGAAGGCAGTCGAGTATGCGGTCCAGATCGCGAAGGGGCTGGCTGCCGCGCACGAGAAGGGGATCGTCCACCGGGACCTGAAGCCCGAGAACGTCTTCATGACCCGCGACGGTGGCGTCAAGATTCTCGATTTCGGGCTCGCCAAGGAGACGAGCACCGGGTCCGGAACCGGAGACTCCTCGCTTCCCACCGAGGCGGCTGCCCGGGCGCTCACGGAGCCGGGGACGATTCTCGGCACGGTCCAGTACATGGCCCCCGAGCAGATCCGCGGCCTGCCGGTGGACCACCGGGCGGACCTCTTCGCCTTCGGCGCCGTTCTCTACGAGATGCTCTCGGGACGGCGCGCCTTCCGGCGGGCGACTCCGGCGGACACGGCCTCCGCGATTCTTTCGCAGGAGCCTCCCGAGATGTCCGGGCCGGGCCGCGCGGTGAGCCCCGCCCTGGAGCGGCTGGTACGCCGGTGTCTGGAGAAGCGTCCGGACCAGCGGTTTCAATCGGCACGGGACGTGGCCTTCGGGCTCGAGGTCTTCTCTCCGACCTCGGGCCTCGGGAGCGAGGCCCCGGGCGAGCACGTGCCAAAGGCGCCGGCTTCACGCCTGCGCGAGCGGCTTGCCTGGACGATCGCGGGCGTTCTCCTGACGGCCCTGCTCGCCTTGATCCTGGTCCCGGCTCTTCGAAGGCGAGGCGATGCCGCCCCCTCCGCTCGGCTGCGCTTCACGATCTCGCCCCCCACGGGAGTTTCCATCCAGGGAATGTTGGCGCTCTCTCCGGACGGCCGCCGCCTGGCGTTCGTCGGCACGACCGCCGACGGCCGGGATCTCATCTGGATCCGCGACCTCGACGGGCTCGAAGCGAGGGCCCTCGGCGGCACCGACGGCGCCGCTTACCCCTTCTGGTCTCCCGATTCCCGCTCTCTCGCCTTTTTCGCCCGGGGGAAACTCATGAGGATCGATGCGTCCGGAGGATCCGTTCAGGTTCTCTGCGACGCGACCAGCCCGCGCGGCGGCTCGTGGGGCTCCCGAGGCACGATTCTCTTCTCGGTCAACACCGGGGGAGAAGTCCATCGGGTGCCCGAGAACGGCGGCGAGCCGACGGTTCTGCCGGCCCTCGTTTCTCGAGGAAGGGGGTCGTACCGCTGGCCGACCTTCCTCCCCGACGGACGCCACTTCCTCTACTTCGCCCTCGGCGGCAATCCCAATTCGATCGGCATCTTCGCGGGCTCTCTCGACAGCAGCGAGACGACGCGGCTCGTCTCCTCCGACGGGGAGGCCCTCTATGCGGATCCGGGCGTGCTTGTCTATCGGAGCGGAAGCCGCCTGATGGCCCGGCCGTTCGACCCGAATCGGCTCGCTTTTTCGGGAGAGGCCTTCTCGGTTCTGGACGGCGTCGGCACGGACGTCGTCGCGACCGGCGCGACCGCCTTCTCCGCCTCCCGGACGGGACTCCTCGCCTGTCAAACGGGGGGAGCCTTCTTGAGCCGGCTTCTCTGGTACGACCGTTCTGGCCGAGAGCTCGGCGCGGTCGGCCCGGACGGCGCGTACTGGGAGCCCACTCTCTCGCCGGACGGCCGGTGGCTCGCCGTCCCGCGATTCGATCCGGAGAAGTTCCAGGGGACGATCTGGATGATCGATCTCGGGCGCGAAAGTCTCGCCCGGCTCTCGAGCAAGGCCACGGTCGCCGCCACGCCCCTCTGGAGCCCCGACGGAAGCCGGATCGTCTACACCAGCTTCGCGTCTCCCGAGGTCTTCGTCCAGGGCGCCCGAGGGGCGGGACCGGAGACCGTGCTGTTCCGGCAGCCCGGCTTCATGCCGCTGGACGACTGGTCGAGAGACGGCCGCCTCCTCTTCTACGAGGCTTACGACTTCCGGAGGTTTCACTTCGACGTCTGGGTGCGCGACCTCCAGACCGGAACGAGCCGGCCGCTGCTGCAGGCCGCGTTCAACCAGTTGGGGGCCCGTCTGTCTCCCGACGGACGCTGGCTCGCTTACGAGTCGGACGAGTCGGGCACGCCCGAGATCTTCGTCCGGAGTTTCCCCGAGGCGGGCGAGCGTCGCCAGGTCTCCAAAGGGGGAGGAGAGCAGCCGCGATGGAGAGGAGACGGGAAAGAGCTCTTCTACGTCTCGCTCGACCGGAAGCTGATGTCCATCGAGATTCGTCCTGGAGCGAGCCTCGAAGCCGCCCCGCCAAGGGCTCTCTTCCAGACTCGGATCATGCCGCTCATCGAGGCTCGGAACCACTACGACGTGACCCGTGACGGCCAGCGCTTCGTCGTCAATTCGCGACGTCCGGAGGACGCGTCCCTGCCCATCACGGTCTTGAGCGGCTGGATGCCGGAGAAGGCCGATTGAGGACGGCCGCGTGAGTCTTACGCCAGGACTTCGTCTGGGCTCTTACGAGATTCTCGGGCCGCTCG
>JBLMXY010000122.1:0-24250 GCA_050257975.1 Acidobacteriota bacterium
GGGGAGGGCCGGGGCGCCGCTCAGAGCGGCAGCGGCGGGAGATTCGCCGCCCGGAGCTTCTCGTTGACGGCCTCCGCGTCGCGGCCGCGAAGCTCCTGCCAGCGCTGCAGCTTCTCGCCGAGCGCCGCCCGCGCCTGCCCGAAGGCCTCGACCGCCTGGCTCGTCGGAGAGGCGTCGGCTCCCTCGACGACCTCGAGCAGCGTCCCGAAACGCGCGTTCAGCCTGGAAAGGCCCTGCGTCTCGAGGCTCCCCTCGCTTCCCCCTCCGTTCTCGAGCTCCGCGGCGCGGGCGTCCAGCCCGACGAGGTCGCGCAAGAGCGAGCCGTCCTTCACGCGTTCTCGCCGGCTCGCGAGCTCCCCGCGCATGCGGCGCACCTGCCGCAACGCCTCGTCGTCCTTGCGGAGCTCCTCGCAGATCGCCATGGCGAGGTCGAACTGCTTCTTCAGGCCCTCGGGCGGCGTCTCGACGCGCGGGTCCATCTCGACGGTGAGGGGCTGGGAGAGCGCCGCGCCCGAGACCGTGAGGGTGACGGTGTAGCGGCCCGGCGGGACGACGGGTCCCTGCGGGGAAAGCGGCGTGTCGCCCGCAATCGCCGAGATCGGAAACTCGCGGCGCAGCACCGCCGGCGGCGGGTAGTGGAGATCCCAGACGAACCGATGCATTCCCGGCGCGGCCGACAGAGGCTGCGGCGGGCGAAACCAGAACGCCGGGACGGGGTGCGCCCCGGGATCGGCAGGCTCCGGCGGCTCGGCGCTCGAGAACCGGCGCACGAGCTTGCCGGCCGCGTCGGCGATCTCGAGCGTGACCGGCCCGGCCGGCGCGGTCCCGAGCCAGTAGTCGAGGATCGCCCCGTCGGGCGGGTTCTTGCCGGCCGGCTCCTCGGGCGGCAGCGGCGTGTCGGTGTTCTGGTCGCGCCGCACGCGCCAGGTCCGCTCCGGCCGGAAGAGGTGGCCCGCGGAGGCCGCGACCGCGGGCGTCAGCTGCCGCAGGGGCGTGACGTCGTCCAGAATCCAGAACGAGCGCCCGTGCGTCGCGACGACCAGGTCGTCTCCCTTCACGACCAGGTCCCGCATGGAAGTCGCCGGCAAATTCTGCTGCAGCGGCTGCCAGTGCTCGCCGTCGTCGAAGGAGACCCAGACCGCCCGTTCCGTGCCGGCGAAGAGAAGCCCGCGCCGCTCCGGATCCTCCCGGACGACGTTGACCGGGGCGTCGTCGGGAAGTCCGCGCACGATCCTCTGCCAGCTCCTTCCGCCGTCGCGCGTCCGGTAGATGCAGGGGGAAAGATCGTCGAGACGAAATCGCGAGACGGAGGCGTAGGCCGTCTCGGCGTCGAAGTGGGAGGCGTCGATCTGCGTCACCTTGCTCCACGGGGTCATCTCGGGAGGCGTGACGTTCTTCCAGGATTTTCCGCCGTCGCGCGTCACGTGGATCAAGCCGTCGTCCGTCCCGGCCCAGATCGTGCCGGCGTCCTTCGGCGAGGGGCCGATCGAGTAGATGACGCCGCGGCGGTGGCGCCTCGCCTTCTCGGCGTAGATGCCGAGGTTGGCCGGCACGCCCGCGTCCTCGCGACCGAGGTCGGGGCTGATCGTCTCCCAGTGCTGCCCGCCGTCGGAGGTCTTGAAGAGGACGTTCAACCCGAAGTAGAGGACGTGCGGATCGACCGGCGAGAACAGAATCGGAGCCGTCCGAACGAAGCGGTACTTGCCGGTGCGCAGCACGACCGGCCCGATCTGCTGCGTCATGCCCGTCTTTTCGTCGTAGCGCGTGACCTTGCCGCCGTAGACGACGCCGGGATTCAGCGGGTCGGGGGCCGCGTACCCGTACTCCTCGACACCCACGGTGTGCCAGTCGCGCGCCGTGATCTGACCGTCATTGCCGCGGGAGGCGACTCCCGCGGAGCCCGACTCCTGCTGCCCCCCATAGACCCAGTAGGGAAATCGGTTGTCGGCCGTGACGTGGAACATCTGGCCGGTCGGCTGGTTGTACCAGGAGCTCCACGTCTTCCCGCCATTGACCGAGACCGTCGCGCCCTGGTCGGCCGTCAGCAGAATGACCTCGGGGCGGTCCGGGTCGAGCCAGATGCCGTGGTAGTCGTCGCCGCCCGGAGCGCCCTTGAACGCGGTGAAGCTCACCCCGCCGTCGGTCGATCGGTATGTCGACGTGTTGCCGACGTAAACCACGTCCCGGTTCCTCGGATCCACGCGCACGCAGGCGAAATCTTCTCCGCGCCCCGTGACCCGATCCTCGCCGTTGACGCGCGCGAAGGTCCGTCCCGCGTCTTCCGAGCGGTAGAGACCCTGGCGCTTGCCCGCCGCCTGGACGAGCGCGTAGATGCGGTTCGGGTCGCCGGGCGCGATCCCGATGCCGATTCGCCCCAGTCCCTCGGCCGGGGTCGGCAGGCCCTCCCCGATCTGCTGCCAGCTCGTCCCGCCGTCGGTCGAGCGGAAGAGGCCGCTGCCGGGGCCGCTGTATTCGTTCTCGTACTCCCAGGGGCCGAGCCGCGCGGCCCAGAGCACCGCGTAGACCGTCCGTGAGTCGGCGGGATCGAACGCGAGGTCGATCGCCCCGGTGTTCTCGTCCTTGTAAAGAACCTTCTCGAACGACGCGCCGCCGTCGGTCGAGCGGAAGACGCCCCGCTGCACGTTGGGCCCGTAAGGGTGACCGAGCACGGCGACGAAGAGGCGGTTCGAGTCCTTCGGGTCGACCAGGATCGCGCCGATCTGCCGCCCGTCGCGAAGCCCCAGGTGCCGCCAGCTCTTGCCGCCGTCGAGCGACTTGTAGATTCCGTCGCCGACCGAGAGATCGGGACGCTGCAGTCCCTCGCCGCTGCCGACGTAGAGGATCTCGGGGTTCGAAGGCGCGACCGCGAGCGCCCCGATCGAGCCGGTCGGCTGTCCGTCGAAGATCGGCTCCCACGTGCGTCCCGCGTCGGTCGTCTTCCAGACGCCGCCGTTGTTGACGCCGACGTAGAAGAGATGGGGCCGGCCGGGCACGCCCGTCCCCGCGACCGTGCGGCCGCCCCGGTACGGCCCGATCAGGCGCCACCGCATCTCGGCGTAGAGCGCCGGATCGTACGGCTGGCCCGCGGCCCGCGGAAGGCCGGCGAGCCCGGAAAAAAGGGACAGGGCGAGCAAGACGCGGCGGACGAGATTCACGAGATCACCTCACGAGGACGCGCGCCGATTCGCGGGCGCCACGATATACCGGCGCCCGCGATCGATCACGCCGGCGGGCGAGGAGGGATCGAGTACGTGCTCGTCGCGTGCGCGACGGGCCGAGGATCGCCTTCCGAGGCGAGGACGATCTCGCCGAACGCCAGCGACTTTCCGACCTTCAAGAGGCGCGCCTCCGCCAGGACGTCCGCCAGCGGCGGCTTTCGGAGGAAGTTGATCGTCAGGGACGTCGTCACGGCGAGCGGAACCAGGCCGATCTCCCCGAGCAGCGCCGCGTAGATCGCGAGATCCGCCAGGGCCATCAGCGACGCGCCCGACAGCGTGCCGCCGGGACGCAGGTTGCGGCTGGTGGCGCGCAGGCGCACGCGCGCCGTCATCTCCCCCACGTCCTCGACGACGAATCTGCCCCGGCCGTCCAGGCCTTCCTCGACGAGAAACCGCTGGAGCCTCTCGGCATCGAGCTTCGGCATACAGCCTCCTCTCAGGAGCCGCCCGAGGGCGGTTCCAGGATTTCCTGTCTCAGAAAGCGCCTCATCGCCGCGAGGACGCGCTCCGGCTCCTCGCGGTGCGGGCCGTGGCCGCAGCGCGGCAGGACGAGCAGCTCGACGTACGCGGCGCAGCGCGCGGCGATCGTCTCGATCTGCCGCAGCGTGCCGTACTGGTCGTCCTCTCCCTGGATGGCGAGAACCGGAGCGCGGACTCCCGGGAGGAATTCCTCGATGTTCCAGCGCCGGAAGTCCGGATCGAGCCAGACCTCGCTCCAGCCGCGAAAGGTCGCGTCCACGTCCCGGGCGTGATGCCGGGCGAGGGCGCGCCTCAAGTCTCCGCTCCGGAAGGACTCGCCGGCGGCGGCGATGCTCGCCAGGCACACCGGCTCGACGAAAACGTGCGGCGCCTCGAGCAGCAGGCCGCGAACGCGCGAGGCGCCGGCGGCGCTGCCCGCATAGATCAGAGCGATCGAGGCGCCGTCGCTCTCGCCGACGAGGATCGGCTCGCGGACGCCGAGAAGCTCGAGGACGCGAGGCAGCGACACGAGGGCCTCCTCGTGCATGAACCGGACGGGGCGAGGCAGCGCCGCCGGATCCGAGCCGCCGTAGCCCCTCCGGCTGTAGACCAGCGCGCCGCAGCCGACGGCGGAGGCCAGCGCCGCGGGAAAGTCCCGCCACGTGGAGAGAGAGCCCAGACCCTCGTGAAGGAAGACGAGGGTTGGAGCGCGCCCGGGCTCGGGGCCGTGCCAGGCGTACTCCAGCCGGTGATCCCCCATGTCGAGAAAGAGCGGCACGGCTCTCAGTTCGATCCGGCGCGAATCCCGTCCCGCGCCGCGGGCCCAAGCCCCAGCTCCTCGATCGCGATCTCCCGCATCCGGAATTTCTGGACCTTGCCCGTCACCGTCATCGGAAACGACTCGACGAATTTCCAGTAGCGCGGGACCTTGAAGCCGGCGATGCGGTTGCGGCAGGCGCAGGCGAGATCCTCCTCGGTCACCGCGGCGCCCTCGCGAAGCCGGATCCACGCCATCACCTCTTCGCCGTATTTCTCGCTCGGCACCCCGATCACCTGCGCGTCGGCGACCCCGGGGATGGAGTAGAGGAACTCCTCCACCTCCCGCGGATAGACGTTCTCCCCTCCCCGGATGATCATGTCCTTGAGTCTCCCGACGATGCGGACGTAGCCCTCCTCGTCCATCGTCGCGAGGTCCCCCGTGTGCATCCAGCCGGCCTCGTCGATCGCCTTGCGCGTCGCCTCCTCGTCTTTCCAGTAGCCGAGCATCACGTTGTAGCCGCGCGTGCAGTGCTCGCCGACGACGCCCCTCGGGACGACCGCTCCCGTGCCCGGGTCCGCGATCTTGACCTCGACGTGCGGGTGCACGCGTCCGACCGTCTCGACGCGCTTCTCCAGCGGGTCGTCCACGGCCGTCATCGTCGAGATCGGCGAGGTCTCCGTCATGCCGTAACCGATCGTGATCTCCGGCAGGTGCATCTTCGTCAGGACCCTCCGCATGACCTCGACCGGGCAGGGAGCGCCGGCCATGATGCCCGTCCGGAGGCTCGAGAGGTCGAAGTCGCCGAACCGCGGATGGTCGAGCTCCGCGATGAACATGGTCGGCACGCCGTAGAGCGAGGTGCACCGCTCCGCCGCGATCGTCTCGAGCACCGCGAGCGGCTCGAAGGCTTCGCCGGGTACGACCATGCAGGCGCCGTGCGTCGTGCAGGCGAGGTTCCCCAGCACCATCCCGAAGCAGTGGTAGAAGGGAACGGGGATGCAGACGCGGTCCTCGGCGCCGTACCGCAGGGTCTTCCCCCCGAGGTACGCGTTGTTGAGGATGTTGTGGTGCGAGAGCGTCGCGCCCTTCGGGCGGCCCGTCGTCCCCGAGGTGTACTGGATGTTGATCGCGTCGTCGAACTGGAGCGCGGTCTCCCGCCGCGCCAGCTCCTCCTCGCCGACCCGCCGCCCGTCGGAAAGCAGCGCCTCCCAGCCCGTTTCGAGGACGATCGACTCCTCGAGCTCGGGACAGCGCCCGCGAGCCTCCGCGAGCATCTGCGCGTAGTCGCTCTGGCGGAATCCCCGGGCGAGCAGCAGGAGCGAGACGCCCGACTGGGAGAGCGCGTACTCGAGCTCGGTCGCGCGGTAGGCCGGGTTGATGTTGACCAGGATCGCGCCGATTCGGGCGGTCGCGTACTGGACGACGACCCACTCGTACCGGTTCGGCGCCCAGATCCCGACGCGGTCTCCCCGCCGCGCGCCGCGCGCGAGAAGCCCCCGGGCCGCCAGGCCGACCTGCTCCCAGAGCTGCCGGTAGGTGGCGCGATATCCCTGGTGCCGCACGACGAGCGCCTCGCGGTCGCCGAAGCGCTCGACCGTCCGGCGCAGGTTCTCGCCGATCGTCTCGCCGAGCAGCGGGATCGGGCTCGCGCCATGGGAGTAGGAAGGGGCGATCATCGGCGACACGGCGCGCGGATCACGGGAGCCCTCCGGGTGAAGCCTGACCCGCCGCGAGCTTCAAGCCCAGGATCCCGGCCACGATCAGGCCGATGCAGACCAGGCGCGCGGCGGTGGCGGGCTCCCGGAAGAGCAGGATCCCGAGCACGGCCGTTCCCACCGCCCCGATCCCCGTCCAGACCGCGTAGGCCGTGCCAACGGGCAGCGTGACGAGGGCGCGGGAGAGAAAGAGGAAGCTTCCGAGCATGGCCGCGAGCGTCACCGCGCTCGGCAGGGGGCGCGAAAACCCGCGCGTGTACTTCAGCCCGATGGCCCAGACGACTTCCATCAGACCGGCGATCAGCAGAAATACCCACGCCACGTCGCACCCCCTTCTCCGGGCGGCTTGCGTTGCGTCAGGCCGGGCCGGCCGTCCGCCTCAAGGCTTCTCGGGCCCGGACGAGGCGTGATCCGCGACGTAGACCCAGCGGCCGCTCCGTCGCTGCGCCACGGCCGTGAATCGCCCCCGCATCACCGTCGGCGCCCCTCCGCTCTTCGGCTCGAGGGTCAACGCGAAATCACCCCAGCCCGAAGCGAGGTCGCGCGCGACCACGTAGTGCGTGTTCGAAAGCGAAACGTCCTTGACGGTGTTGGCCGAAAGCATCCCCTGGTAGGCCTCGCGGATCGCCTTCTCGCCGCGCGCCTCGGGAGCGCCCGGCAGCCACATCACCGCGTCCGGCGCATAGCAGGCCATGACGGCGTTCAGATCGTTCGCCTTCATCGCGGCGCTCCAGCGCGCGTCGACCGCCGCGGCGCCGGTCTCGGCGCCAGGCGCGCCGGCCGCCGCCGCACCCAGGAGCAGACACCCCAGAATCCAACGGTTTTTCATGCAGCATCTCCTTCGCGGATTTGGCGCGGATCATAGTCCCCCCGCGAAGGTCCCGGGCGCGGCTCGACCGCCCTCGATCAGTGGTCCTTCGAGTACCGCCCCTCCATGAAGGCCTGCCAGTTGGCGCCGTCCGGGGACATCTCCATGCGGAAGACGTCGCGGCCCGGCTCGCGCAGATCGAAGACGGCCCGGCTGTGCCCCCGGGGGCCCTTGTTCGAGACGGTCAGGACGTCGCCCTCGAATTTCCCGACGAACTCGCTGCCCGGCATGCCCATCGAGTCGACCAGTGGAGGACGTGGCACTGGCGCTACGGGTCCCAGGAAAAGACTCTATGCCCGCGGAATCCGACGGCGCCGTTTCGCTCCTGCTCGTAATCCTGCACGACGGCAAAGCCGTCCAGCGCCGACCGGTTCTCCACCCGGCCGACCGCCGTTCCCCCGACGGGATCCCACGGCGAAGGACTCAGCCTCTCCTCCCCTCTCCAGGAGCCGACCAGCTTCCGCAGCTGGCGGTGAGGCTCGCCCGGTCTTGGCATTTCCGTTGTGCCTCCTTCTCGGCGCGCGGACGCGCCCGATATGGCGCATTACGGCGCGCCGGCGCCGGGGTTTCAGGGCGAGAAGGTCAGGACGGGATTGAGCACGGCGAGGATTTCGGGAATGCGCGTCGCCGGGGGAGTCCTGTCTTCGATGGGAACGGGACCGAAGGTCATGTCCAGAGACCCGGAGCGGCCGACCTTGACGAGGTACGAGCCCGGCGGGAGGGCCCGGAATTCGACGTGCCCGCCCGCGTTGGCGAGGGCCGATCGCGCCGGCTCGCCGCCGGGCGACTCCGCGCGAAGGATGGAGACCGCCGCGCCCGGAACGGGCGAGAGGTCCCGATTGACGACGTTGACGATGATGGTTCCCGGCGGGCTCCAGCGAATCTGGGCGTCGCTCGTCCCGCTCCAAGCCAGAAGCGCGGACAGCAGCCACATTCCCATGCCTTCTCCTTTCGACATTCAACCCGGTCGCGCCGTCCGGTCGGAGCGGGGGCGAGGGCGCCGGAAAGCCATCCAGATCATCAGGCCGCAGAATGCCGCGGTCGAGACGCCCGCGACGGCCGCCACGCCGATCCCCTCGCCCCCCCACGCAACCGTGGCGGCCGCCGCCGCGGTCGTGGCGAGCGCGGCCCAGAGGATCATGACCGGCCTCGCCCAGGCCCGGCCGGCGAGCAAGCCCGTCAGAGCAATCACGCTCACGACGCCATAGCCGAGCTCGGCGACCGTCGTGAGCTTTTGTCCGGCGGTCGCGGCTTCGCGATACGTGCCCACACCGTCGCGGAACCCGGCCACTCCGGTCAAGCAGAGTACGGCGGCGGGCAGGATTCGCCACGCCCAGCTCGCCCCAGAACCCCTCACGGTCCCCCGAACGCTCCTCGAATCTCCGGACGGCGAAGCGAACGGATCATCGCGACGAAGGCCGCCGCAAGGCCGCCACAGATACCGAGCGCGACGGCCACGCCGACGCTTGCTGTCCAGGCAGGGCGCGCGGCGGCCTGCGGAACCCTCGTCCAGAAGAGCGCCCACATCGCGGCGAAGCAGACGACAAACGTCAGGCCGAGCCAGCAAAGAACCTCGATGACCGTGCGCGCCCACGGGCGCAGGCGCAGCAGGGCGTAAGCCGAGATCGCGATCGCGATCCCGACCACGATCTGAAGCAGGAGCGAGGCGCCGAAATGCCGGAAGCCGAGGCGCAGCACCCAGCCACCGGGCAGCTCGGAGAAGAAACCCTTGCCCGAGGACATCTCTTGAAGGCCGCCGAACTGCCAGATCGCCAGTCCCAGGAGCCCGCTCAGAACGCGGAAGACTCCGAAGATGAGCCAGACCGCCCCGATCACCGTCACCGCGCGCGGCCGATCCTCGGGCGGCGGCGGCTCGAGCCCGCTCATCGGGCCTCCGGGGATCTCCGATCGAGCCGTCAACTTCCTCTCCGTGCTCGGCAAGAATTAGACACCAGGCCGCTCCCGGGCAAGCTCCCGGCGCAATCGCTCCAACGCCACGACTCGGATCAGGCGGATGAAGGGGCCAAAGACGAGCCAGTATGCGCGAAAGAGGCGCCGGGACGCCGGGTCGGTCGTGACGACGCGCGTCTCGGTGCTGACCCGGGCCCCGCCCGGGCCCTCGGAGCGGACGGCGAAATTCCACGCGATCTTCGCGTACCCCGGCTCGGCAAACGCGCAGAAGGCCTCGCCCGGCATTCCCTGAAAGCGGGGGGAGGCCGTCCAGGGCTGTGTGACGGCTCCGACCACGATCTCCTCGCCGGGCGCTTCCTCGAGAATGCGCCAGCCGATCGACAGCGCCGTCTCGAGAAAGGGCCGCGCCGCGCGCGGGGCGATCGGCTGCCGCCGCAAAATCTGCCCGGGAAGCGTTCGGATCCGGAAGAGAGCGCGCACCAGCAGGGAGCGCTCCAGATCGAGGGCCCGCACCGCGGCGTAGGCCCGCGAAGGCTCCGCGCGCACGAGCACCTCGTGCCGCTCGCGCGCCTCGAAGAAGGGAAGGTACCTGTCGAGGAGCACGCCGCGGCTCGCCGCTAGAGCCGCGTTCCCGGGCGCCGGAGCGCGGCGTCCGCCGCCTCGCTCAGGATTCCCCGGATCCGGTCCATCCAGCCGAGGTGCTCCGGCTTCATCAGGACCGAGCGCAGGCACGTCAGGGATTCCCGGTCGCGCTCCATCCCCCCGAGATCGAAGAACTCGGCCGGCAGCTCCGCCAGCGCCAGGTGCAGGTTTCGCCGCGCCGCCTCTTCGAAGACCCTGCGAGCGAGAGAAGACGTCTCGCTTGCGCGCGCGGCGCGGGGGGCGAAGACCACGATGTCGAGCTGCGGCGCCGAAGCGGTCGCGAAGCGGCCGTCCGCGCGCAATCTCTCATGCAGCGTCCTGGCCGCCTCGCGCCCCGCGGCGAGCATGCGGGCGAACTCGCCTCCGCGGTCGAGCGGAAGCAGCTTCATCGTCGCCCAGAGCGCCACCGCGCTCGCTCCCGGGCGCGAGCACTCGAGGCTGATCTCGCCCAGGTGAAGCTCGCGCGAGGTGAAGTACGTGTAGGGCGAGTCGTGCTTGTAGAAGCGGCCGACCGACGGATCGCGGAAGAGCACGCAGCCGCAGCCGTAGGGCTGAAGGCCATGCTTGTGCGGATCGACGGCGATCGAGTCGGCCTGCCCGAGGACATCGAAGGCCCGCCGCGCCTCCGGCTCGAGATCGTCGGCGAGGCCGAAGTAGCCGCCGTACGCGGCGTCAACGTGAAGGCGGAAGTCGTGCCGCCGGCGAAGCTCGAGGATCTCCGGGAGCGGGTCGATCGCCCCCATCCCGGTCGTTCCGACCGTCGCGACGACGGTCGAGACGTCCTCCCGCTCGAGGCGCGCCGCGAGGGCGCCGGCGTCGAGCCGACCCCTTCGGTCGCAGGCCACCGCTTCGAAGGGAAGCCCGAGCACGCCCGCGATCCGCTGCTGCGTGTAGTGCGCCTGTGTCGAGGCGACGACCGTCCCGCCCGGGCCCAGCTTCCCCGACACCCACAGCGCCTCGAGGTTGGCCATCGTGCCGCCCCCGCAGAGGTGGCCGAGGAAGCGCTCCCAGCCGAACATCCGCGCGATCCCGGCGACGGCCTCCTTCTCCATCGCCGAGCTCGCGCGGCCGCCGTCGAGCGCGTGGTTGTTCGGATTGATCCAGAGCGCCAGCGCGTAGGCGAGCCGCGCGACCGGATGCGGCGGCTTCAACATCTGGCCCGCGTAGAGCGGGTGAAAGTAAGGGTAGTTGTCCCGGAGGCGGCGCGCGGTCTCGAGCAGCACCTCCTCCATCGCCCGCGCGTCCGGCGCCGAGGCGGCCGGCGGAAGATCGGCGAATCCCTCGTCGAGGCGCTCGAGGGCGCGCCCGAGGAGCGGGAGGGAATCGGTGTCGAGCAGGCGCGCCACGGTCCGCCGCCTCCGGCTCTAGCCCCAGACTTCCCCGAACAGCCGCGCGAAGTTGCCGCCGAGGATCTTGCCGACGCGCTCGTCCGAGTGGCCGCGCGCGCGGAGCAGCGACGCGATCGTCTCGAAGCGGCGCGGGGTGTTCAGGTCGGGCACGAAGGTGTACACGTCCTCGCTCTCGCCCGGCGCCGAGATGCCCAGGCGCCTGCGGTTCGCGATGTCCTCCCGAAAACGCTTGACGAACTCGGGCGTGACCGCGACCGGCGAGATCGATCCGTCGGTGCCGATCCCGACGTGGTCCTCGCCGCAGACCTGCAGGGCATGCTCGATGTGCCGGACGACGTCCTCCGCCATCGGCTGCCCCTTCGTCCGGAGGAAGGGCATCAGGTAGATGCCGACGACGCCGCCCTTCTCCGCGAGCGCGCGCAGGTCCTCGTCGGTCTTGTTGCGGGGAAGATCCGCGAGAGCCGCGCATCCGGAATGCGTGATCGCCACCGGCCCGGCGGACGCCGCGATCCCCTCGGCCGTCGTGCGCTGCCCGCAGTGGGAGAGATCCACCAGGATCCCCAGCGCGTTCATCCGCAGGACGAGCTCGCGGCCGAAGCGGCTCAATCCCGCGTTGCCCGGCTCGAGGCACCCGTCGCCCGCGAGGTTCCTCCGGTTGTAGGTGAGCTGGATGACGCGGACCCCGAGGCCGTGGAACGTGTCGAGCCGGGGGACTTGATCCCCGAGCGGCAGCGTGTCCTGGAAGCCGTAGACGAGGCCGAGCCGGCCCGCGGCCTTTGCGGCCCGAAGGTCGGCGGCGGAGCGGACCTTCATCAGGACGTCCGGATGCCGGGCGAGCTCGCGCTCCCAATACGCGATCTGCCGGACCGTCTTCTCGAAGGCGCCCTCGAGGACTCCGACGGAGCTGACCGTGATGTTGACGGACGTGACACCCGAGGCCCGCGCGTCGGAGAGATCCGAGGCCGTCAGCGGCTCGTCGTCGTTTTCCTTGTCGACCCCGACGCCGCCCAACGCGTCCACGACGATCGCCCGCTCATATCCGGCCCAGCCGGCCGCCGCGGGGCTCGGGCCCGCGCGCGCCAGGAGCCGCGGCGCCCCCGCGAAGCTCGCTGCGGCGGCCGCGGAGAGCGCCAGGAACCTGCGGCGGTCGATTTCCGGTGTCATCGTCGCTGCGAAAGTCTCTTCATGATCTGGAACCGGCGATTCAGACGACCGCGAACTCCGCGCGGACGGCGAACACGATGTGATTCAAGCCCCGAAATCGGACCTCCTTCTCCGGAACCATGCCGAGCTTGCGGGCGACGCCCTGAGACGGGAGATTCTCCGGCCGGATCAGCGAGATGACGCGGCTCTCTCCGCGCCCGAAGGCATGGGAGCGCACGCCGAGGGCGGCCTCCGTCGCGTAGCCATTCCGCCAGTAGGGACGATGGATCAGGTATCCGATCTCGGGCTCCCACTCGCCCTCGACTTCCTGCAGCGCCAACCCCACCTGGCCGATCGGGTCCGCGCTCCGGCGATCCTCGGCGAGCCAGAGGCCGTGCCCGTTGTCCTCGTAGCGCCGAAGCTGCCTCGCGATCCACTCCCGCGACTCTTCGCGATCGAGCGGCTTCGGATAGAAGCGCATGACCTCGGGATCCCCCAGCATCTGCGCTACGAAGTCGAGGTCCTCGGGCACGAGCTCCCGCAGCCGCAGCCTCGGCGTCTCGAGAATGACCTTCAAGCGCGTCTTGTCTTCGGCGTTCATCCAGCTCGAGAGATCTCGCGCCGGCGCTTCAGTCGAACTCGAACCGGGGCGCGGGCTGCTGCGGCCCGACGCGGCCGGCGGTGATTTCGGCCTTGAAGTAATTCTCGCCGCGCACGGGCGAGCCCGCGAGCCGCCTCAGCAGCGCGATCTGTCCGACGTGCGCGAGGGCGTCGGCGATCGGGCCCTGGAAGATCTTCTCCGCCGCAAAGCCGAGGGGGGCCGGCGAGGCGAGATGACCGTCGAGACGCTCGAGCCCGGCGAAGAAGCGCGCCACCTCCTTCTCCCACGGCAGCGGGGCGCTGTCCTTCCAGACGTGCTCGCCCCGGCAGAGGTGGACCGCCCAATCCAGAAGGTCGCCGACGTGGGAGAGGATCTCGGCGGGGGTGCGCGAGGTGGCGCCGGCGCGGAACGCGGCGACCTCCGGAGAGACGCCGCCCACGGCCTTGCCGCCGCGATAGGCGAGGGTCGCGAGGGTGTGGCGAAGCAACTGCCGCTCCGGATTCGCGTCCTGGCTCATCGCTCCTCCTTCCTCGCAGCGTCAGGCAAGATATCAAAGCGCCGGGTTCCTCCGTCTTGCGGCCCTCGCGGCGGCGCTCCCCGCTCCGGCTCAGTCGTAGACGCCGTCGGCGAACCAGGAGTTGCTCGACCGGTCGCGGTAGATGCGGTAGAGGCCCCCCTCGGTAAGCTCGACGTCCCAGTAATCCCGCGCGGCGGGAGCGTCGGACCACCATCCCTCCTCCATGGACCAGGGGCCCGCGGCGACGCGGACCGAACCGGAGATCTCGGGGGTCGCGCCGTTGGCGGATCTGATGGAGAGAGGACGAAGGTGGGGGGGGGTGGCCATAGGGACGCCCTCACCCCGGCCTTCTCCCGGGGGGAGAGGGGGAAGAAGGCCCTCACCCCGGCCTTCTCCCGGAGGGAGAGGGAGAAGAGCGCCCTCTCCCGCAGGGAGTCCGGATCCCGGACCCCGGACCCTTGACCCCGGACCCCCGCCTCCTGCCCCCTGCTCCATCACCTCCAGCTCCACCGGCGGGCGCAGCACGCGCACGGCCAGAAGGCCGCGCCCGGCGCGTCCCGGACGGGCGAGCTCGGGAGGCGGCGGCGGCTCGTAGCCGGCGGCGGCAAAGCGCTCGGGACGATGGCCGTCCACGGTGCGCGGAGAGCAGACGCGATCCGCGCCGAGCAGCGACGCCAGGCGAGCGATCGTCGTCGCGAGCCGGTCCGGCGAGAGCGCGGGCGGGCCGAAGAGGGAAAGCTGCGCGCGGCGCGGCTTGTCGGGATGGGCGGCCAGCGTGAATCCCGTCACCGGCGCGCCGGGGGGGCGCGCCTCGAGCTCCAGGCGCACGAGCGTGAGCAGCGTCTTCGCCTCGCGTGTGGGCGCCGGCAGCGAGATCGCGCGCGCGTCGCAGCCCTCGGGATCGAGCTTCAGAGTCAGCTCGAGGCGCCGGCAGGCGAGCCCCTGCGCGTCCAGACGCCGCGTCAGCCTCTCCAGCGCCGCGTTGCCGACGAAGAGAAAGGGCTCGAGCGCGACGAGCGGCCACTCGAGGTCCATCCCTTCGCAGAGGGAAAGCGCGGGCAGCCGGGGCTCGAGCGGGCGCGGGTCGAGCCCGCGCGCCGCGGCCTGAAGCTGCCGCCCGAGCTCTCCCAGGCGGCTTTCGACTTGCCCCGGCGGGAGCCTCGCGAAGTCCCCGACCGAGCGGATGCCCCACCGCTCGAGGGTCGAGGCGATCTCGATCTCCGGGGCCAGGCGCGAGAGCGGCAGCGGCGCGAGAAACGCCGCTTCCTGCCCCGGCGGCACGACGCTCGGCGAATCGGGCAGCCCGGCCGCGACGCGCGCGGCGAGCTTGGAGGACGCGATGCCGGCGCGGGAGGGCAGGCCGGCCTTCTCGACGGCGGCGACGAGATCGCAGCCGAGGACGCGCTCGGGGTGGGAATTCGAGCGGGATTCGGGAGCGCCCTCACCCCGACCCTCTCCCGTCACCGGGAGAGGGGGAGGCTGGCGAGGGGATTGCGAGCGCCGGCTCAACGCCGGAATCCCCTCGATGTCGAGATACGCCACGCCTTCGCCGCCGTCTTCGACGCGCGGAGAGAAGCCGTCGGCGACCTCGAGCAACGCTTCCTGCGCCGCGTGCTCGCTCTCGCGGTCGCGCCCCCGGGCGGCGAGCCTCGGCAGGAGGGCCCGCGCCTGCGGCAGCGTCATTCCGGCTTCGATCCCGGCGCGTCGCGCCTTGCGCGAGGCGGCGAGAACGCGGGCGGCGTTGCCGTTTCCCTCGACGACGACGACGGCCTCCCCTTTCAGCCCGGGCTCGCTGCGCAGCCGCGCCGCGAGCGGAAAGAGCGGAACGAAGACGCAGGCGAGGCGGGGCATGGATGAGTTCTCAGTTGTCAGTTCTCAGTCGTCGGTTCTGGCTTTCAGTCTGAGCAAACCGGCGCCGCCTCGCGCAAGCCGCGGCGGCTTCTCTCCCTCCAGGGCTTCGGGCACATCGAGCGAAAGCGGCGCGGCCAGTCCCGGAGTCGCGCGGCCGCGCTTCTCGAGCGTCAGCCGCGAGCGGAGCCCGGCGAGAAGGCGCGGCGTGCGGCCCCCGCCCTGCCAGACCGGCCTCGCGCCGGCGGCGGACACGACGGCGTCGGCCGCGATCCCGCTCGCGCGCCAGGGAGTCGAAAGCAGGAGCACCGCTCCCTGCGCCTGCGCCGCGCGCGCGAGCCGGACCCACGCGGCGTCGGGCACCCACCGCGTGCGCGCAGACAGCCCCAGGTCCGCGACGACCAGGGGAAAGCCCGTCGCCACGAGCATCTCCGCCGCGGCGAGCGCTTCCTTCGCGCGGCGCGGCCGCGCCCACAGCAGGCGGCGAAGATCGACCCCCGCCCGCTCGGCCCCCTGCGGATCGAGGTGATCTCCCAGATCCACCAGCGCGGCAGGCAGCCCGGCGGACGTCGCCGCCGCCAGCGCCGCGAGCCCGAGCGAGTAACGCCCGCTCGAGCGCCGCCCCGCGATCTCCACCAGGCCGCCCTTCGGGAGCCCGCCGGGCAGGAGCCGCTCGAGCGCGGGCACGGCGGCCGGCATCGCGCTCGAAGCCCCGGGTCGGGCGAGCTCCGAGGCGCGCTGGAGCCGCGCGCCGAGGCCGGCGAGCAGGGCGCTGCCGTTCTTCTTCGAGATGCCTTCCGCGAGCAGCCGCTCGATCGCGAGAGCCTGTGAAGCGCCCATGCGAACCTCCGAGGACCCGGGGGGAGGCACGTTAGGCGTAAATAAGGCGTAAGTCAAGATGCAGCCGGAGAAGGCTCGACATGACCGGGTTAGTAACATTAACTTTACATATTGTAAATAAGATATTACATACGGCTCGATGAAGAACCATCTGCGCGTCCTCCGCGCCGAGCGGGGCTGGTCGCAGGCGGAACTGGCCGGCAGGCTCGACGTCTCGCGCCAGACCGTCAATGCCATCGAGACGGGACGCCACGATCCGAGCCTTCCCCTCGCCTTCGGGATCGCGCGGGTCTTCGGCAAGCTGATCGAGGAGATCTTCGAGCCGCAAGGCCTGCACCGCATCCAGAAGTAGAGTCCCCGGACCCATCAAGGAGACCGACACGATGAGACGTCGCACGCTCTTGCGGGCCGCCGCAATTTCCGGGATCGCCGCCGCCGTCCTCGCCTTTCCCCTGCTTTCCCGGACGGGCTCGCCGGCCCCCGCCGCGTTTCGAGCGGACGTGGACGGCGTGGTGCGCGAGGTCCTCGCCGCGACGGGCGCGCCGAGCGCTTCGGTCTCGATCGTCGTCGACGGCCGCATCGCCTACCTCCAGGCCTACGGAGAGGCGCGCCTCGATCCCCCGACGCCGGCCCGCCCCGACATGCGATACAGCGTCGGGTCGATCAGCAAGCAGTTCACGGCGACCGCGATCCTGATGCTCGCCCAGCAGCGCAAGCTCTCCCTGGACGATCCCCTTTCGCGCTTCCTGCCCGGGCTGACGCGAGCCCGCGACGTGACGATCCGGCAACTCCTGTCCCACACGTCCGGTTATCGGGACTACTGGCCGCAGGACTACGTCCCCCCTTTTATGGCCCGTGCGATCGACGCCGAAGCGATCCTGGACCGATGGGCCCGAAAGCCGCTCGACTTCGAGCCGGGCACGCAGTATCAGTACAGCAACACCGGCTACGTGATCGCGGGCCGGATCGTCGAGAAGGCGGCCGGAATGCCGCTGCTGCGGTTTCTCCAGTCGCGGGTCTTCGCGCCGCTTTCCATGGCGAGCGTGCTCGACGTGGATCAGGGCCGTCTGACCGAGAGCGACGCGACGGGCTACATGCGATACGCGCTCGGGCCCCTGCGGCCGGCTCCCAAGGAAGGAAAGGGCTGGCTCTTCGCGGCGGGAGAGCTCGCGATGACGGCGGAGGACCTGGCCCGCTGGAACGTCGGCATGATCGAGCGGCGTCTGCTCGACTCCGCCTCCTCTCGGCAGATGCAGACCGCCGTCCGTCTCCAGAACGGCGTCGGCGCCGCCTACGGGCTGGGGCTCGACGTGACGATGCAGGATGGGCACCGCGTCCTCGCCCACGGCGGCGAGGTGTCCGGCTTCTCGGCTTCCAACGTCGTTTTCCCCGACGACCGCGCGGCCATCTCCGTGCTGACCAACCTCGACGCGACGGGGGCCTCCTCCGCGATCGCCCGGCGTGTCGCGCCGCTGCTCTTCGAGAAACGGGACGCCGCCGGGGCGAGCGAAGCCCGCGCCCGCCGGATCTTCGAAGACCTGCAGCGCGGCCACGTCGACCGCGCCCTGCTGACCGACAACGCGAGCGCCTATTTCACCGAGCAGGCCGTCGGCGACTTCGCCGCGAGCCTCGCTCCCCTGGGCGCGCCGGCGGAGTTCAAGCAGGTCCGCCAGCGCGAGCGCGGCGGGATGACCCTGCGGGTCTTTTCGGTCAAGTTCGCGAAACGGTCGCTCGAGATCTGGGAGCGCGACCTGCCCGACGGAAAGATCGAGCAGTATCAGGTGATGGCGGCCGACTGACGCCCTCCGGAGCGTTTCCGCGTTATAGGCTGCGCCGCGGATGGAGAACCTCTTCATCACGGGCCTCGTCGTCGGCTTCTGTCTGGCCGCGCCCGTCGGGCCGATCGCCGTCCTGTGCGTTCAGCGCACCATGTCGCACGGCAGGCTCGCGGGCTTCGTCTCGGGTCTGGGCGCCGCCGCCGCCGACGCGCTCTACGGCACCCTCGCGGCCTTCGGCGTGACGGTGATCTCGGCGTTTCTCATGGATCACCGCCTGATCTTCCAGAGGGTGGGCGGCGCCATCCTGTGCGTGCTCGGCGCGCGCCTGCTGATGATCAAGCCGCCTCACGGGCAGCGCGAGAAGGATCGGGGCGTCCTGGGCGACTTCTTCTCGACGCTGGTCCTGACCCTGACCAATCCCATGACGTTCATCGCCTTCGTGGCCATCTTTGCGACGCTCGGCGTCGGAGCCGTTCACGGCCATTCGATGCTGACGGTCGAGCTCGTGGGCGGGGTCTTCGCGGGCTCGGCGGCCTGGTTCGGCTTCCTCGTGGTGCTGGCGAACCTCTTCCGCCACCGCTTCCGCTACGAGACGCTGGTCTTCATCAACCGGGCGACGGGCGTCTTCGTCCTCGGCGTGGGCGTCTTCTACCTCTTCATCCTGCGCAAAGAACCGAAGGTCGACCCCGAGCTGCTGCGGCACCCGATCCAGGCGATGGAGAGGGAAGGCCATCGCCTGACTTCGACGCCGACCGCCGGGAGAGGCGTCCTTCGCGTCACTCCCTGATCCGGCGCCCGGAGGCGATCTCCAGCGTCCTTCGCGCCTTGCGCAGCGCGCGCCCGAGCGAGGCGTCGACGCCTGCCGCGAGCGCCTCCTCCAGCGAGAACCAGCGCGCCGCCCGCACCTCTTCGGGCGCCGCCGACAGGTCCTCCTGCGCCGTCGTCAGCAGATGCCGCAGGTCGAAGTGAACGTGCTCGGGCCGGTCGGCCCGGGCCGGAATCGGATGGACGTCGACGTCGAGAACGGCGGCCCCGGCCGGCGACTCGAATTCCCGCACCCCCGTCTCCTCCCGCGCCTCACGCAGCGCCGCCGCGTAGACGGACGCGTCCTCCGGCTCGACGTGGCCCCCGGGCTGGAGCCACCGGTCGAGCCGCCGGTGGTGCACGAGCAGAAACCTTCGCCCGTCCGGCGAGGCGACGACCGCGCTCGCCGTGACGTGGTCGCGCGCCGCGCGCGTGAACGGATCCACGGCCGTCCGCACGAGCTCGCGGATGCGCTCGAGCGACGCGCGCTCCCCGGCGTCTTCCGGCCGGAAGGACTCGAGCCGCCCGAGGAGCTCCTCCCGCGCGATCACTTGAGCACCCGGAAGAGATTGCTGTAGTCGTCGGTCCAGAGCGCCACCCCCTTCTTTCCCTCGAGCTCCCCGGAGGCCTCTTCGATCGCGGGGGTCTCCAGGACCCTCGCGTCCCGGGACAGGAGGACCCACGTCGCTCCCCAGCTCGCGTCGTCCTCCGAGCTCGTATCGACCACGCCGGCCTCCAGGCGAAAGGCGTCGGCCAGCGTCCGCACGACCGGCGCCAGATTCAGATTCCGGTTGGAGATGTGGATCGCCAGGACGCCGTCGGGCCGCCGCAGGTGGGCCAGGTCGATCGCGAGCGCTTCGCGCGTGAGCAGGTGCACGGGAATCGAGTCGCTGCTGAAGGCGTCGATCGCGAGGACGTCGAAGTTCTGCGGCGTTCCCCGCGCGAGCTCCCGCTCGAGCGAGAGGCGCGCGTCTCCCATCACCAGGACCGTGCGCGCCGGCGAGTCGCGCAGGTACGTGAACACGCTTCCGGGCAGCGCCGAAAGGGCCGCGACGGCGGGATTGATGTCGTAGAAGCGGTACTCGTCGCCGGCGCGGCCGTAGGCGGCGATCGTGCCGACCCCCAGCCCCACGACACCGACCCGCATCGGCCCGGCCGCCCGCCGCGGATGGTTTCGCAGCAGCAGGCCGATCCCGCTCGTCTCGGAATAGTAGGTCGTCGGGACGCGGCGCTTCTCCGGCGCCTGGTACTGGAAGCCGTGCACGATGCGGCCGTGGCGCAGGTCGAGCCGCCGCAGGTTCGGGTCCATCTCGTGCTTTTCCTCGACCGTCAGCACGCCGTAGAAGTTGCGCGACATCCCGACCGCGCTCTCGCGGAACGCCCGCAAATCGGAGAGCAGGACGTAGGCCAGGAAACCCAGGGCGCCGGCCAGGCACGCCGCCGAAAAGTACGGCCGACCGCGGGGCGCGAGCGGGCGCGGCCGGCGGCGAAGAAGCCAGAGGAGGGCGAGCAGGAGGCCGCCCGCAGCGAGCGCGGTCGCGCCCGGCGCGCCGCGCAGTCTCTCGACCACGGCCGGAAGCCGGGTGCCGCGGACGTGCCAGGCCAGGGCCGCCGACGCCAGGAGAACGGGAAGCGCCGGCCAAGCGGGGCCGCGCCGAACCCAGGAGTCGGCATCGCGCGCGAGCGCCACGATCGCGAGCAGTCCCGAGAGCCAGAGCCCGAGGTGGAACTCCCAGAAGCCCCGGAAGAGAGAGGGAGCGGCGAGCGCCACGAACACCGCTCCCGCCGCGCCCCCCGCCGCGACGGTCAGGTAGAAGGAGGTCAGACGGCTCGGGCGAGGCTTCGCGCGCGCCAGCTCCCCGTGACAGACCATGCAGGCGGCAAAGAGGGCCAGCGAATACCCGGCGACCTGGGCGCGGACCGGGACCAGGTAGCCCCGGAAGAGCAGGAGAGCCGCCCAGCCGAGCGAGGCCGCGAGCAGAATTCCGAAGACGGCGCGCGAGTAGAGGCGATCGCTCTCGAAGCATAGGATGAAGGAAAGGAGGTACAGGCACAGGGGCAGGAGCCACAGGAACGGGATCGCCGCCACTTCCTGGCACATCTGATTGGTGGCCGCGAGCAGCATCAGGGAGCCGCACGCCGAAAGCGCGAACCAGAAGGCGTAAGGCAGGCGGTCTCCTTCCCTTCCGTGCGCCTCCTCCGGCTCCGGCGAGGCGAAGGTCCCGGGAAGTGTACGCGCCGCCGCGCGCCAGGCACAGAACCCGGAGCCCGCGGCGAAGACGGCGTAGAGGCATGCCCAGATCGCCGCCTGAGCGCGCAGCGTCAGGACCGGCTCGACGAGAAAGGGGTAGGTCAGTGGCGCGAGCAGGGATCCGGCGTTGGAGAGCGCATAGAGACGGTAGACCGAGGAGCCGCCGCGCGCCCTCGCCGTCCATGCCTGGACGAGCGGCCCCGTCGTCGAAAGCAGGAAATACGGCAATCCGACGGAGACCGTGAGCAGAGCGAGGATCCGCGGGACCGGGCTCGCGGTGCCGGCCGGCTTCCAGGCGGCGTCGGCCAGGATCGGCGAGCCCCAGGACGCCGCGCAGGCGCCGAGCAGTACCAGCGAGAGCCCGAGCAGGCAGAGATGAAGGGCTCGCTGCGCCGAAGGCGAGAGCAGCCGGATCACCGCGTGGGCGTAGAGATAGCCCGCGAGAAGCACGAACTGGAAGAAGAGCAGGCACGTCGTCCAGACGGCCGGGGCGCCGCCGAACCACGGCAGGATGTGCTTGGCGACGACGGGCTCGACCTCGAAGAGGAGGAAGGCCCCGAGGAAGATGGTCAGCGCCTGGGCGAGCATCGGAGCGCCCGATTATCCGTTGGGAGCCTGCCGCGGGCGGCTTGACCGCGGCCGCGCCATAAAGATAATCGTAGTTATGATTCTTTTCCTCCCGTGAGCGCCGCCCTCGCCCTGCGCGCCCCGCGCCAGGCCCGGAGCGTCGAGAGCTTCCGCCGGATGCTCGACGCGGCGGAGGCCGTCATGGAGGAAAAGAGCTTCGACGAGGCCACGATCGGCGAGGTCGTCGAGCGCGCGGGCCTGACCGTCGGAGCCTTCTACTCCCGCTTCGCCGACAAGGAGGCGCTGCTCTCCTGCCTCGAGGAGCGGATGGCGGCCGAGGTCAGCGCCAACGCCGACACGATCGACGGGGCGCTCCGGGCGGGCGAGCCCGTGGAAGCGGTTCTCCGGCGCTTTCTCGCCGGGCTGGTTCGCTTCTACCATCGCCGCCGGGCCATCGCCCGGGCGCTCGTGCTCCGATCGCACTCGGACCCGGAACTGCGGGCGAGGCTCGAGAAGCTGAACCACCGCAACATGCTCAAGGTCTCCCGTTTTCTCGCGGCCCGGGCGCCGCGCGGGCGCGCGGCCGGGCCGCACGCCCTCGAGTTCGCGCTGCTCGCAATGCGATGCGTGCTGCGAGAGACTGTGCTCTTCCACGAGACGTTTCCGGGCAGGCGCCCGCTGACCGAAGAAGAACTGACCGAGCAGCTCACGCGGCTGGTTCTGGCCCATCTCGGCCTCGCCGCGAGAATCGGCGCGCGCCCCGCGCCGGGGAGAAAGAAAGGAACGCCTTCATGAGAACGATCCGCCGCCTCTCCATCGCCGCCGCCCTTCTTGCCGCCGCGATCCGGCTCCCGGCCGCCGCCGCCCCGCGGGGGAAGCCCTCCGCGCAAGGCAAGGAGCCGGCCGCAAAGAGCGAGAAGCCTCCCCTTCTCTCCCCCAACACCTGGAAGGGGCTCGCGCTGCGGTCGATCGGCCCGGCGTTGACGTCCGGCCGCGTCACCGACATGGCCGTCCTGCCCAGGGACCCGTCCACCTATTACGTCGCGGCCGCCTCGGGCGGCGTCTGGAAGACGGCCAATGCCGGCGTGACCTGGACGCCGGTCTTCGACGGCGAGGGCTCCTATTCGATCGGGTGCGTCGCTGTCGACCCCTACAACCCTTCGGTCGTCTGGGTCGGCACGGGGGAATTCAACGGCCAGCGCAGCGTCTCCTACGGCGACGGGGTCTACAAGTCGGAGGACGGCGGCAAGTCGTGGCAGAACGTGGGCCTGAAGAGCTCCGAGCACGTCGCGCGGATCCTGATCGACCCGCTCGACACCAACATCGTCTACGCCGCCGCGCAGGGCCCGCTCTGGTCGGCCGGCGGAGACCGGGGACTCTACAAGACGACCGACGGCGGGAAGACCTGGAAAGCCGTCCTCACGATTTCGGAGAACACCGGCGTCTCCGACGTGGTGATGGATCCGCGCGACCCCAACTTCCTGCTCGCCTCGGCCCACCAGCGCCGGCGGCACGTGTGGACGGTGATCAACGGCGGTCCCGAGTCCGCCCTCTACCGCTCGACGGACGCCGGCGCCACCTGGAAGAAGATCGAGTCCGGCCTGCCCAAGGAGGAGATGGGCAAGATCGGCCTCGCGATCGCCCCCTCCGATCCGGACATCGTCTACGCCATCGTCGAGGCCGCCAACAAGGCGGGAGGGCTCTTCCGCTCGACGGACCGCGGCGTGACGTGGGAAAAACGCAGCGACCACTCGACCAGCGGCCAGTACTACGGGCGCATCTTCGTCGATCCGAAGAATCCCGACCGCGTCTACTCGGTGGACGTCTTCCTGCAGGTCTCCGACGACGGCGGCAAGACGTTCCGGAACCTGGGCGAGAGCTCCAAGCACGTGGACAACCACGTCCTCTGGATCGACCCGGCCGACACGCGCCACTACCGCGTCGGGTGCGACGGAGGCGTCTACGAGAGCTTCGACCGCGGGGCGACCTGGGAGTTCAAGGCGAACCTGCCGGTGACGCAGTTCTACCGCGTCGTCGTGGACGAGGCCTCGCCCATCTACAACGTCTACGGCGGCACGCAGGACAACAACACCCTGGGAGGCCCCTCGCGCACGTTGAACGTCCACGGCATCACCAACGCGGACTGGTGGGTCACCGTGACCGGCGACGGATTTCAGCCGCGCGTCGACCCGAGGGATCCCGACATCATCTACTCCGAGGCGCAGTACGGCGAGATCGTGCGCGTCAACCGCAAGACCGGCGACGCCCTCTACATCAAGCCCCAGGCCGGAAAGGGAGAAGATCCGCTCCGCTGGAACTGGGACTCGCCGCTTCTGATCTCACCCCACTCCCACACGCGCCTCTATTTCGCCGCGCAGCGAATCTTCCGGAGCGACGACCGCGGGGAGAGCTGGAAGCCGGTGAGCCCCGACCTGACCCGCCGCATCGACCGCAACCAGCTGCCCGTCATGGGCAGGATCTGGCCGGCCGACGCCGTCGCGAAGAATTCCTCCACGTCCTTCTACGGCAACATCGTGGCGCTTGCCGAGTCGCCGAAGCAGGAGGGGCTCCTCTACGCCGGCACCGATGACGGCCTCGTCCAGGTCACCGAGGACGGCGGCGCGACCTGGCGCCGCACCGAGCGGTTCCCGGGCGTGCCGGACCGCGCCTACGTCGCGCGCCTGGAGCCCTCGGCGCACGACGCCTCGACGGTCTACGCGGCGTTCGACAACCACAAGATGGGGGACTTCAAGCCCTACTTGCTCGAGAGCGCGGACCGGGGAAGGAGCTGGGTCTCGATCGCCGGAGACCTGCCGGACCGCGGCACCGTCTACTGCGTCGTCGAAGATCCGGGGGACAAGAGCCTGCTCTTTGCCGGAACCGAGTTCGGCCTCTTCTTCACCAGGGACGGCGGCCGCCACTGGGTGCCCTTGAAGGGCGGCCTGCCCACGATCGCCGTGCGCGACCTCGCGATCCAGC
>JBLMXY010000123.1:0-7678 GCA_050257975.1 Acidobacteriota bacterium
AGTTGGGCGTGCGCATGTAGCCGACCGGCGGGCGGATCTTCATGAGGGCGTCCAGCAGCTTGTCGGGCCCGAACTCCTGGAGAGTGGTCAGGAGCATCTCGCGCTCCTCGTCGGTCGACCACCGATTGATGGTGATGTCCACGGCGGAGGCGCGTCCGGTGCCGAGGCTCGCCGCGAAGGCCCGGAACGTCTCGATCGGCTTCGCTTTTTCTGCGGGGAGAAAAACCGTTCCGGCCAGGAGGAGCAACGCGGCGAGGGTCGGGACGGCGGCGCGGCGTTTGTGCATGACAATCTCCTTATTCCGGGCAACATCCTATTCCGAGCTGCGCTGGCGAAGAAGCTCGGGATTCCCCGGTCTGCTCGCCTGGGAACGACGTTCCGATGGGGCTCGGCAGGCTTCGAGATGAGCCGGCCGTGCAGGTCAGGCCCCGGGCGAGCTTGTCGACCAGGACGAGGCCGGCTTCGCAGATGGCCAGGGGCCGCGTCGCCGCGCGGACCTGCACGATGATCTTGATCGTCGGGGCGCCGTCCTGGTCGGCGAAGAACCCGAAGAAGACGACCCACTCGGACCCGTCGCGGATCTCGCGAAACTGGAAGCGCCTTCGGAATCGCGCCACGATCGCGTCCGCCGCGGCGTCGTCGGTCGAGTAGGGCTGGAGCGGCGTCCAGACTTCGGCCGGGTCTCCGGCGCGCTTGCAGACCAGACCTTCCGGCGCCGGCTTGACGACCATGCCGAAGATCATGCGCGCGACCAGGGTATCCGTCGAAGGCCCGGCCTGAAGAGCGCCGACCTGCTCGGGCATCAGTTCGCTCCCTCCGGGAGCAGGCTCGGCATGCGCCAATTGTAGCGGGGGCGCGGCCGACAAGACGAGACGAAGCGGCCCCGGGCGCCGACCCGTCGCCGGCGCCCGGGATGATTCTTCAGATCGAGAGCGTGCCCGTCCGGATCAGGTAGGCCAGGCGCTGCCGCTGTTGTGGATCGAGCATTTCGTGAAGCCGGCCGAGCGCGGTCAGGACCGCGCCGCGAAGCCTCTCGGCGCTCTGGAGGCGCACCGCGGCGCCCGCGGCCGCCTTCGCCTCGTCGAAGGCGTCGCCTTCGATCGCGTCGGCGAACGCCGAGATCGCGCGGCGGTGGTCCACGGCGGCCTGCGCCCTCTCGGTCTTGATCTGGTCGAGAATCCCCGCGAGCTGGGCCACCTGGCTCTCCTGCAGGTCCAGCTTGTACGCGAGAAAGCGCAGCGGTCGGCGAACGCCGAAGGACGCGCCGCCAAAACCGAACGGCGCCGGATCGTCCTCGCCGGAGAATGCGTGGCTCCACGGCTCGAACCCGGTGCGGCGCCCGCCGCCGCAGCCCTCGCCGACGCGGCTTTCCCGGAAGTGCTGGCGCTTCCAATGGGGAAGGAATCCCGGATCCATGAGGCCTCCTTTCGCCGGGGCGATTCGCTCCCGGCGGGAACAGCGCGTGGGCGACACGCCTCACGCGCGATCAGGCTACGCCCCGCCCGACGGACGCGTCAAGCTCGCGGGCGTCGCGGGGCCGGCTTGCCGCCGCGCTCGGTCTTCGAAGGCTTCAGCCCGCGATCCTCCAGCAGCGGCTCGATGCTCGGGTCCCGGCCCCGGAAGGCGCGGTACATCGCCGCCACGTCTTCGCGACCGCCTCGCGAAAGGATCATGTCGCGAAAGCGCTGGCCGTTGGCGCGGGTCATGCCGCCGTGCTCTCGGAACCACTCGTACGCGTCGTCGTCGATCAGCTCGCTCCAGAGGTAGGCGTAGTAGGCGGCGGCATAGCCGCCGTCCCAGATGTGGGAAAAGTAAGTGGTGCGGTAGCGCGGCGGCACCTGCGGCAGGTCCACGTGGAATCGCTTGAGCGCCTCCGGTTCGAGGACATGGACATCCTGCGCGGGCGCGTCGGCGGGAAGGCTGTGCCAGGCCAGGTCGAGAAGAGCCGCCGCGAGGTATTCCGTCGTGAGGTAGCCCTGGTCGAAGTTGCGCGCCTTCCGGATCCGCGCCGCCATCTCCGCGGGCATGGGCTCGCCGGTCTGGAAGTGCCGGGCATAGCTCGCGAACACGGCGGGCTCCAGGGCCCAGTGCTCGTTGAACTGCGAGGGAAACTCGGCGAAATCGCGCGGCACGTTGGAAAGCGTCGGATACCCCACGTCGGAGAACATCGCGTGCAGGGCGTGCCCGAACTCGTGAAAGAGGCTCTTCACGTCGGTGAAGGAGAGCAGGGCGGGTTGGCCGGGAGCGGGCGGCGTGAAGTTGGTGACGTTGACGACCACCGGCCGGGTTCCGATCAGCCGGCTCTGGTCCACGAAACTGTCCTGCCAGGCGCCGCCGCTCTTGCTCGGGCGCAGGAAGAAGTCGCCGTAGTAGAGCGCCAGCGGCGTGCCGTCGGCCTCGAACACCTCGAAGACCCGCACGTCCGGGTGGTAGACGGGAAGATCCTTGCGCTCCTTGAAGGTGATGCCATAGAGCTTGTTGGCGGCGAAGAAGGCGCCGTCGCGAAGCACGCGCTCGAGCTCGAAGTATTGCCTCGCCCGCGACTCGTCGAGACCGTACTCGGCGCTCCGCAGCTTCTCGCCGTAGAGCTCCCAGTCGGCGGCGGTCAGGGTGAAGCGGCCCTTCTCGGCGTCGATCGCCTTCTGGAGCCTCGCCGCGTCTTCCCGCGCTCTGGCCGTCGCGGCCGGCACCAGGTCCGTCAGCAGCTTCTCGGCGCTCTGAGGCGTCTTGGCCATCTGGTCGTCCAGGGCGAAGGCGGCGTAGCTGGCAAATCCCAGCAACTTCGCCTTCTGCGCGCGCAGCGCCGCCAGCCGCGTCACGATCGCCCTCGTGTCGTTGGGCCCGCCGTGGTCGCCGCGGCGCATGGAAGCCTCCAGGATGCGCCGGCGAAGGGAGCGGCTGGCGAGCGAGGCGAGGACGGGCTGCTGCGTCGTGTTCTGGAGGGTCAGCACCCATTTTCCGGAGAGGCCTCGGTCCCGCGCGGCCGCGGCGGCGGACGCGAGGTCGCCGGCCGAGAGACCCGTGAGCTCGCCCTTGTCCTCCACGACGACGGCGGAGGCGTTCGTGTCGGCGAGGAGCCGCTCGGCGAACTCGGCGCTCAACTTCGCGTCTTCCTGATTCAGGGCTCGCAGGGCCGCCTTGTCGGCGTCGGAGAGCTGCGCCCCGGCGCGCACGAAGTTCTTCTCGTAGCGCTCGAGAAGGTAGCGCGCCTCGGCGTCGAGCCCGAGGGCTTCCCGCCTGTCGTAGAGCGACGTCACCCGCGCGAAGAGCTTCGGATTCATGAAGATCGCGTCCTGGTGCGCGGCGAGCTTCGGCGCCTCCTCGGCCCGGATCTTCTGCATGGCGTCGTCGGTGTTGGATTGCGCCAGGTTGAAGAACACCTTCGTGACGCGGGTCAGAAGCTCGCCCGAGCGCTCCATCGCCTCGATCGTGTTGGCGAAGGTCGGCGCGTCGGGGTTGTCGGCGATCTTCTCGACCTCGGCGAGCTGGCGCTTCATTCCCTCCTCGATGGCAGGCGCGTAGTCGCCGTCCCGGATCCGGTCGAATGGGGGCGCCTGGAAGGGAAGGGCGCTGGCCGTGAAGAACGGGTTCTCCCGGTTGGACGGAAGCGGCGCGGCCCCGAGCGGCAGGCAAATGCCGAGGGCGAGAAGCGACCAGATCGGGGGCATCGGATGTCGTCTCATGGCGTCGATTTCTATCAGGTTCCCCGAGGGTCGGGAACGCACCCATTTCGCTCGACCGGCGCCTCACGGGAGAGATAGGATTCTCGCCGGGCTCCGTTTCGAGGATTCCGCAGACCGGAAGTTCGATGAAGCTCTCGATCAATGGCAAGCCGCACGAGGTCGCCGCACCGGACGACATGCCGCTCCTCTGGGTCCTGCGCGACCTTCTCGGCTTGACGGGGACCAAGTTCGGTTGCGGCATGGCGCAGTGCGGCGCGTGCACGGTCCACGTGGACGGCCGGGCGGTGCGGTCCTGCGTGCTGCCGGCCGCCGCCGTCCAGGGCCGCGCGGTGACGACCATCGAAGGCCTTTCCGCCGGCGGCCTCCACCCGGTCCAGCGCGCCTGGATCGAAGAGGATGTCGTCCAGTGCGGGTACTGCCAGCCGGGGCAGATCATGGCGGCGGCCGGGCTGCTCGCCGTCCAGCCGAACCCGACCGACGCGGACATCGACGCGGCGCTCTCCGCCAATCTCTGCCGGTGCGGGACCTACCAGCGAATCCGCGCGGCCGTTCATCGGGCGGCGCGGATCGCCGGAGGCAAGGCATGAGCGCGCGCCCGGGCGTGACGCGCCGCGGTTTCCTGAAGACCTCGACCGGCCTCGTCATCGCCTTCTCGATCGCGCCGCGCGGCCTTCCGGCCCTCCAGGCGGCGGCGGCCCCGGCGCAAAAGCCCTTGCCCGACCCCAACGCCTTCCTGCGCATCGGCGAGGACGAGAGCGTCACGGTCCTGCTCGCCCATTCCGAGATGGGGCAGGGCATCTGGACGACGCTGCCGATGTTGATCGCCGAGGAGCTCGAGTGCGGCTGGTCGAAGGTGCGTGTCGAGCACGCGCCGGCCGCGCCGCCTTACGCCCACGCGGTCTTCGGCATGCAAATGACCGGCGGCTCGTCCTCGACCTGGTCGGAATTCGACCGCTACCGGCAGGTCGGGGCGATGGCGCGCGAGATGCTGATCGCGGCCGCGGCGGAGCGATGGAAGGTCGATCCGTCCGCATGCCGCGCGGAGAACGGGCACGTGGTCCACGGAAAGAGGCGGCTCTCTTTCGGCGCGGTCGCGAAGGCGGCGGAGAAGCTCCATGCCCCCGCGCTGGTCCGCCTCAAGGACCCCAAAGACTGGAAGATCCTGGGCAAGCCGACCAGGCGCCTCGATTCCCCCGAGAAGGTTTCCGGCCGCGCGCAGTTCGGGCTCGACATGCGGCTGCCCGGCATGCGGACGGCGGTCGTGGCTCGTTCGCCCGTCTTCGGCGGCAAGGTCAATCGCTTCTCTGCGGAGCGGGCCAGGGCCGTCCCGGGCGTCGAGGCCGTGGTGCAGGTCCCCTCCGGAATCGCCGTCGTGGCCGATCACTTCTGGGCGGCCAGGCTCGGCCGAGACGCGCTCGAAATCGACTGGGATCCCGGGCCCGGCGGAGGGCTCGACACGCGCCGCCTGCTCGAAGACTTCCGCGCGATGGCCTCGACGCCCGGCGTCAAGGCCGCCTCCGCGGGCGACGTCGAGGCGGACATGCGGGAAGCCGCCAGGCGCCACGAGGCGGAGTACGAGTTCCCTTATCTCGCGCACGCGACGATGGAGCCGATGAATTGCACCGTCCAGCTCTCGCCCGAGTCCTGCGAGATCTGGACGGGCACGCAGTTCCAGACGATGGATCAGAAGGCCGCGGCGCAGATCGCGGGCCTCAAGCCCGAGCAGGTCAAGATCCATACGACGTTCCTGGGAGGCGGCTTCGGACGCCGGGCGACGCCGGGCAGCGACTTCGTCTCGGAAGCCGTGCACGTGGCCAGGGCCGCGGGCGGCGGGGCGCCGATCAAGGTCGTCTGGACGCGCGAGGACGACATCCGCGGCGGCTACTACCGGCCGATGTTCGTGCACCGCCTGGCGGTGGGCACCGGCGCCGACGGCATGCCCCTCGCCTGGAGACAGACGATCGTCGGCCAATCGATCATCGAAGGCACGGCGTTCGCTCCGATGCTCATCAAGAACGGCGTCGACGGCACCTCGGTCGAGGGCGCGGCCGACTCGCCTTACGTGAAGGCGACGCGCAGCCACCTCGTGGACCTCCATTCGCCGAAGACTCCCATCCCGGTGCTCTGGTGGCGCTCCGTCGGCAACACGCACACGGCCTACGTCATGGAGACTTTCGTCGACGAGCTCGCCCATGCCGCCGGGCAGGACCCCGTCGAGTACCGCCGCAGGCTCTTGAAGGACCATCCGCGGCACCTCGGCGTGTTGAACCTCGCCGCCGAAAAGGCCGGCTGGGGGCGGCCGCTTCCGGTGGGGCGACATCGGGGCGTGGCGGTCCACGAGTCGTTCGGAAGCTTCGTGGCCGAGGTCGCGGAAGTCTCGGTCGCCCAGGGCCGCGTGCGCGTCGACCGCGTCGTCTGCGCCGTCGACTGCGGCGTGTGCGTGAACCCCGCCGGCGCGCGGGCGCAGATCGAGTCCGGTGTCGTCTTCGGCCTGACGGCCGCCCTGTACGGCGAGCTGACGCTCGAGGAGGGCCGCGTCCGGCAGTCGAACTTCCACGACTATCCGCTGCTGAGGCTCAACGAGATGCCCGAGGTCGAAGCGCACTTCGTCGCGAGCACCGAGAAATCGGGCGGCATCGGCGAGGTGGCGGTTCCGCCGATCGCTCCCGCAGTCGCCAACGCCCTGTTCGCCGCGACCGGCAAGCGGCTTCGGCAGCTGCCCTTCCGGCTGGCCTGACCTGCAGGGAAGCGGCTGATGAAGACGAGTTTCCTGACCCGGCGGCGCTCGGCCACTCCGGCCCTCCTGCTCGTTTTCGCCGCCGGCTCGGCGCTTTCCCGCGCCGCCTCGCCCGGCGCGACGACGGTCTCGCCACGGGATGGACTGGCGGCGTTCGAGACCGTCCGGGCCGTGCTCCAGCATCCCCGCTGCCAGAACTGCCACATCCCGGGAGACGCCCCGCTCCAGTTCGACGACGGGCGCGTCCACGCGATGAACGTCACGCGCGGCCCCGAGGGGCAGGGGCCGGCGGGACTCGCCTGCTCGACGTGCCACGGCGCCGCGAACCCACCGGCAAGCTACGGATTGCACATGCCTCCCGGCGCCCCGGACTGGCACCTGCCGCCTCCCGAGCGAAAGATGGTCTTCATCGGGCTCTCGAGCGGCGAGCTCTGCCGGCACTTGAAGGACGAGGACTCCAACGGCGGAATGAGCCTCGAGGCCCTGGTGCGCCACGTCCGCGGCGACAGGCTGGTCCTCTGGGGATGGGATCCCGGCGCCGGCCGCGCCCCGGTCTCCGTTCCCCACGACGAGTTCGTCGCGAAATTCAAGCAGTGGGTCGCCGCCGGCGCCCCCTGCGCGCCGTAGGCCGCCCGAGGGGAATGCCCGCGGCCTTCGACGCGATCATCATCGGAACGGGGCAGGCGGGGCCCGCCCTGGCGGGCCGCCTGACGGCGGCGGGAATGAAGACCGCCGTCATCGAACGCAAGCTCTTCGGCGGCACCTGCGTGAACACCGGCTGCATTCCGACCAAGACCCTCGTCGCGAGCGCCTACGCGGCGCACCTGGCGCGACGGGCGCGAGACTTCGGCTTCGAGACCGGCGGCGCCGTCGCGGTCGACATGAAGCGGGTCAAGGCGCGAAAGGACGCCGTTTCCGGGCAGAGCCGGGCGGGCGTCGAGCGCTCGCTCGAGGGAATGGCCAACGCCACGGTCTACCGCGGACACGCCCACTTCGAATCGCCGCGCGAGGTCCGCGTCGGCGCCGAGCTGTTGACGGCCCCGCGCATCTTCCTCAACGTCGGCGGGCGGGCCGCCGTGCCGCCGATCCCCGGCCTCGACCGGGTCGCCTTTCTGACGAATTCCTCGATCCTCGAGCTCGACGCCGTTCCGCGGCACCTGATCGTCGTCGGCGGAAGCTACGTCGGCCTCGAGTTCGGCCAGATGTACCGCCGCTTCGGCAGCGAGGTGACGGTCGTCGAGATGGTCCCGCGGCTGAT
>JBLMXY010000124.1:0-21772 GCA_050257975.1 Acidobacteriota bacterium
GCGCTTCCTCCCGCGCTCGACCTTCGACGCGCGCGGCAAGATCGTGATGCCGGGCCTGGTCAACACGCATACGCACGCGGCGATGACGCTGCTGCGAGGCGTCGCCGACGACATGCCGCTGGACCGGTGGCTGCGGGAAAAGATCTTCCCCGCGGAGGCGAAGAACGTGTCGCCCGAGTTCGTCTACGAAGGGACGCTGCTTGCGGCGCTCGAGATGATCCGCGGGGGCACGACGACCTTTGCCGACATGTATTACTTCGAGGACGACGCGGCCAGAGCCGTCGAGAAGGCGGGGCTGCGTGGGGTGCTGGGCGAGACGTGGCTCGATTTCCCGGTCCCGGACCACAAGGATCTGGCCGAGTCCCTCTCCTACACGGAAGGGTTCGTCCGGCGCTGGAAGGGGCGCGCGCGCGTCGTGCCTGCGGTCGCCCCGCACTCTTCCTACACGTGCTCGAAGGAGACCCTGCTCGCGGCAAGGGACTTCGCCGTCCGGCACGGCATCCCGATCCTGACGCACCTCGCGGAGACCGCGAAGGAGCGGGAAGACGCGCTCGCGAAGTGGGGAAAGTCTCCCGTCGCCTACGAGGAGGAAATCGGCTTCTTCGAAGGCACCGGGCCGGGCACCGGGGTCCCGGTCGTCGCGGCGCACTGTGTCGCGGTCGACGAGGCCGACCGCGCGATCCTGAAGCGCCGGGGCGTCGCCGTCTCGCACAACCCCGAATCGAACATGAAGCTCGCCTCCGGCATCGCGCCGGTCGCGGCGATGGCGAAGGAGGGACTGCTCTGGGCGCTCGGCACGGACGGGCCGGCGGGATCGAACAACGACCTCTCGATGATGGAGGCGATGGACTTCGCCGGAAAACTCGCCAAGGTCTCGACCGGCGACCCGACCGTGCTTCCGGCCGCCGACCTCGTCGCTGCCGCGACGCGCTCCGGCGCCGCCGCCCTGGGGCTGGCCGACAGGCTCGGCTCGATCGAGCCGGGCAAGCGCGCGGATCTGATCGCGCTGGACGTGCGCAATCCGCACGTCGAGCCGTTCACGGATCTGGACTCGACGCTCGTCTATTCGGCCAAGGCCTCCGACGTGACCGACGTCTGGGTGGAAGGACGGAGGCTCCTGGACAACCGGCGCTTCACGACCCTCGACGAGAAGGCGATCCTGGAGTCGGCCGCGCGGTGGCGCAGGAAGATCGAGGCCTCGCTGCGGCCTGCCGCGAAGGCCGCGCGATGAGGACGGTCTACGAGATCCTGCGGGCAAAGCGCGACGGGAAGGAGCTCGCCGCGGAGGAGATCGCGCACCTGGTCTCCGGTGTCGTGTCCGGCGCGGTCGCCGACTACCAGGCCGCAGCCTTCCTGATGGCCGCGGTCATCCGGGGCCTGACGACCGCCGAGACCGCCGCGCTCACCGAGGCCATGCGGCGCTCGGGAGAGAGCTGGGACCTCTCCGATCTCGCTCCGGTCGTGGACAAGCATTCGACCGGCGGCGTGGGCGACAAGGTCACGCTGGTGCTCGCGCCGCTCGTCGCCGCGGCCGGGGCTCGGGTCGCCATGATGTCCGGGCGCGGCCTCGGGCACACGGGGGGCACGCTCGACAAGCTCGCCGCGATCCCGGGATTCCGGACGGATCTCGAGCTGCAGGGCGTACGGGACGTTCTGGGGAAGGTGGGCGCCGCACTCTTCGCCCAGACCGACGCCATCGCTCCGGCCGACCGGATCCTCTATGCCCTGCGCGACGTGACGGGCACGGTCGAGTCTCCGCCTCTGATCACGGCCTCCATCCTTTCCAAGAAGCTCGCCTCCGGCACGACCGGAATCGTCTTCGACGTCAAGACGGGAGACGGCGCGTTCCTGAAGACGGTCGACGAGTCGCGGGCGCTCGGGCGCTCGCTCGTCGACACGACCCGCGCGGCGGGACGGCAGGCCTCGGGCTGGATCACGGACATGAGCCGGCCGCTGGGGCGCGCTGTGGGAAACGCCCTCGAGGCCGAGGAGGCGATTCGCGTGCTGCGGGGCGAAGGCCCGCCCCGCGTGCGCGACATCGCGATCCTGCTCGGCGTCGAGATGCTCGCCTTCGCCGAACCCGACCTGCTCGAGGCCGCCGCCCGCCAGAGGCTCGAGGACGGGATCGCCTCGGGGCGCGCGGCGCGCCTCTTCGAGCGGCTCATCGAAGCTCAGGGAGGAGACCCGAGGGTCGTCTCCGATCCCTCACGCCTGCCGCAGCCGAGGGACAGGGTGCCGGCCCGGGCGCCGCGCTCCGGATTCGTGCAGGCGATCGCGACCGAGAAGATGGGCCTCCTGTCGATCGACGTCGGCTGCGGGCGCCGCCGCCGCGAAGACACGATCGATCCGGCCGCGGGCTTTCTCGTCGAGAAGACCGTCGGGGACCGCGTCGAGGAGGGCGAGCCGGTCGCGTTCCTGTGCCTGGGAGAGCGCCCGGCGCCCCGTCCCGACATCGAGCGGGAGCTCGCCGCCCTCTTTTCGATCGGCGACCGGCCGATCGAGCCGCCGCCCCTGGCGATCGAGAGGCTCTGAGCCGCGGTCAGCGCCGCGGACGGGCTTCCGCCTCGTCACGGCGGAAGAAGTCGGCGAGCGCGCGGCCCGGCTTCGGCTCGAAGCGCTCCTCGAGGCCTCCCGGAGTCTGCGAGTCCTTCAACTTCCAGTCGAAGAGGCGGCCGTAGAAGCTCTTCGCGGCGGCCGGGTCGGCAGTGTGCAGCTCGCAATAGATGAACGGATTGGGCATGACGATCCTCCTTTTTCGGGGAGATTCTTTCCGGCGGCTCCTGACAGCGTCCTGTCAGCAGAGTTAATCGCGCAGTCGAAACTCGACCGTCACCCAAAGCGAGACGCGCACGGCCCGGCCGGCCCGGGTTCGCCGGCCGGTAGCGTCTACGGCGCACCGCGCGGAGGGCCGCCTCGTCGAGCGCGGGAAAGGCGGACCTGGTGAACCCGCAGCCCTTCGATCTGGCCCGCCGTGCCGATGACCGCCCGTCGCATGACGACCCCCTGGATCCCGGCCTTGCGGGCCACCTCCGGATAGTCCGGCTCGGTGCGCTCGCGGCCCTCCTTGCCGGCGGAGAACCCGGCGGGCGCCCGGCGGTTCCCGCTAGAATCGTCTGGTGCTCTATCGCTTCGACCATGTCGCAAAGGCCTATGGCCCGAAGGAAGTGCTGCGGGACGTCACCTGGCAGCACAATCCCGGGGAAAAGGTGGGCCTGGTGGGCCGCAACGGTGCGGGGAAGACGACGCTTCTGCGCATCGCGCTCGGCCGCGAGGAGGCGGACTCGGGCGAGTTTCTCAAGGCGAGCGGCATCCGGATCGCGACGGTGGACCAGGCTCTGGCCTCGGACCTGTCCGAGACCCTCCACGACTACGTGGCCGGCGCCTTCGAGCACCTCCACCGCATCGAGGCCGACCTGCGCCGCCTCGAGCACGCGATGGCGGAAGGGGATGATTCTGCGTCCGTCCACGACCGCTACGACGCGCTCTCCCATCGGTTCGAGAACGAGGGGGGCTACGAGATGGTCGCCGAGGTGGACAAGGCGCTCTCGGGCCTGGGCTTCGAGAAGAGCGACTTCGGGCGCCGCCTCGCCGAGCTCTCGGGCGGGCAGAAGAACCGGGCCATGCTGGCGCGCGCGATCCTCTCGAACCCGGACGTGCTGCTGCTCGACGAGCCGACGAATCATCTCGACTTCAACGCGGTGGAGTTCCTGGAGGACTACCTGGCGCGCTCGCGCCGCGCCTACCTCGTCGTGACGCACGACCGCCGGTTTCTCGACCGGGTCGCCCAGGAGATCGTGGACCTGGAGAACGGGCGGCTGACCGCCTACTCGGGCGGCTACACCTCCTATCGCCGCCAGAAGGCGGAGCGAGTGCTCGCCGCCACGCGCGCCTTCGAGAAGCAGCAGGAGTTCATCGAGAAGGAGAGGGAGTACATCCGCCGCAACATCGCGGGCGTCAACTCGCGGCAGGCGAAGGGCCGCCGGACGAAGCTCGAGCGCGTGGAGCTTCTCGAAAGGCCGACCGAGGACGCGACCGCGGTCGCCTTCCGATTCGACGCCGCGCGCGTGGGCGGGCGGACTTTCCTGCGCGCCAGGGATCTCGACGCCGGCTACGCGGCGGGCTCGCCCGTCGTGCGGGGCGTGTCCTTCGAGCTGCTGCGGGGCGAGCGAATGGCGATCCTGGGGGAGAACGGCACCGGCAAGACGACGCTCCTCAAGACCCTGGCCGGCAGGCTGCCGGCGCTCTCGGGCAGCGTCGCGCCCGGCCATGACGTCTCGATCGGCTACTACGACCAGGAGCTCTCGGGCCTGGACCCTTCCCGGCGTGCCATCGACGCGGTCTGGGACGAGCATCCCGACGAGACCGAGGAGCAGATGCGCTCGTACCTGGCCCGGTTCGCGTTCCGGGGAGAGGAGGCGTTCGCGCCGATCGCGGGGCTCTCGGGAGGGGAGAAGGGGCGGCTCACGCTCGCCGTCGTGATGCGCCAGCGCCACAACCTCCTGCTTCTCGACGAGCCGACCAATCACCTCGACCTCGACTCCCGCGAGGCTCTCGAGGAGTCGCTCGAGGCCTTCCCCGGCTCGATCGTCTTCGTCTCGCACGACCGCGCCTTCATCGACCGGCTGGCCACCCGCGTCCTGGACCTGAGGGCCGGCCGGGCGCTGGCTCTGCCCGGCAACTACTCCGATACGGCCGACGCGCGCGCGCGGCGGCGCGAGCGGCCCGAGCCGCCTCTCGCGGCGCCCGGGCCCCGCGGCGAGCAGCCGCCGGCGGCGCCCGAGCCGGCCCGGCCCGCCGTCAAGCGCGCGGCGCGGGCCGGGGAGTCTCCGGAGCAGAAGGAGGCGGCGCGGCGCCGCCGGAAGATCCGGTCGCTCGAAGAGAAGATCGCGGAGCTCGAGAAGGAGGTCGAGTCGCTCGAGACGCGCCTCTGGGAGGAGGCCCTGACCCTCGGCCCGGTCGAGGCGCACCGGATCGCGAGCCTCAAGGTCTCCCGCAAGGGGGAACTCGACCGCCTGGTCGAGCAGTGGGCCTCGCTGTCGGAGGAAGAAAGCCGCCAGGCGGCGCCCGAGCGGTCATGACGGCGTCTTCCGACGCGGGCGCCGCGATCGTCGCGATCGGCAGCGAGATGCTGTCGCCCTTGCGCTCCGACACGAACTCGCTCTGGATTACGCAGCGGCTGGAGGAACTCGGCGCTTCCGTCGTCCGGAAGTCGATCGTCGGGGACGACGTTGCCCGGATCGGGGCGGAGCTCGACGCGGCGGCGGCCGCGGCGCCCCTGATCTTCACGACCGGAGGCCTCGGCCCGACGGCCGACGACTTGACGGTCGCGGCCGTGGCGAGATGGCTGGGCGCGGAGCTCTACCGGGACGCGGCGTTCGTCGCGAAGATCCGTGCGCGCTTCGAGGCGCGAGGAATCCGGATGCCGTCGGTCAACGAGAAGCAGGCCGACTTCATCGTGGGGGCCCGCGTGCTCGAGAACCCGCGCGGCACGGCGCCCGGATTCTGGGCCCGCGGGCGCGGTGTGGAGATCGTGGTCCTGCCGGGCGTGCCCTCCGAGATGCGGGAGATCATGGAGGAAAGTGTCCTGCCGGAGCTTCGCGAGCGCGCGGGAGGCAGGGTCCTGCGCCGCCGCGTGCTGCGCGTGGGCGGCACGGGCGAATCGACCGTCGAGGAGCTCGTCGCTCCGGTGTACGAGCGGTGGAAGGAGCACCCGGTCACGATTCTCGCGTCGCCGGGGGAGGTGCAGCTCCACCTGGCCGTGAGGGACACGCCCGAACGCGCCGCGGAAATCCTGGCCGCCATGGAGCGGGACTTCGAGAGGGCGCTGGGGCACCGCCTCTTCGGGCGCGACGAGGAGGACCTGGCGGCCGCCGTGGGAAGACTTCTGAGGGAGAAGGGCAGGACGCTGGCTCTGGCCGAATCGTGCACGGGCGGGATGATTTCGGCTCTCCTGACCGACGTGGCGGGCTCGAGCGACTATTTCCTGGGCGGGATCGTCTCGTACGCGAACGAGGCCAAGGAACGCCTGCTCGGGGTTTCGGAGGAGACGCTGCGAACGCGCGGCGCGGTCTCGGAGGAGGCGGCGCGGGAGATGGCGCGCGGCGCCCGCGAGCGCTTTGGCGCCGATCTCGCCGCGGCCGTGACCGGCATCGCGGGCCCGGGCGGAGGCTCCGAGCAGAAGCCCGTCGGGACCGTCTTCTTCGCGCTCTCCGGAAGCGACGGCGCCGAGTTCGCCCGCCGGCGCTCCTTCGTCGGAGACCGCGCCCACGTGCGGCGTTCCGCCTCGCTCGTGGCGCTCGAGCTCGTCCGGCGGGAGCTCGAGGGAATGCTCTCGCGTGACTGAGGGCGGCATGCGCGCTTTCCTCGCCGTTCCGCCCGACACCGGATGGTCCGAGAGCGCCCGCGCCCTCCTCGCCCGGATCCGTCCCGCGCTTCCCGACGCATCCTGGACACGGCCGGAGAGCTGGCATCTGACGCTCAGGTTCCTGGGAGAGGTGTCTCCCGGCGTCGTCTCGCGCTTCGCCTCCGCGATCGGCGACGGCCTCGAGCGGCTGGAGGCGGGGGCGCTCTCGACCGAAGGCGCCGTCGTCTTTCCTCCACGAGGCCCTGCGCGGGTCCTGGGCGTCGAGCTCGCGGAGGACGGCGGGCCCGGAGTGGTGGCCGAGATGGCCCGCCGAGCCGAGGCCGCCGCGCGAGGGCTCGACCTGCCGCCCGAGCGGCGCCCCTTCCGGCCTCACGTGACCTTCGCGCGCCTGCGGCGGCCGTGGCCGGGCGAGGCGGTCGCGCGCTACCGCACGCAAGCCGACGGCTGGACGTTTCCGGTCTGGCCGGTCCAGTCGTGCGTCCTGTACGAGAGCCGCCTGGCGCCGGAGGGGGCCATTCACACGCCGGTCGCCTCCTGGGCGCTGGCGGCGTCGGGGCAAACGGCGTGAGCGCCCGTTCGCTCCTTCCGGTGCTTGCGGGCTACCTGATCGGCTCGATCTCCTTCGCGGTCCTCCTCGTCCGGCGGCGCACGGGGCTGGACATCCGGGAATCGGGCTCGCGCAGCGCGGGCGCGACCAACGTGCTGCGCTCGCATGGTAAGGGCCTGGCGGCCGCGGTGGCCGCCGCGGACATCGGCAAGGGCGCCGCGGCGGTCCTGCTGGCACGCGTGTTCACGGCCGACCCCCGGGTCGCGGCGGCGGCCGGCCTCGCGGCGATCCTGGGGCACGTCTTCCCGATCTTCTACGGCTTGCGCGGCGGCAAGGGCGTCGCGACCGCGGTGGGCTCGTTTCTCGTGCTGGCGCCCCTGCCGACCCTGGTTTGTCTCGCGATCTTCGTGGCGATCGTCGCCGCGACGCGATACGTCTCGCTCGGATCCGTCGTGGCGATGTGCCTGCTCGCTCCGACGGCCGGGCTGCTGTTCCACGCGCCGGCTCCGGTCGTGGCGGCGGCCGGCGGCGCTGCCGTGCTCATCGTGTTGAAGCACATCGGCAACCTGAAGCGTCTCGCCCGGGGCGAGGAGAGGCGGCTGGGAAGCAAGTGAAGCTCTCGATCCTGGGCGCCGGCTCCTGGGGCACGGCGCTCTCGGTGCACGCGGTGCGCGCGGGACTGGAGCCGCTCTTGTGGGGGCGCGACCCGGAAACCATGGCCGCGCTCGGCCGGGACCGGCGCCATCCCAGGCGCCTGTCCGGGATCGAGGTGCCTCGAGAGGTCCGCGTCACGTCGAATCTGGCGGAAGCGATCGCGCACTCCGACACCCTGATTCTTTCGGTGCCCTGCGCGTCGATGCGGGACCTGCTTGGCGTGATTCCGGTCTCCGCAGGCCCGCGCTTCGTTTCGGTTGCGAAGGGGATCGAGCCCGACACCGGCAAGCGCGTGTCCGAGCTGATTCGCGAGGTCTACCCGGGAGCCCCGGTCGCGGCCCTGTCCGGCCCGACCTTCGCCGACGGCGTCGCCCGGGGCGACCCGAGCGCGGCCGTCGTCGCCGGCGAGGGAGCCTTCGCCCTGGAGCTCCAGTACCGGCTCTCGACCCCGCTCTTCCGCCTCTACACCTCGGAGGACCTGGTCGGGGTCGAGCTCTGCGGCGCGCTGAAGAACGTCATCGCGATTGCGGCCGGCGCGGTTTCGGGGCTGGGCTTCGGCCACAACACGCTCGCCGCCCTGGTCACGCGCGGGCTTGCGGAGATCGACCGGCTGGTGCGGGCCCAGGGAGGCCGGGCGCAGACGGTCCACGGCCTGGCCGGCATCGGAGACCTGATGCTGACATGCACCGGGCAGCAGTCGCGTAATCGCCGCCTCGGGGAGGAGATCGGCCGCGGCCGCAAGCTCTCGGAGATCCTGGTCGGCATGCCGGAGGTGGCCGAGGGGGCGCGAACCTGCCTCGCCGTGCCCACCCTGGCGGCCCGCTCGGGAATCGAAGCGCCGATCTCCGAGGCGGTCGTCAAGGTGCTCTACGAGGGCGTCGCGCCGCGGGAGGCGATCGAGCACCTGATGACCCGGGCGCTCAAGGCCGAGTAGCGCCGCTCTACGACACCCTTCGCCGGCCTGCGTCCGCGCCGCGCCCCAGCACCCGAATCGGCAGCACGATCGCCTGCAGCCCGGCGAACTGCAGCCGACGCTGGATCGCGAAGGCCGTCTCGTTGTGGAGCAGGCGGTGGTAGAACTTGTCGTTCTCGAAGACGAGCTGCCCGAGGTAGAAGATCGCGCGCGGGAACTCCTCGTGGATCTTCTCGCACAGCTCGACCGCCTGCTCGACCGCCTCCCGGCCGATCGCGTAACGCATCTCGGCGCGGAAGCCGAGGCGGTGGGCGAAGTCGACGTACTTCTGCAGGTCCGCGACCGTCTGTTCCTTGAGAGCCTCGACCTCGGCGATTCCCTTGAAGTGGGAGGAATCGATGACGCCCACCGAGACGAAGAGATAGTTCTTGTACTGGCGCGGGAAGAGGTTCTGCACGGAGAGGATCGTGTGGATGCCGAGCCCGGAGAAACCGGAGACCAGCATGGCGGCGACCGGCTCGTCCCGCGGGATCGGCGTGCGCGGCTCCTCGTGGGGTCGCAGCGGAATGTGGAGGAGCGTCTCGTCGAGGCGGCTCAACTGCACGCGGACGCGCGCGTAGTGACGCTTGACGAGGAAGGCGAGGGTGACCAGCGACGCCGTGACGAGGACGGTCAGCCAGCCGCCTTCCTGGAACTTCTCGTAGACCGTCACGACGAGGATCGAGACGCAGAGCGCAAAGCCGGTGAGCACCAGCCCGAGAGGCTTCCACCACCCCGGGATGCCCCGGCCGCGGATCTCGTGGCGCACCATTCCGAGCAGCGTCAGCGAGAACGTCACGAACACGTTGATGGCGTACATGACCAGCAGCTGCGAGACCGAGCCGTGCGTGTAGAGGAGCGTCGCAAAGGCCGCCAGGCCCATCAGCCAGATCCCGTTGTTGGTGACGAGCCGGTCGGAGAGCTGCGCGAAGCGGTGGGGGGCCCAGGAGTCGGTCGCCATGTTGGCCAGGATGCGCGGCCCGTCGAGGAAACCCGTTTGCGCGGCAACGAAGAGGAGACTCCCCGCCGAGACGAGCGTCAGAACGACGAGGAAGGCGCCCACGTTCGCGCCGGCGACCTGCCAGGAACCAAAGACCCGCTCCGCCAGCACGGCGTTCATGACCTTGTCGGGCACGGGGCGAGAGCCGGTCAGCAGGTAGCCCAGCATGATTCCGCCGGCGGTGAAGGCGAGCGAGAGCGCCATGTAACGCATCGTGCGTTTGGCGTTGGGGACCTTGGGTTCCCGGATGATGGGTATGCCGTTGGAGACCGCCTCGATGCCCGTGTAGGCGCCTCCGCCGAGCGAGTACGCTCGCAGGATGATCAAGAGCATCGGGATCCAGCCGATCGTCCCGGCGGTCGCATGCACTTCCTGGATCGCGTTGAAGACGACACCCTTCAAGGCGAAGAAGCGCTCGATGATCACCGCGATGATCATCGTGAAGTGGGTCGCAATGAAGAGCAGGAAGATCGGAACCAGGATCTGCACGCTCTCCTTGATGCCGCGCAGGTTCAGCAGGACGAGAACGCCCAGAATGGCGAGCTTCGAGACGAACCGGTACTCGTGCCAGGAGGGGGGCAGGAAACTGAAGATCTGGTCGACGCCCGAGGCGACCGAAGTCGAGATCGTCAGGACGTAGTCCACGATGAGCGCGCAGCCCGAGACGACGCCAAAGCGGGGCCCCAGCAGCTTCGTGGCGACCAGGTAGCCCCCTCCGCCCCCGGGGAAGAGCTCGATGACCTTGCTGTAGCAGGCCGAGATGATCAGCACGGTCGCCGCGATCATCCCGGCCAGGATCACGGCCAGGTAGGCGTGGCTGCCGAGCGCCTTGAAGGCCTCCTCCGGCCCGTAGGCCGAGGAGGAGAGCCCGTCGGCCCCGAGCCCGACCCAGGCGAGGAAGGCGACCAGGGTGACGTGATGGAAGACCCGGGGATCCATCGGATCCCGCGGTTTCCCCACCAGGACGTTCTTGAGCGTGATCGGCAAGATTACGGCCCCTTCAAGGGGCCGTCCCGCGATTATCCGGGAGCGATTTCCGCCATGTCAAACCGCCACCGCGTAGTATGCTCGGCGTGCTTCGGGCCGTCTCCGGTCCCGGGCCGAACCCACCGTCGCTCCTCGGGTAGTCCGCCCGGGGTGCGCGAGGCGGCGTTCGGCCGGGGTCCGGGCCCGACGAGGAGTCGGTCACACGGCCGGGCCCGATGGCCCGGTCATTTCGAGCCGAACGCCGCAATCCCGCGGCGGCCGGCGTGGAGGATGTCATGAAGAAGGTCTGGGCCCTCGCGGTGATTGCGGTGTTTTGTCTGGCGGTGGTCGCCGTGGCCGGCGACGAGAAGATGGAGAAGATGGGGCACAAGGGCATGGAAGGCAAGGTCACGAAGGTCGACATGGCCGCCAAGATGATGACGGTCAAGGACGCCGCCGGCAAAGAGGTGACGATCTACTGGAACGATGCGACCAAGGTCGAAGGCGGGCAGCTGAAGGAAGGCGAGACGATCCACTACAAGGCTGCGGAGAAGGACGGCAAGTGGTGGGCGTCCTGGGTTCACGTGGGCGAAATGCACAAGATGTGACGAGGCCTTCTTCGCGGAGAAGGGGAGGGGCGCGCGGGCGCCCCTCTTCTCTTGCCGGTCGCCGCCGCGCGGGCTCCTGACCGAAAGGCCAGTTCCCGCAGAAGCTCCCTTTCGCGAGAAGGGCTTAGCGGCCCCCTCCAAACGGATTGCGAAAGGGCTACCATGGGATCGCTCCGATCCTTGGAGGTGACCCTTGTTCCAATCCCCGCCGCGGCGGGGAGAAACGAACGCCGGCGCGGCTCGACGTTCCTTTCTCCTCGCCGCCGTCCCGCGAGCCCTCCGATCGATTGCCCTTCTTCCGCTCGTTCTCGGCTGTCTCTCGGGCCCAATGCTGGGTCAGGGCGCGCCCATCGTGGGAACCGCGCGGGTGACGCTGGTCGCGAGTCCCCTTCCGGGAGTGGTCGGGACGACCCTGAACGTGAGGCTTCGCATCGATCTCTCCGGCGTGACCGGCGTGTCTCCGGCGGGGGCCACGGTCCCGGCGGTCCTCGGCGGATACCAGGTCAGGGTCGCCTTCGACAAGACGCTCCTGCGGTTCGATTCGGCGTCCGGCGGGACGGCGACCGGCTACGCTGCCGCCCCCGTCACGACGGATCCGGCGATCGCCAACGCGAACGGGAGCGTGACGCTGACCGCCGCACAGACCGGCGCCTACGCGCCGACGGGGCTCGTCCATGTCGCGGTCTTGAGCTTCCAGGTGCTCGACCACGGCGCCGCGGCGCTTTCGCCATCGCCCCTCTCGCTCTCGACGGCGCTGCAGCCGGGTCCCCCCGACGTCGGCCTCGTGGCGATCCCGGGCGCGGGAGTGGTCTCGACGGTCCCCCTCGACGTCGTGAGCGGGGCGCTCTCGCCGCAGGCGATCCAGATCGACCCGCCGGGAGGCGTCTCGGGCAACGGCAACGGTGTCCTCGAGCCCGGCGAGCAGGCGACGGCGGCTCCCGCCTGGAGGAACGTCAGCGGGTCGACGCTTTCGGTGACGGGCGCGGCGCAGGGATTCTCCGGCCCGGCCGGGGCGACCTACGTGCCCGTCGACGCCGGCGCCGCCTACGGCTCGATCGGCGCGGGCTCGACGTCGGACTGCCTGGACGCGACCGGAAACTGCTACGGGCTCTCCGTCTCTCTTCCTTCTTCCCGCCCGTCGGCGCACTGGGACGCGTACTTCACCGAGTCGCCCTCGACGGGCGACATCAAGACCTGGACGCTTCACGTCGGAAAGAGTTTCACCGACGTGCCGACCTCGTACCTCTTCTACAAGGGGATCGAGACGATCTTCCACAACGGCGTCACCGGCGGCTGCGGCACCGGGACCTATTGCCCCGGCCAGGCGGTCACGCGCGCCCAGATGGCCGTCTTCCTCTTGAAGAGCAGGTACGGGAGCTCCTACGTGCCCCCGCTGCCGTCGGGCACGCTCTTCACGGACGTGCCCCCGGCGTCTTTCGCCGCGGGCTGGATCGAGGACATGGCGTCCAGGGGGATCACCGGCGGCTGCGGCGGCGGAAAGTTCTGCCCGGGAAGCTCGGTGACGCGCGGATCGATGGCGGTGCTTCTCCTGCGCACCGAGCACGGCAGCGCCTACACGCCGCCGGCCGCGACCGGCATGTTCTCGGACGTGCCCGTCTCCGATCCTTTCGCGAAGTGGATCGAGCAGCTCGCGCGAGAGGGAGTGACGGGCGGCTGCGGCGGCGGAAAGTACTGCCCGGGGGACGCCGTCACGCGAGGGCAGATGGCGGCCTTCCTCTCGAAGACGTTCAAGCTGTCGCTCTGAGGACGGGCGCCTCTATATCAATCCTGATATAGTGGTCGCCCCTTCCCTCAGAAGGCGTCCGCGTCCTTCTTCAGGCGCTCCTGCCGTTGCTTCTCCTGCTGCTCGAGGTAGGAGTTGAGAAACATCGTGGCCGACCCCTTCTCCAGCGATTCGCCGTAGCGCTCGATCGACACGGTGACCCTGCGGCCGTCCCAGCTCATGGTCTCGTTGTCGAACCGGGTGCCCGACCGGCTCGAGAGACGCGTGGTCTCCAGGCGGCTCGGCTCGCCGAACTTGAGCGCGAAGACCTCGCGCAGCCTCTCGTAGTCGTCCGAGTCGAAGGACATCGAGACCCCCACGAAGAGGTCGTTCTCGAAGAACAGCACGTCCTCGACCGCGACGCCGTTGGCCTGGAAGCCGCTGCTCTCACAGGTCCGCTGGCCGGGCTCGTGGTCCGTCGTGCTCGGGTGGCAGCCCGTCAGCAGGAGGCGGCCCGGAAAGTCGGCGTAGGCGGTGCCGAAGGGGACGCCCCGGTAGGCCGACGGTTCCTTCGCCCAGGCCGGGCCGGGAGTCGGAGTCGGCGCCGCGGCGCCGGCGAGCAGCGAGACAAACAGAAGAATCCGCGTCACGGGCGTTCTCCCTTCGAGCGGTCCGATCCGGTTGGCCCTCCTATCCTAGCCCGTGGCCGGCGGAGGCTTCGAGACCGCGGGAGCCCCGAGTGTCTACCCGTGCAGCGCGAAACGCTGGCCGGGGGAGGCGGCGGCGCGCGACCCGCTCTCGGCCCGCTTCTTGATGCCGAGCAACATCCTGCGTTCCATCAGGAACTGGCCCGGATCGAGGAGGAGGGTCCAGAAGAGCCCCTTGAGCGAGCGCCCGGGCCGGCTGCGGACGCGGGAGACCAGGCGGGTCGCCGCGTCGCCCTCCGGGTAGAGCGCCATCGCCCAGGTGGCCTCCACGCCGGCCCTCGGCGGCGGTCCCAGCACGAGATGGCGGCCCGGCTCGAGCGCCTTGACGAGCAGATTGCCGGCCCGGTCGAGTGCTTGACCGACCTCGAGGTCCTGCCCTTCCGGCAGGATCCGGTCGGCGTTCTGGACGTTCATCCCCATCAGACGCTCGACCCATTCGTAGCTGTAGAAGCCGCCCCGCGGAGACTCTCCCATCTGCGCAAGCCACGGCCAGACCCCCTCGGGGCGGGCCTCGATGGTGATGGCCCGGTTGGTCACCGAAGTCGGATGCTCGACGAGGTCGTCGGCCGGCATGGGGCGCTCGATCTCTTCCCGCCGGGCGCCCCAGCGCAGGTGCCACGGACGAACGAGGAGGGCGTAGCCTGCGGCCGCCGCGATTCCCGCGGCGAGCGCGACCGGGCGACGATGTTTCATGGCGCGGGATTGCGACACGGGCCGGCCTTCGCTCCCAGATGCAATCGCATCACGGAGCACGACCGGGCTCGACTCACTTCCAGTGTCCGTCGCGCCAGTACCAGCCCTTGTGATGATGCGCCCAGTGTCCGTCGATCCAGACCGCTCCGTGACGGGGCCGCGCTGCCCAGTGTCCGGGCACCCAGACGTAGGCCGAACCGCTCCATCGATGGTGTCCCCGGATCCAAACGTAGTCCGGGCCGGGCGCGACGCCGATCACCTCGACGGGCGAACCGGGCGGCGCCACGTGCACGAAGACCGCATCCGGGGGCAGAGGCGGCCCGCATCCCGTGAGCAGGGCGAGAAGGGCCGCGCAGGCCGCTGCGGTCGCCAGAGCCGTTCGTGTTCGCGCTGGCCGGCCGCCGCGATCCTTCCCCGGCGGATGCGTGATGCCTTCCATGTCCTTTACCGGGCTGCAATTTGCGGACCAGAAATACGGGGAAGGTCACGCCGGGTCCGTCCGCGGCAGCCGCGCGCTTGACCCCTCGCGAACTTGGGACTACCTTGATTCCCAGCCCAATCGGTCAACTCAGGTGCCAGCGCGGCCCGACGGGGTTCCCGTCGAGCCCGAGGGAGGTAAGCATGGCCTCGCTTTCGCTTTTTGTCCTGATCGGACCCATGGCGCTCGCCGCGGGCGGGCCCGCGGCGACCGGCACGGCCGGTCAAACTCCCATCCGCCTCGATCCGTCGGCCGTCCTCGTCCAGACGCAAGACGCGAACCGGCGGGAGGCCTCGGGCGGGCCCTCGGCCGGCAAGAGGACGTCCGGGGCGAACTCGCCGGACAGGCCTCTCATCGGCTTCATCGACTCCCCTTCGGCGACCTGCTACCAGCCCGACCCGACCCGCGACGTCTGCTTCCTCACCTGGTACTACATGTCCGTCGACGCGAGCCCGAACTACATGATCAACCTGTGGGTCTTCTTGAACCCGAACCTCGTCTCTCAGACGAATGGCTTCTTCCAGACCAGCATGTACGTCCCCTACAACATGCTCGGCCAGGGGTTCCGCGTCGCCTGCGGCCCGCCCGTCGTCGACAACACCGATCCGCAGAACCCGGTGACTCACGGCAATCAGTACGCGTATACGATCCGCGCGAAGGACTCGGCGAACCTGAAGTCGGCAAACTACGGGACGGCGACCTGCCCCGCCTTCATTCCGGCGCCCTGAGCCGGATCGGCGAGTGGCGATGAGGAGCCTGGCGCGCGGTCCGGCCGGACGGTGGACCACCGTCGCGGCTCTCGCCGCCGCGGTCGCGGCGGGCGGCGAAGTCTTCGGGCAGTCGCCGTCGGCCGGCGTTCGCGGGGCGGAGCGCCCCCAGACCCAGGGCGCGAATTCGCGGCGGATCTCCAGGCAAAACGCGACACCGGCGTCGGCCGACGCTCCCTTGATCTCCTTCGTCGACTCTCCCTCGCCGACCTGCTACAAGCCCGATCCGCGGCAGGACCTCTGCTTCGTCACCTGGAGCTACAATTCCGTCACGGCCGGCGCGTCCCAGTACATCATCTCCATGAGGTTTACTCTGGACGGGCGCCTCGTCGCGCACGCGAGCGGCTTCTTCCAGAACGCCATGTATCTGCCGGGCAACATGTTCGGGCCGGGATTCCGGGTCTCGTGCGGGCCGCCCGTGTCGGTGCCGGATCCGTACGACCCGATGGCCACGCTCGTCAAGGGCAACGACTATTCCTGGCAGGTCAACGCGAACGAGACCGGGGGCCTGAAATCGGCGAACTACGGAACCGTCTCCTGTCCGGCGTACTACTCCGCGGAGGGCGCCCGGATCGTCTCGATCTTCCCGACCTCCTTTTCACGAACGCAGCCGCCCGACACGACGTTCTCGATGACGCTCGCCATGCAGAACACGGCGACGTTCGCTCTCTTCTGGGACCTCCCGGTGTCGCGTTTCGCCGGCTGCGGCGTCGGCAGCGTCCCGTGGCTTTCGCTCGGCGAGACGACCGGCGTGACTCCCGGGCTCGGGCGCGAGACGATCCCGGTGACCTTCGACTCCGCCGGCCTGACGCCGGGGTCCTATACCGCCCACCTGTGCGTCTCGAGCAGCGACCGGTACTCCCCGCGGATCGACGTCCCGGTGACGCTGACCGTGCCCTGCCAGGGCGCCTCCCCGGCGCTCTCGGCCGACTCCCTGCGCGTCGACGAGCACGCGGCGGCGATCGGGACGGCCAACCACAACGGGGTCCTGGAGCCCGGCGAAGCCGTCTACGTCGATCCGGCCTGGAAGAACGGCGGCTGCGCGGACGCCGACGCGAGCGCGACGGCGACCGGCTTCACCGGCCCGGCCGGCGCGACCTACTCGCGCTACGACTCGCTTGCGGACTACGGCATCGTCGGCGCCGTCGCGTCCTCGAGCTGCCTCGACGCGACCGCCAACTGCTACACGGTCGTCGTGTCGAACCCTGCGGTGCGGCCGGCGGGCCACTGGGACGCGACGCTCCAGGAGCAGATCTCGGGAGGCCCCACCAAGGCCTGGAAGATCCACGTGGGAAGGAGCTTCGCGGACGTCCCGACGAGCCAGCCGTTCTACCGCCGCATCGAGACCCTGTTGCACACGGGGATCACGACCGGCTGCACGGCGGCCCTGTACTGTCCGGGAGACGCCGTGACCCGGGGGCAGATGGCGATCTTCATCGCCCGCGGGATCGCGGGCGGCGGAGCCGCCGTTCCGGACTCGGGCACGGTCGGCTCGAGCGCTTACAACTGCGTCCCGGGGGGGACCTCGCTCTTCTCCGACGTTGCCCCGACCGACATCTACTGCAAGCACGTCCACTTCATCGCGGCGCGCAACGTCACCCTGGGCTGTGGCGGCGGGAAGTTCTGTCCCGCGGGTTCCGTGAACCGGCTCGAGATGGCGAGCTTCATGGCCAAGGCGATCGTCGAGCCCTTCGGCGGCCCGGGCGTCCCGGCGGTCTATCCGCCCGATCCGGCGACGGGACTCTCCTACTCCTGCGACGCGGGAAGCCCGAGCGTGCACTTCACGGACGTGCCTGCGGGAAACGCCTTCTGCAAGCACGTGCATTTTCTCTGGGCGCGGGGCGTGATCTCGGGCTGCTCGGGCTCGCTCTACTGTCCGGGCGATCCGGTCACCCGCGACGCGATGGCCAAGTTCCTCTCCAACGCCTTCAGCCTCCAGCTCTACGGGCCGTAGGGCCGCGCGCCGCCTCGTCCGGGCAGGGAGGGACTGGTGGCCCCAACGGGACTCGAACCCGTGCCGCGGCCTTGAAAGAGCCGTGTCCTAACCACTAGACGATGGGGCCCAGGGGCGGAAAAAGATAGCACGGCGCCATGACGCCGCCCTCACCCCGGCCCTCTCCCCTCACGGGGAGAGGGAGAAGAGGCTCGGCAGGCCTGCTCTAGAACCGCACGGTCAGCTCGGCCGTGAAGCGGCGCGGCGGCGCGACGTAGAACTGCGAGTCGCCGATCTCGCTCTCGTTGACGTAGTGCCGGCTGTCGCCGAGGTTGCGCCCGACGGCGGCCAGCCGCCCCCACGGGAAGTCCCAGCTGACGCCCGCGTCGGTCTCGTAGAAGCTGTCGGTGTAGAAGGTGTTGCGGCGGTTCAGCGGACGCCGATTCTGGTGCCGCACGGCGACGAAGGCTCCGGGCCCGCGCGACGGGGCGTACGAGGCGGAGAAGTTCCAGAGATCCCGCGGCGCGAGCTCGAGGCGGTTACCGTCGACGACGACGAGCTCTCCCTCGGGCGCGACGAAGGAGAAGTGGACGAAGCGCGCGTCGTGGTGCGCGTAGCCGCCCCGCACGGCGAGCCCCGGCACCGTCGGCGGCGTCCAGCGCAGCTCGACCTCCGCTCCCTGGAATCGCTCCTCTCCGGCGTTGGTCAGCGCGGGCGCGCCGCCCGGGCCCTGGATGGAAACGACGAGATTGTTGAAGATCATGTGGAAGACCGTCAGGTCGAGCGCGAGCGCGCCGTCGAACCATCGGGTCTTCAGGCCCGCCTCCTGCGTCGAGGTCGTCTCCGGGTTCAGGATTTCGGCCGCCTCCGCCTCGGACAGGTTCGGCGCCGCCGGCTTGAAATTGGTTCGCGCCGAGACGTAGACGTTCACGTTCGAGAGCGGCCCGGCCGCGATCTCCACGATTCGGACAAGGGCCGAGCCGCCTCCCGTGACCTTCCCGTCCGTGCGGGCGTCGTCGGCCCGGTCCTGCTCGGGGTCGCCGACTTCCTGCTGGCGGACGTGCAGCGTTTCCGAAGCGCTGTCGTAGCGAAGGCCAGCCGAGAGCGTGAGCCACCGCACGGGCGTCCACTCGTCGTTGGCGTAGACGCCGACGAAGGTTCGCCGGTCGTTGAACGACCGGTTGTCACCGACCGGGACCTCGTCGATCGAGGGCACCACCGGGTCCGGCAGCAGGAGCACGTCGTAATCGAAGCCGATGCCCTCGGCCGTGGTGCGGCCCCAGGTCACCGCCGCGCCTCCCACCAGCCGGTGGCGGCCGGCGGCCTGGAACTCGTACACCATGCGGGCGTCGTCGTAGAGCGTCGACTCGATCGGTTTGAGGAAACTCCCGTCCCCCTGGGCCTCCAGGCCGTCGACGGCGTTGATGAAGGATCGCGAGGTCGTCTGCGCGTCGCGCGCGAGGCCGAGCGTGTTCTGAAACTCCAGGCCTGCCGAGATCGGAACGGAGAGGTTGGAGTTGAGCGAGACGACGTGGTGGTCGAGCCGCGAGCCGCGGATCGCGTAGTTGCGCTCCGCGACGAAATTGGGCACGACCTCTCCCGCCTCGACGGGGAGCGGGGAACCGAAGAGGTTCGAGAAGCGAAAATAGCCGAGGCTCGTCTCGAGGGCGGCGCCGCTCGGCCAGGTCTTGCGTCCCGAGAGCGCGATGCGGTCCTCGGCCCAGTCGGTCCGGTCCTGCCAGCCGCCGTTGCGCGCCATCGAGCCGAACAGGCCGACACGGAAGCCGGGCGCGGCATCCATGCCCCAGGTCACCGAGCCGTTGCGCTGCGAGAACGAGCCCCCGCCTCCCGTCACCGCGCCCGCGAGGCCGGCCGTCGGCGCGTTGCGTCGCGTGAACACCTGGACCATCCCGGCAAACGCGGAGACGCCGTACAGGGTGCCCTGGGGGCCTCGCACGACCTCGATGCGGTCGATGTCCTCGACGGGAATCTGCGAAAGCGACGGGTTGAAGGGGCCGCCGACGGGCACTCCGTCCACCGTGACGAGCAGCGCGTCGAACTCCTTCAACCCCCACAGGCCGATGTTCGGCAAGCGGGGGCCGTTGTCCGAGCCGTCGCCCGTGTCGAGACCGACCACGTTCTGGAGCGCGTCGGCGACGGTCTTCGCCCCGGCGCGGCGGAGCTCTTCGCCCGAGACGACGGAAGCGGAGCCGGGCACCTCGAGCGATTCCTCGGCGCCCCTGGTCGCCGAGACGACGACCTCCTCCGATACGCGGGCCGACGGCGTTGGGGTCGGCGAGGGCGTGGGCGGCGGCGTCGCGTTTTGCGCCGCCGCGCTCGGGCCGAAGGACAGGCACGCGGCCGCCCAGGAAGCGGCCGCGAAGACCGAGATGCTTCGATGCATGGGGTCACCTTCCTTTCTCTCGGATTCGGGACGGAACCGGGAGAGGAAGGCGGTCTACTCGCGAAGCGGCGTCGAGGCGAGGCGAGCGAGGGCGGGAAGGCGGGACGAAGCGGGAGGCGCTTGCGCGCGGCGGACTTCGGCGCCGCGGGAAGTTTCCGGACGAGTCTCGAGAGAATCGGTACGCGACGGCGTCCCGACCGCCTCCGGAGCGTCGCCGAGGAAGAACCCGCCCTCGGGCTCGATCGACCCGAACGGAACGGGGGCGGATTCGGGCAAGTCGAGCGCCTCCCGCGTGCGCCACTCTCCTTCGACCGGGAAGACGCGTTCCGGCGGCGCGCCGGCCTGCTGCCGGATCTCGAAGGAAGCGCTGACCAGCCGGATCTTCTCCGAGTCGCGCGATCCGGCTCCGGCTCGCAGCGCCAGCCGCGCGTTGCGGGCGGAGATCTCCGGAACGCGCCAGGCGACCCGGGTGACGCCGGGCTCGATTTCTCCCGTCACGCGGAGGTCGAAGCTGCGGCCGCCGTCGAGGGAGAGAACGAGCTCCATTTCGCGGATGTCGTCCGGGGCGGCGCCCGGCGACCACTGGACCGTCACGGTCGTGCCGGACAGGAGCGGGGCTCCCGCCGCGGGGCTCAGGAAGGCCGGGCTCTCGGCGCGCGAGGCGGAGGCCGAGGCGAGGAGGCACGCCGCCAGGGCGAGCGAGGGGCCGGGCTTGCCGCGCACGGCCGGAATGATATCCGCGGGAGGGTCCGGAAAAGACCGGAAAAAGAAAAGGCGCGCCGGCCCAGGCGCGCCTTGAAACCGAAGCGAAGCAGGAAACTTAGTTCTTCTTCTCCTCGGCCGCCGGGGTCGGCTTGGGAGCCGCCTTCTTGTGGTGCTTCTTGGTGCTCTTCTTGGTCGTGGTCTTCGTCTCCTTGGTCGTGGTCTTGGTCTCCATCTTCTTCTCGGCAGCAGCCGTCGGCTGCGGGGCCGGAGCCTGGGAGGAGGACTGCGCGAACACGCCGGCCGGGACGGCCAGAAGCAGCGCCAGAATCGCCAAACGGGAAACAACCTTCTTCATTTCTCTCCACTCCTTTCGTCGCGTGCCCATTGCACGCGCGATTCGAGCTTCAGACTAGAGCGGAGCGGGTGAACCGAACATGAACACGGGACGCGACTCGCGCGGCCCCGGCGAAGCCCCTCCGGCCGAGGGGTTTCCGCTCAGGGGGGCGTCGGCCCGGCCAGTCGCCCTTTCGGATCGAGCCGCGCGTACAGCGCCGGAAGGACGAGCAGGACGAGGGGTCCGGAGAGCACGAAGCCGCCGATCACCGCGATCGCGAGCGGCTGCTGGAGCTGCGATCCCTCACCGAGCGCGAGCGCCAGGGGAGCCAGGGCGAAAGCGGTCGCCAGAACCGTCATCGCGACCGGCCGCAGCCGGCGGCCGGCCGCCAGCGCCCAGGCGTCCTGCGCGGAAAGCCCCCGCCGCAGCGCCCCGCGCGCTTCGTGAATGACGAAGATCGCCTTCTCGCCGGCGATTCCGACCATCATGATCGCGCCGACGAAGCTCGAGATGTTCAGGGTCATTCCCGAGACGGCGAGCGCACCGAAGACCCCCGCCAGAACGGCGAGGGCGGTTAGCACCGTCAGCAGCGGGGCGCGCCAGTCGCCGAACTCGAAGAGCAGCACGACGGAAACGAGCAGGAGGCTTCCCAGAAGGACCAGGAGCAGCTCCTTGAAGGACGACTGCTGCTGCTCGTAGGCTCCACCCCAGCGGATCGCCATTCCGGGGGGCAGCGGAAGCTCCCGGGCGAGGCGGGCGCGGATATCACTGATCGCGCCGCCCAGGTCGCGCCCCGAGAGGCGGCCCGTGACACTCAGATACGTCCGGAGGTTCTCCCGGTCGATCTCCGCCTCCGGCGGCCCGGTCGTCACGGAGGCGACAGTCGACAACGGCAGAAGGGCGCCGGAGGGAGTCCGAACCGCGAGGTCCGGGAGAC
>JBLMXY010000125.1:0-3466 GCA_050257975.1 Acidobacteriota bacterium
GGCACCGGCCAGTTCTGGGTCGCCCGCGACCCGGACCACTACGACTTCGCGGCGGCGCTGCAGAAGAAGTAGTCAGTCATCAGTTTTCAGTTTTCGGTTCCGGAAGCTGAGAGCTGAGAACTGATCACTGAGAGCTGACAACTGATAACTACGATTTCCACACGCGTCGGCACGGCCGGCTGGTCCTACGAGGACTGGAACGGGATCGTGTACCCCAGGCGCGCGCCCCGCGGCTTCGACCGGCTCGCCGCGATGGCGGCGCTCTTCGACACCAACGAGATCAACTCGACTTTCTACCGGGTCCCGGACGCGCGCCAGACGGCCGACTGGGCGCGCCGCGTCGCCTTCAACCCGCGCTTCCGGTTCACGGCGAAGCTCTTCCGCGGCTTCACGCACGAGCGGAAGGCGGGCGGCCCCGAGGAGAAGGCCTTCCGGGACGCCATGGAGCCGCTCACGGCGATGGACCGGCTCGGGGCGGTGCTGGTCCAGTTCCCCTTCTCGTTCCACGACACGGCCGAGTCGCGCGGAGTCCTCCGGGGCATTCTCGAGCGATTCGCGACTCTTCCGCTCGCCGTCGAGTTCCGGCACGCGAGCTGGGACCGTGAGGACGTGGAGAAACTCCTTTCCGAGCACGGCGCCGCCTTCGTCAACATCGACCAGCCGAGGCTCTCCGGCAACCTCGGCACGACCAACCGCGTCACGGCGCCCTTCGCCTACTACCGCTTCCACGGGCGCAACGCCGAGAAGTGGTTCGGCGAGACGTCGAACGAGGAGCGCTACAACTACCTCTACGCCGAGAAGGAGCTTGAGCCGTGGGTCGAGCGCATCCGCGATGGCGCGGCGCGCGTCGGAGGCAAGGGCGGCGTCTACGCGATCCTGAACAACCACTTCCGCGGGCAGGCGGTCGCCAACGCCCTGATGCTCCAGAAGGAGCTGATCGGCGAAACGCGCGCCCTTCCGGAGACGCTCCTCGAGACCTACCCGGCGCTCTCCCGGATCGCCGCCCCGCAGGCCGGCGCCTCCGGCCAGCGCCGGCTCTTCTGAGGGCGTCCGGGCTCAGGCTTCCCGGCGGCGGGCTGCCGATGGCGCGAAGTCGCGGACATCGCGGAAGGGGGTCTTCCGGTCGCGGAAGTCGGGCCGGTAGTAGCGGTTGGCGGTCTCGAGCTCCTGCTGGAAGCCCTGGCTCATCCCGTTCGACTCGAGGGCCGCGAGCGCCTCTTCCCACTCCGCCGCCGTGATCGAGCGGGAGAGAGCCGAATACTTCCCGTTCTGCGCGGCCCGATGGATCGGGTAGTACTGGGACATCAGCGAGATCGCCACCCGCGGCGAGAGCGTCTCCGCGATCCAGGCGAGCGAGTCGGCGACGCCGGCGATGCCGTTGGGCAGGACCAGGACCCGCACGAGAAGACCGCTCTCGAGAAGGCCGTCCTCCGAGAAGACGAGCCGCGAGCCCTTCTGCCGGTACATCTCGACCAGAGCCTCGCGCGCCCGCTCGGCGTAATCGGGGACCTTCGAGTAGAGCCAGCCGGCCGCCGAATCGGCGTACTTGAGATCCGGAAGATAGATGTCCACGACCCTGTCGAGCAGCCGCAGGACCTCGACCGAGTCGTAGGCGTTCGTGTTGTAGATGATCGGCAGGCGCAGCCCCCGGCGCGCGGCGAGCAGGATCGCGCGCGCCACCTGCGGGGCGTAGTGCGTCGGCGAGACGAATCCGATGTTGTGGCAGCCGCGATCCTGGAGCTCCAGCATCATCTCCGAGAGGCGCTCGACGGAGACGGTGTTGCCCTTCTGCCCCGCGTAGTCCTGGCTGATCTGGAAGTTCTGGCAGTAGACGCAGCGCAGGTTGCAGTTGCCGAGGAAGATGTTGCCCGCGCCGCGCGTGCCCGAGAGCACCGGCTCCTCGCCGAAGTGCGGCGTGTAGGAGGAGACCACCGGATCGGCGCCCGAGGCGCAGGAGGCGAGCACCCCCGCCAGCCGGTCGTTGCCGCAGTTGCGCGGGCAGACGGTGCATGCCGAAAGCAGGCGATAGAGCCGCTCGACGCGATCCTCGAGCTCCCCCGAGGCGAGAAGAGCGAGATATCCCGGTTCGGCCATCGCCTGCCAGCTTAGCATTCGCCCGTGCCCGAGAGCTTTGCGAGCCGACGCATGCGGTGGGGCTTCAACCTCCTCCCCGCCTACCGCGGGACCGGGGCTCGGATCACCTACATCTCCGCCGACTTCCGGGAAGTCCGAGTGCGCCTGCCGCTCTCCTGGCGCACCCGAAACTACGTCGGCACCATCTTCGGCGGGAGCCTCTACGGCGCCGTCGATCCGATCTACATGATCATGCTCATCAGGATCCTCGGCCCCGGCTACACCGTCTGGGACAAGGCCGCGACGATCCGGTTTCGCCGCCCCGGGCGTTCGACGCTCCATGCCCGTTTCGTTCTGGAAGAAGAGGAAATCCGGACGATCCGCGAGCTCGCAGAGCGCAGCCCCTCGATCGACCGCATCTACAACGTGGACCTCACGGACGCCGACGGCCGCGTCCACGCGAGCGTCGAGAAGATCGTATACATCCGCAAGAACACGCCGGGGCAGATTCCTTAGCGCCCCGGTCGGCAAAGGCCTCCTCCCGGAGGAACCTCGAGGTCAGACCAGCTCGACTCGCGCGCGGTGGCCCGAGGACCTGGCGAGCCGCGAATCCCGGGTCACGAGAGGACCCGGCAGCGCTTCCGCCAGTGCAACGTACGATGCGTCGTAGGCCGTCATGCCCGCTCGCAGCTCCCAGATCCGTCCGAGGAAAAGGTCGTGCGGGTAGCGCGTCAGCGGAAAGTCGAGGAGGTCGACGATCGCCTCGCCCGCCCGGTCCTCGCGCAGTTCCCCGTGAGCGCAGTAGCGCCGGAGCACCTGCGCCACCTCGAGGTCGAGCAGATGCGGCGCGTGCAGTGTCTCGCCGCGAGCGAAGATGCGCTTCGAAACCCTCTTCGCCGAGGGCGTCTGCAGGAGCACCTCGAGAATCGCCGAGGCGTCGAGGACGATCACCGCCTGCCGCGCTCGGCCCGGACCGCCTCGGCCGGAGCGGGACGCGGCGAGCCGGCGGACCGCTGCCTCAGCCGCTCGCGTAGCTCCTCCAGCGTCGGACGCCGCGCCTCCCGGCGGATCTCCTCCAGGAGGTACTCCGAGAGCGAGGTCCCCGCCAGCGCGGCGCGCGCCTTGAGAGTCCGGTGAAGGCTGTCCGGCACGTTGCGGATCTGGATCATCTTTCCCATGTGCCAAACATATTTCAATGTGCTCAACATGTCAACGGTGCGATGCACCCCGAAGCGCTTCTCTGAGCGCCGGCCCAGGGGGAATCCTGCCGGACTTCTTGCATCATGCTTACATGATGTAGACTCGACGGATGCGACGCACGCAGGTCCAACTGGACGAGGCACTGTACGCGACCCTGAGACGCCGGGCGTATGACCAGGGCACGTCGATGGCG
>JBLMXY010000126.1:0-38208 GCA_050257975.1 Acidobacteriota bacterium
CGCGGGCGCCGGCAAAGTGCCGGCCACCCTTCGGGTTACGGCGGCGCGGGGCCATCTGCGGCGTCATCGCTCCTCGACGATGCTCTCGCATCGCCGTCGTCGCGCTTCCTTGCATCTGACCCCGCGGCGCTCGTAACGCCATCCCACACCCTTTTTCAGCACCCTGCTAGATCCCCAGGGCCTGGCCGCCGTCGACGGCGAGAGCCTGTCCCGTGACGTGCCCGGCTCTCGGGCCGGCGAAAAATGCCACCGCCTCGGCGATGTCTTCGGGCCGCGCCACGCGCCCGAGCGGCGTCTCCTCGATCGCGCGCCGCCGGATGCTCGCGGGCAGCCCCGCCGTCATCGGCGTCTCGGTGAATCCCGGCTCGACGACGTTGACGGTCACCCCGCTCGACGCCAGCTCCCGCGCCGCCGAGCGGGCGAGGCCGACCAGGCCGGCCTTGGCCGCCGCGTAGTTCGCCTGGCCGAACTTGCCCCGGCGGCCGTTGATCGAGGAGATCAGCACGACGCGCCCGGACTTCTGCCGGCGCAGCACGGGCGCCACGGCGCGCAGAACGTGGGCCGCGCCGGACAGGTCCACCGCGACGACGCGGTCCCACTGCTCGTCAGTCATCTTCCAGAGAACCGCGTCCCGGCAGATGCCCGCGGCGAGGACGAGCACGTCGATTCGCCCGAGGCGGCGGTCCAGGTCCGCGACCGCCCGGCGGACGGCGGCAGGGTCGGCGACGTCGACGGCGTAGAGATTCGCCGCGCCGAAGCGTCGGCGCAGGCCCGACAGACGCCTCGCGTCGGCATCGGCGATCGCGACCCGGGCGCCCGAAGCCGCGAGAAGGCGCGCGCAGGCGAGCCCGATCCCGCTCGCCCCGCCGGTCACGAGCGCGACGCGGCCCGAAAACTGCCTTCGGGCGGTCACTCGAGTTTCGCCCCGCAGAGTCCGCAGTGCGAGAAGGAGGCCGGAAGCCCGGCCGCGCCGCATGCCGCGCAGGCGCGCACGTGCGCCCCCCAGGGCGTCTCGGGTGAACCGCCCGGCTCGGTCGAGCGCCGGCGCACGGCCCCGAAGTCGACCGAACGCTTCTCGGCGAATGCCCGCATCCCTTCGAACGGCTCGTAGTCGGTGTAGTGGAGCGCGAGCCAGTCCTGCGCGTGGCGAACCGTCAGTCCCCACGAAAGATCCTTCCAGAAGTTCGCCTGCTGCTTCGTGTAGCGCACGCACTCGGGGAAGCTGCCGAGAAGCTCCTTGGCGAGCCGGTCGGTCTCCTCGTCCAGGCGGGACAGATCGAGCGAATACCCGTCTCTGCCCTGCCGCGCCTTCTCGGCCTGTTCGGCCGTCGCCTGCTCGAGGAACGCCCCGTCCTTCTTGACCGAGGGAGCCACGCGGTTGACGAGGCCCCACTCGAGAGCCAGGCGCGCCGGGATCGGGCGATTGGTGAAGAGCATCTCCCGCGCGCGCTTTTCGCCGGCGGTGATCGAGAGCCACTGCGTGGCCCCGCCGCAGGCGACCGATCCCACGCGGACCCCGACCTGCCCGACGTAGGCGTGCTCCGCCATCACGGCGAGGTCGCACGCGAGGACCGTCTCGTTGCCCCCGCCGACCGCCACGCCGTTGATCCGGGCCACGACGGGCTTGCCCGTCGAGAGGATCCCGTCGATGTAGGCCCGGAAGAGGGCCATGTACTTCCAGTAGTCCCGCGGCGAGCCGATGTAGCTCTCGGCGTACTCCTTCACGTCGCCCCCGGTGCAGAAGGCCCGGTCCCCCGCGCCGGTCAGGACGACGACGCCGACCGAATCGTCGAACGAGGCGTCGCGCAGGGCCGCGGCCAGCTCCTCCAGGCAGGCCGTCGAGTACGCGTTGTAGCGGGAGGGTCGATTGATCGTGATCCGCGCGACGCCGGAACCCTTCTCGTAGAGGATCTCGCGGAACGGGAAGCCGCCGGCCGGGCGGGGCTCGAACGCGGAGTGGCGGGTCACAGGTCCAACCTAGCCCCGCGAGCCCGTCACGGAAATGACACGCGTCATACCGATATGAAACGCTCCCGCGCGCGAACCGGCCTGATGCAATCGCCTCAGGTCGGCGGGAGCCAGGGGGCGGCCGGTCAGCGCGGCGGGTCCTCCTCCGCGACCATGCCGGCGCGGTGATGCGTTTGGATCAGGCGGGCCCTCTCCACGGAACCCGAGAATCGCACCCATGGAGACGGATAAGAGCGCGCCCGTCGATCACCTTTCCCGGCCGCACGCCATCGACATCCTGCGAACGAAGCTGAAGACGCTGACGGACGCCGATCACTGCATGTGCGCGGCGGCGACTCGCCTGGGGATCTTCTGCCGGGGATTCCAGAACCTCTCCGACGAGCAGTTCCGTGAGCGCTTCTGGTGGATCGCCCGGACGCGCAAGGGAGCCACCCGAAAGGAACTCGAGGAGATCGTCAACCTCTACCACCTGGGGCGGCAGGAGGTGACGGGGGCCGCGATCTGCTGCGACGTCGAGACGAAGGAGCACAGCGCGTGCGACGGGTGGAACACCTTCGACAACGCGACGCTCGAAAAGTTCTTCCTCGAGCTCTTCTCCTGGCGCGTCTCGATCGGCTGACGGGGCCCGGCGCGCTCGCCCCTAGCTTCCTCCCGAAAACTCGAACGTCACGGCGGGCGCCGTCGCCCCGACCGTGATCTTCTGCTCCTTCTTGCCGAGCATGGGGTGCCAGGCCTCGACGGTGTAGGTTCCCGGAGCCACGCCGGAAAACGTGAAGGACCCGTCGTCCTTCGTCACGGCCGCAAACGGCGTGTCCGTGACGGCGATCGCGGCGCCCATCCAGGTGTGCCCCGCGTCGCAACGCAGCTTCAGCCGTCCGGCCTTCTCCGCCTTCCACTTCATCGTCATGCCCTGAATGGGTACGGCGAGGTTGAAGGCCGTCGTGCCGTCCTCCCAGAAGGCGTGCGTATTGTGGAGAAGCGGATCGCTCGAAGTCACCTGCAGCGTCCAACCCCTCGGAAGCACGAGGACTCCCGGCACGAACTGGCACTTCTGTTGATCGAGCGTGACGGAGCCTGCCGGGCGCCGGTCCGCCACTCCCAGGATCTGGACGACGACATCCTTGAGCCCTCCCGAGGCTCCTACCTCGACGCGCGGGAACTCGGGGTGACTCTTTCCGCAGACCGAGGAATCCTTGTCCGAGGAAAGCACCTTGGGAGCGGGGGCCTTTCCCTTGAAGGCCGCCTTCCCCGTCACGTCCCCGGCGGGGACCGCGCCCGCGGCCAGCGAACCGGCCAGAATCAGTCCGAAAAAACGCATTTTTCTCATCGTTGGTTTCTCCTTGCCTTCAGTGTTTCATCGGGGCGTCGCTGCCCGCTCGCATCGGCCGAAAGATCGACGGGTCCTCCTTGCCCTCCACCCGCAACGCCCCCGCCGCTCCGCGAATCATCCGGAAGATGGAGTGATCGACCAGCGTGTAGTCCCCGGCAACGTCCGCGCGAAACTCCACGACCGAGGCGCTGCCCGCGGGGACGAGCGTCGTCTGGACGTTCGTCGTCGGACTGGAGAGCGAGCCCTCCCGGTAGACCCGGTCGAAGATCTCGCCGATGACGTGGAAGGAGGAAACCAGGTTCGGGCCGATGTTGGCGAAGAAGATGCGGATTTCGTCGCCTGCCCTGGCTTTCAACGAATTCTCGCCGGTCAGGCTTCCCACCCTTCCGTTGAACACGACGTACTCGGGGTGCTCGCGCATGGCCTTCGTCGTCGACTGCCCCTGCAGTCCCTTCGCCCCGAGGTCCCCCTCCGTGTAGAACTCGCTCTGCATGACGTAGAACTCGCGGTCCACGGGTTTCAGCCCTCCCTCCGGCTCGACGAGGATCGCCCCGTAGAGGCCGTTGGCGATGTGGATCGGAACGGGGTTGGCCGCGCAGTGATAGATGAAGAAGCCGGGATTGAGGGCCTTGAACCTCAGCACGCTCTCCTTGCCGGGCTCGGTCGTCAGGGCCGCCGCGCCGCCCCCGGTGCCCGTGACGGCGTGGAAGTCGATCGTGTGCGTGTTCTGGTTCTTTTCGTTATTCTTGAAATGGACCTCGACGGTGTCCCCCACGCGCACGCGGATGAAGGGACCCGGCACCGTTCCGTTGAACGTCCAGAACTCGTACTGGACGCCGTCCATGAGCTCGCCGACCTTCTCGATGGCCTCGAGCCTCACGACGACCAGAGCCGGAGAGTTTCGGCGGAGGGGGGGCGCAACCTGAGGGGCCGCCCCGAGCACCGCCTCGACGGGCCCGGAAGGACCGGTCTGCGAGACGGCGACCGCGGCGAAAGCGAGGAGCAGAACCCCCAGAGAACCGATTCGGGTTTCCTTCGCTTTCATCGGCGGACCCTCCTTGCGGAACATCCCACTCCCCGCGGAGAATCGGGGGAATGATCCCGGTCATAGAGAGGGCCACTTCCCGGAGCGTGCCCGGCCGAAAAGGCGTTTTGACGCCCTTTCGCGGTGTCGCGCGGCCCTTGCGCCGTCGCGACCGCCGGAGTCGACCCCTTCCAGGGCGCCGCCCGCTAGATCAGATGGTGCTGGTACGCGAAGACGACTGCGGCGAGCTTGGTGTGGACGTCGAGCTTGTGGAGGATGTTCTGGATGTGGTTGCGCACGGTCACGGGAGCGATGAAGAGATGCCGGGCGACGGCGGCCGTCGACATGCCCTGGGACAGGCAGCGCAGGATTTCCTTCTCGCGGGAGGTGAGCTCGACCGGGTTGCCTTCCCCGGTCATCATCGGCCAGAGCGGCTCGCGCTCCTCGGCCTCCCCCTCCAGATGCCGCTCGAGGGCCGAAGGCTTCTGCTTCTCCTCGCGCAGCACATGGACCACCGTCGAGAGGGCCGGATGGTACCCGGGGATGGCGAAGAGGGAGACCTGGAACCAGCGGGACCCCTGTTTGGGGACCTCGATCGAGAGGGGGAACCGGTGCACCGGATCCTTCTTCTGGTCCCGGGCCTGATGCGCGACCGGGCAATTGCGGTAGCAGTAGATGTTCCCGTTGGAGTCCCGGCCTCCCACGACCTCGTAGCAGTGCTTGCCGAGGACGGTGCGGGCGGGCCTCTGGAGCAGCTCCTCGCAGTGGCGGTTCCAGAGAATGATGCGATCGGCGGAATCGATGGCGAACACGGCTTCGCCGCTTCGCGCGATCCGGTCGAGCGCATCGGAGGCGTACGGCACCAGTGTCCTTCCGGAGGGCACGTTAGCACTGCGGCCGCGCGCCTGCAAATCCAGGGCCCGCCGCAGTTCAGGAAGTCTTCCGGCGTCGGGGCGGGCGAACCACGGTGACGGGACGCCGCGAGACGTACACCAGCCGGAGCGCGGTTCCGCCGAGAACCCACTCGTTCAGGGTGTCCCGCCCCTCGCTGCCGACCACGACCAGGTCGGCCTTCAGGCGGTCGGCCTCCCGCGAGATGGTCTCGGGAATCTGCGCCGTGGGGCGGGGGGTCACGAAGCGGTACTGGATCGGCACCGTCTGTCCGCGAAGCTGGTGGGCCGCCGCCTTGAGGATCTTCTCGGCGCGGTGCCGAATGCCGTTTGGCTGGATCGCTTCGGGAGCCGCCGCTTCCGGCTGAGACCGCGCGACGGTGAGCACGATGAGCTCGCTGCCCGAATCTGTCGAAACCAGCCGCGCCGCGAACCGCAACGCCGCCGTCCCTCCCCGGGAGCCATCCGTTGCTGCCAGAATTCGCATGTCAAAGAGACCGTAGCCCGGGAAGCACCTTTCAGAATGATGCGTTCTCATCAAAAAAAGCCGCCTTCGCGAAGAGGCGCCGGCGGGCAACGGAGGGAGTTTCCATGCTGGGCGAGCTGAGCTCCGATCAGATCGAGCGGGTCCTTCGGACCGAGGTCACGGGAAGAATCGGCTGCCATGCCGACGGGCGGACTTACGTCGTTCCCGTCACCTATGTCTACCGGGACGGCAGCATCTACGGGCACGCCGCCGAGGGCATGAAGGTCCGCATGATGCGCAAGAACCCCCGGGTCTGCTTCGAGGTGGACCACATCCAGGATCTGGCGAACTGGCAGAGCGTCATCGCCTGGGGAGTCTTCGAGGAGCTTCAGGACGAGGCCGCCGTGGCCGCCATGGATCTGCTGATCGACCGGCTGCTGCCCCTGGTCACCAGCGAGACGGGCCCCTCGCCGCATCGCCCGGCCGGGCCGGTGCCCGAGACCGGAGCAGACGGGCGCAAGCTCGTCACCTACCGCATCGTCCTGACCGAGAAGACCGGGAGGTTCGAGCGGCGGTGAGTCACTTCGCCACGGCAGGCGGCCAGAATCACGAGCACGAGGCCCGGGACCGTTTCCTGCGCGAAGCGCTTCCCGCCCGCGGCCGCGGCGGCCACCGCCTTGGTCAGCGTGTTGGTCGTCAGCCCCGCCAGGATTGGAAGCACGGCATCCAGCGCCGAAAGCTTGCCCGCCGCAACGAGGGACGCCGCCGAACGGCGAGCCGGACGGCGAGCGTCTCGGTCCAGGCCATCAGCGCGGGGGTCCCGGGACGCGGGAGAGAATTTCCCGCGCGCGCTCGAGCGCCTCGTCGAGGTCCCGGGCGAGGTTCTGCCTGCCGTATCGGTCGAGCCGCCCCGCCCGCTCGAGGGCGACCAGGGGCTGCGCCTGGAGCCCCGAGATGAGAAAGGCGATGCCGTGCCGGACCGAGCCGTCGTGGAGGTCGTCGAGCACCCGGATTCCCGTGGCGTCGATGGCCGGGACGTTGCGCATGCGCAGGATGAAGACCTTCGGACGGCGCGCGACGAAGGAGAGGACGTCCTTCAACTTCTCGGCCGCGGCGAAGAAGAACGGGCCGTTGATCTCGTAGACCTCGACGCCGGCCGGGATCCGGCGCCGGGCCACCCCGCCCGGATCCTGGAGCATCGTGCCGTCCGGCGCCTCGCGGAACTCGCGCGCGACGGTTTCGACGTTGGTGACCTCGGCCATGCGCCGGATGAAGAGAAAAGCCGCGAGCACGATGCCGACCTGGACGGCCACGGTCAGGTCGACCAGCACCGTCAACAGGAAGGTCGCGAGCAGGACGATGACGTCGCTGCGCGGGGTGCGCAGGAGCATCGCGAAGGCATGCCACTCGCTCATGTGGTAGGCCACCACCGTCAGGATCGCCGCGAGTGTGGCGAGGGGAACCAGGCTCACCCAGCGGCCGAGCAGCAGCAGCACCGCGAGCACGGTCAGGGCGTGGATCATGCCGGCCACCGGCGTGCGGCCGCCGTTCTTCACGTTGGTCGCCGTGCGGGCGATCGCGCCGGTGGCGGGAATGCCGCCGAACAGCGCGGACGCGATGTTGCCGAACCCCTGCCCCACGAGCTCGACGTTGGACTTGTGGCGGCTGCCGATCATGCCGTCGGCCACGACCGCCGAGAGCAGCGACTCGATGGCGGCGAGCAGCGCCACCGTGACCGCCGGAGAGAACAGCTCGCGCAGCGTGTCGGCGCCGACCGCCGGAATCCGAGGCGCCGGAAACCCGGCGCGGAAGGCGCCGAAGCGGGACCCGATCGTCTCGACCGGCAGACGCAGGAGCGCGACCGCGGCGGTCGCGGCGAGGATCGCGACGATCGGCGCGGGAACCTTCTTCGAGATCCGGGGCCAGACGAGCAGGATCGCGAGCGAGCCGGCCGCGACCGCGACGGCAGCCGGCGAGATCGTCCCGATCGCCCGGGCGAAGGCGGCCCACTTGGCGAGAAACGGGGCGGGGACCGCGCCCATCCGCAGGCCCAGGAGGTCCTTGACCTCGGACGAAAAGATGATCAGGGCGATCCCGCTGGTAAATCCGGTCACGACGGGGTAGGGAATGAACTTGATCGCCCCGCCGAAGCGCGCCAGGCCCATCGCGATCAGCAGCACGCCGGCAATCAGGGTGCAGACCACGAGCCCATCGATTCCGTGCTTCTGCACGATGCCGTAGACGATGACGATGAAGGCGCCGGTGGGGCCCCCGATCTGGACGCGGCTGCCCCCGAGAAAGGAGACGAAGAAGCCCGCGACGACCGCCGTGATCAGCCCCTTTTCCGGCGGGACCCCGGAGGCGATCGCGAAGGCGAGGGCGAGAGGAACGGCCACGATCCCGACCACGAGGCCCGCCTGGAGGTCCGCGGCGAACTGCGCCGCCGTGTATCCGCGCAGGACGACGAACGTTTTCGGCAGGAAGGCAGTCCGCGAGGAAGCCTCGAGTTGCGGAGCGGGGCGCGGAGGCAGGCTGGCGTCGCTCAGTCGCGCGGAATTCTACAGGCCGAACCGGGCCTCGCCGCCGGCCGCCCGTGTAGGATCGAAAGCGCCGCGATGCGAAGGCGGCGCCCGAGAATCACGAAGTGCCCGAAAAACTGCGCGGACGGGACGATTCCGTGCCCGCCGGAGAGGCGGCGAAGAGCGCCTCGGCGCCGCCAACGCAAAACGCGCTCGCGCGAGCCCGGCGCGAGCCCGTGATTCTCCTGGCTGCCCTGGCGGCCGCGGTGATCCTCTCGGGCGTCTCCCCGAGGAGCCGTCTCGTCTGGTTGCTGGAGGAGGCGCCGGTGCTCGTCGGAGTTCCCGTCCTGATCTTCACGCGCCGGCGCTTTCCTCTGACGCCCTTGAGCTACCGGCTGATCTTCCTCCATGCCCTCCTGCTCGTCGTCGGCAGCCACTACGCGTTCTCCAACGTCCCCTTCGGGCTCTGGCTTCGGGACACGCTCTCCCTGTCGCGAAACCCCTACGACCGAATCGCCCATCTCTTCGGAGGAGTTGCCCCGGCCGTCGTCGGCCGGGAGATCCTCCGGCGCCGAACGCCGCTGCCCCGCGGCGGCTGGCTCTTCTTCCTCGTATCGCTCGGATGCCTCGGCGGAAGCGCCTTCTACGAGCTGCTCGAATGGTGGGCGGCGGCCGCCACCGGCGCTCCGGCCTCGGAATTCCTCGCGACACAGGGCGACGTCTGGGACACGCAGTGGGACATGTTTCTCGGCCTGGCGGGGGCCGTCCTGGCGCAGTGGGTCTTCACGGGCCTGCACGAGAGACAGCTCGAGGTCCTTCTCCGAGAGCGCGGCGAGATCGTCGCCGGCTAGGAATCGCGGCCGGCCTCATCAAGCCCGCGAGCGCCGCGAGGTCGCCTTGCGTCCGAGAAGACGCCGCTTGACGATCTCGACGAACAGCAGGTACGTCCCGGTGACCCCGACCAGGAAGGGGTAGAACGCCCCGGGCAGCGGGACGAAGCCGAGCGGGCCGGCGACCGGCGTGTACGGCAGGAGGATTCCGGCCGCCACGACGGCAACCGTCGTGATCGCGAGCGGCTTGCTCGGCCGGCTCCGAAACGGGCTGCCTGCGGTGCGGATGACAAAGAGCACGAGCGTCTGGGTCGAGAGAGACTCGACGAACCAGCCCGTCTGGAAGAGCGCCTCCGAGGCATGGAAGAGCCGGAGCAACGCGAAGAACGTCAGGAAGTCGTAGAGCGAGCTGATCGGCCCGATGACGAGCATGAAGTCGCGGATCACGCCGATGTTCCATCGCTGCGGCTTGCGGACGTAGCTCGCATCCACGCGGTCGGTCGGGATCGTCACCTGCGCGAGGTCGTAGAGAAAGTCGTTCAACAGAATCTGGGTCGGCCTCATCGGCAGAAACGGCAGGAAGACCGCCGCGGCCGCCATGCTGAACATGTTGCCGAAATTGGAGCTCGTCCCCATGAGCAGGTACTTCATGACGTTGCCGAAGGACTTGCGCCCCTCGCGGATCCCGTCGTGGAGGACCCGCAGGCTCCGCTCGAGCAGGATGACCTCGGCCGCCTCGCGGGCCACTTCGACGGCGCCGGAGACGGAGATGCCGACGTCCGCGGCGTGCAGGGAAGGCGCGTCGTTGATGCCGTCGCCCAGGTACCCCACCACGTGCCCCCGGCTCTTCAAGGCGAGCAGCACGCGATTCTTCTGGCCGGGCGAGACCCGGGCGAAGACCGAGGCCCCCTCGGCCACCGCCGCCAGGGCGGCGTCGGTCATGCGATCGATCTCCTCGCCGAGCACGAGACGCTCGACGTCGAGCCCCACCTGCTGGCAGACGTGCCGGGCCACCAGCTCGTTGTCGCCCGTCAGGATCACCACACGGACGCCGTCCCGCCGAAGCGTCTCGAGCGTCTCCGCCACGCCCGGCACCGGAGGATCCGAGAAGGCGACGAAGCCGGCCAGCGTCAGGTCCCGGTCGTCCCGCAACGCGCCCTTCTCGGTCCCGGAGAGGTCGCGGAACGCCACCGCCAGGACCCGAAAGCCCTTCTCGCAGAGCCCCCGATAGGTCGCCTCGGCACGCTCGCGCGCCTCGCCCTCGAGCGGCCGGCGCGCCTGCCCTTGCTCGAAATCGCGGCAGGCCGGCAGGAGCCCCTCCGGTGCGCCCTTGGCGATCAGCGTGCAAGCGCCGCCGCGCGAGAGAACCACCGACAGGCGCTTGCGCTCGAAGTCGAAGGGCAGCTCGTCCGTCATATGGTAGGCGGCAAAATCGTCCGGCTTCTCCTCTTCGAGCGCGAGATCGAGCGGGCTGCGGATCCCGGTCTGGAAGTGGCTGTTCAGGCGGGCCAGGCGAAGGACCCGGTTGGACTTCGCGCCCAGGGCGTCGCAGAATCCGACGAGCCCCATTTGCCCGACCGTCAGCGTGCCGGTCTTGTCGCTGCAGAGAACGTCGATGGAGCCGAAGTTCTGGATCGCCTCCAGGTGCTTGACGATGACTTTGTGGCGGGCCATGCGGACGGCGCCCTGCGCCAGCGTGACCGTGGTGATCATCGGAAGGAACTCGGGCGTCAGCCCGACGGCGAGCGCCACGGCGAAGAGGAGCGACTCCAGCGGATCCCGCTTGAGAAGCAGGTTGACGAGCAGCACGAAGAGGACCAGAAAGAAGACCAGTCGCATGATGAAGAGGCCGAAGCGGCGCGTTCCCCGCTCGAACTCGGTCTCGGGAGGGCGCCTGGCCAGGCGCGCGACCACGTCGCCGAAGGCCGTCTGGCCGCCGGTCGACGTCACGAGCGCTCGGCCCGTCCCGCTCACCACGGACGTGCCGAAGTAGACGCGGTCGGCGCGGACCACGGCTTCCTCGGCGCCCGCGGCGGCGACCGTCTTCTCCGCGGGAAGGGATTCTCCGGTCAGCGCCGCCTCCTGCAGGTGCAGGTCGCGCGCCTCGAGAAGCCGCGCGTCCGCCGGAACGAGGTCGCCGGCGGAGAGGCGGATCAGGTCGCCCGGCACGATCTCGCGCCGGGGCACCTCGACCCAGACGCCGTCCCGCAGCGCCGACGCTGTCATCGCGACCCGCTGTCGCAGCGCCTCCGCCGCGCGGCGGGACCGGTGCGTCTGCACGAGGTTCAGAACCAGCGACAGAAGGACCATCAGGACGATGATCCCGGCGTTGACGAACTCTCCGGCGAGGGAGGCGACGGCGCTCGCGGCGAGCAGGACCAGGACCAGCGGATTGCCGAGCCCGGGCAGGACTTCCCGAAGAAAGCTGCCCCGCGGCGTCTCGATCTCGTTGGCGCCGTACTCGAGCAGGCGGCGCGCCGCCTCGGAGGATGTCAGCCCCCGCGCCTCCGGCGGGGATGACGAGGGCGATTCGATCAGTGCCTCGCGGCGGCTCTCGGCACGAACGGCTTGCGGCGCGGTCCCCGCGTGGCCAGGATCGCCCGCCTGCCCCTCGAGATGGGACGCTCGACGCCCCGTCCGATCTGCTCCAGCAGGTCCGTCGTGGTCAGGATCCCGACGAGCTTGTCATCCTCCATGACGGGCAGGCAGCCGATCGACCGGCCTCGAAGCTGATTGGCCGCCTGGCGCAGAGTCATCTCCGGGTGTCCCGAGACCACCTGTGTGGTCATCACGTCTCCGACCGATTCCACCTGGCGCAACGAGCCCGGGCCCGCCAGGTCCCGGTCCGAGATCACCCCGACCACCCGACCGGCGTCCAGGACGACCAGGTGGCGGATTCGCCGCGTCCGCATCCGGTTCCACGCCGCCGCGGCCGACTCGCGGGGCGAGATGCTCTCGACGTTCGTTTTCATGACATCGCGAAGCCGGATCATGACGACCTCCTCGCCCGAGCGCCCGCGGGCACGACCAGCACCGGACACGACGCGCTGGCGACCACGCGCGCCGCGACACTTCCCAGAAACAACCGCGAGAAGCCCCGCCGGCCGTGCGTCCCGAGGATGAGCCGGCTCGCCCGGTGCGAGCGGGCCGCGCGCACGATCGCTTCATGCGGCGCGCCCCGCAACAAGAGACCCTTCGCCCGCACACCCGCTTTGCGCGCGCGGGCGAGCATCTTCTGCATCCGCTTCTCCGCCTCCGCGCGGACGGCCGCGGCCATTTCGTCGTAGACTCGCGGCAGGACGTATCCGTCCGGGGAGAACGGCACCGGGGTTTCGAGAACGTTGGCGATGAGCAGCGGCACGGCTTCGCTTCGCGCCATCTCGAGGGCCCGGCGGGCCGCCGGCTCGGAAGCGGGAGAGAAATCCGTCGCAAGCAGGAGCACCTGTTTCATGTCGCTTCCCCCTCCGGCGTCAAGACTCTCGCGGAAAGCGGCCGGGAGCCTGATTCGTTTGGATCAGACCCGCTGCAGGAGCGCCGGCTACGCTCGAAAGGTGAAGAGTCCTTCCGCGGGGAAAGATTGATCCGTCCCCGACCGAGGAAGCGCCGGCGCGAAGGCCCATGAGCGCGCCGTTCTCGGAGATCGTTCTCGTTGGCAATCCCAACGTCGGCAAGAGCGCGCTGTTCGGCGCCCTGACGGGAACCTACGTCGCGGTGTCCAACTATCCCGGGACGACCGTCGAGCTGACGACCGGATACGCCGTGCTCGGCGGGCGCCGCACCGCGTTCGTCGACACTCCGGGCGCGCGCTCCTTGATCCCGTCCTCGGAGGACGAGCGCGTCACGCGCGACATCCTCCTGACCGACACCCCGCGCGCCGTGCTCGTCGTCGGCGACGCGAAGAACTTCGATCGGACGCTCCTGCTCGCCCTCCAGGTCGCCGAGACGGGATTGCCCTTCGTCCTCTGCCTGAACATGATGGACGAGGCGCGGGAAGCGGGCCTTCGCATCGACGAGTCGGCCCTCTCCCGCCGGCTCGGCGCTCCCGCCGTCTCGACCGTCGCGGTGCGCCGCGAGGGGATCGGCCGGCTGCTCGCCGCGCTCGAGGCGCCCCGCCCCGGATCCGCCCGCGTGCAGTATCCGGAGCCGCTCGAGCGCGCGGTGGAGCGCGTGGCTCCCCTTCTGCCGCCCTCGGCCATCTCCTCCCGCGCCCTCGCGCTGATGGTGCTCTCCGAGGATCAGACCCTGGCCGCATGGCTCGGTGAGCGAATGGCGGCCGAGTCGCTCGCGCGGGTCGAGGAAGTCCGCCTCGAGCTGCGCCGGGACTTTTCCGAGCCGCTCGCCTACGTCGTCAACCGGGAGCGCCTGCGGGAAGCGGCCCGGCTGCGCAACGAGGTCGTCACGGGTCCGGCCCGGCCCGCCGCGCGGCGGCGTCCGCTGGCGCGGGCGCTCGAGGCGGCGACGACGCACCCCCTCTGGGGTCTCCCGCTGCTCGCGGCGGTGCTCTGGCTCGCCTACCTCTTCGTCGGGGTCTTCGGCGCCAGAACCCTGGTCGACCTGCTCGAGAACGGCCTCTTCGGTCGCATCGTCTCGCCTGCCGCCATCGCGGCCGCCAACCGGTGGATTCCCTGGGCCTTCCTGCGGGACATGCTGGTCGGCCGCTACGGCCTGATCACGATGGCGCTCGCCTACGCGCTCGCGCTCGTTCTGCCGATCGTCGCGACGTTCTTTCTCGCGTTCGGGGCGCTCGAAGACTCGGGATATCTCCCCCGCCTGGCGGTCATGGTCAATCGTGTCTTCAAGAAGATGGGGTTGAACGGCAAGGCGGTCCTTCCGATGGTCCTGGGTCTCGGATGCGACACGATGGCGACCCTGACGACACGGATCCTGGAGACTCCCAAGGAGCGCCTCATCGTCATCATGCTGCTCGCGCTGGGCGTGCCGTGCTCGGCGCAGCTGACCGTCGTGATGGCGATGCTCTCGGGGCTCTCGCCCTGGGCGGTGCTCCTGTGGGCCGGCGTGGTCGGCGCGGTCATCCTCCTGGTCGGCCGGCTGGCCGCAAGCGTGCTGCCCGGCCGGGGAAGCGACTTCGTGCTGGAGCTGCCGCCGCTGCGGCTCCCGCGCCCCGGAAACATCGCGGTCAAGACGCTGGCGCGCATCGAGTGGTACCTGAGAGAAGCCGTCCCGCTCTTCGTGCTCGGCACCTTGCTGCTCTTCCTCGCCGACCGGCTTAGGCTGCTCGGGCTGGTCGAGCGGGCCGCCGAGCCGGTGGTGACCGGGGCCCTCGGCCTGCCGCGCCAGACCGCCGAAGCCTTCGTGGTCGGGTTCCTGCGCCGCGACTTCGGCGCCGCGGGGCTCTTCCAGATGGCGCGCGAGGGCCGGCTCGATCCGATCGCCATCGTGGTGGCGATGGTCACGATCACGCTCTTCATTCCGTGCATCGCCAATTTCTTCATGATCGTCAAGGAGCGCGGTTGGAAGACGGGACTCGGCATCGCGGCGTTCATCCTTCCCGTCGCCCTGGGCGTCGGCGCCGTGCTGAACTTCTTGTTGCGCGCGGTTCCGGTGACGCTGCGATGAGCGGGCGCGGCACGGGCAATCCTCTCGAGGAGCCCTTCGAAGCCCGGACGGAGGCGACGGCCGGCGCCACGGCGTTCACGTGCCCCCTCTGCGGCTGTCGGTTCGAGCACGGCGGGCGGGCCTGCGGCTCCTGCCCGATGTCGACCGGGTGCGACCTGGTCAAGTGCCCCAACTGCGGCTTCCAGTTCCCGCGCGCCTCGCGCATCGTCGCGTGGCTGCGCCGGATCGGGGCGAGAATCCGGAGGTCCTCATGAGCCACGAACGCGAGCTGGCGGATCAGGACGTCGAGGAGGTCGCCGAGGAGCTCTGGACGCTGCTCGAGCAGGGACGCGACCGGCGGGAGGACCTCGAGCGGACCACCCGGGTCGCCGGCCTCGGCGCCGCCCTGGACAAGCTCGCCGGGCGCGGCCTGGTCCGCTTCGAGGCGGACCGGATCCGCCTCACGCAGCGGGGGCGGGAGCTCGCCGAGCTCCAGGTCCGCCGGCACCGGCTGGGCGAGACCCTCTTCACCACGGTCCTCGAGGTCCGCGACGAGCAGGCCGTCAACCGCACGGCCTGCGTGATGGAGCACGTCCTGGGCGACGGGCTGACCGACTCGATCTGCGCGTTCCTGGGGCATCCCCGCTTCTGCCCGCACGGAAAGCCGATTCCCCCCGGGCCTTGCTGCCGCTCCCTCACACGGTCGATCGAGCCCCTGGTCCAGCCGCTCGACCGGTTCGGCGTCGGCGAGCGGGGCCGGATCGTCTACATCGTGCCGCGCGACCCCGAACGGCTCGTGAAGCTGTCGAGCCTCGGGATCGTTCCCGGCGTCACGATCTCCCTGGTCCAGAGGAGCCCGGCGGCCGTTCTTCGCGTCGGCGAGACGACCCTCGCGGTCGACCCGGCGATCGCCTCCGAAATCTACGTCAAGCGCGTCGGCTGACGTCCGGATGAGGACGAACCAGGGGGCTCAGCCGAGGCGATCGAGGACGCGGGCGAGTTTCTCGCGCACGGTCTGCGCGACCCGCCGGATCTCGGGGTTTCCTCGAGCCGCGACCGTCTCCATGGGATCGACGGCGACGACGACGGCGCGCCCGTCGTCCCCTTCGTAGACGATCACGTTGCACGGGAGCATCAGGCCGACCTCGAGCTCGGCCTGGAGGGCGCGGAGCGCGAGCGGCGGGTTGCAGGCTCCCAGGATCTTGTACCGGCGGAAGTCGACGTCGAGCTTCTTCTTCAGGGTCTCCCGCACGTCGATCTCGGTGAGGACCCCGAAGCCCTCGGACTGGAGAGCCGCCGGCACCTGCGCCAGCGCCTCGTCGTACCCGCACGGCAGGGCCCTTCGGATCCCGAATCCGGCCGCGGAGCTCGCTGGAACGCTCATCGGCCCTTCGGCCCGCGCGACCACTCCGGCACCCCCGAGGCGCTTCGAAGCGTCCAGGTCTTTTCGCCCTTCTTGACCTGGCGGGCGATGATCGCTTCGGCCTCCTTCCCCTTGATCTTCGAGCCGGTGACCTCGATCGCATCTCCTGCCGCGACGTCGAAGCCTTTCGCTTTGAGGAAATCGGAGGGCCCGAGGTGCACGTCCACGATGCCGTCCGGAGTCTTCAAGAGCAGGTGCTTGCCCGCGGCTCCGCCCCCCTTGCGAGGGTAGGTCTTGAGCTCCTGGACGGTTCCGGCAACGGTCACCTCCGTCTTGGGGTCGTAGTTGCGCGGCGCCGGACCCTGCCGTGCCAGCGCAAACGAGACCGTTCCAGCCAGCGCAGCCGCCACCGCCGCGGTCCGCAATGTCTTCATCGTCATTCCACCCCTCCCACCGATCGGGGCGCCTCCAGACATTCCGAAACCGCGCGGCCCGCTCCCTTCATTTCACCAGCATCACGGGGCAGCGCGCGAGGATGCCGACCTTGTAGCTGATCGTTCCCCAGTTCTCGCCGCCGCGCCGCACCGGCAACTTGTGCGAGCTCATGACGATGAGATCGATCTTCTGCTCCTCGGCGTAACGCAGGATCTCGTTGACGCGGCTTCCGTAGAGCACCTCGGCCCGCGCGTCGAGCCCCTTCCTGGCGAATTCCTCCTGCAGTTCCGCCATTTTCCGGCGGGCATTCTTCTCGAGCTTCCGGTAGAACCCGGCGAGCGAGCCCGGCGCATCGGCGTCGATCCGCTCGATCACGTGGAGCAGGGTCGTCGTGGCCTTCGACTTCTCGGCCAGCCGCGCGGCGGTGCGGACGACGCGGCTGCTGCGGGGCGTGAAGTCCACCGGGACCAGGATCCTCCGGAACACCTAGTTCTCCCCGGGATGTCGGCGGATGTAGTCGCGGGCGAAGTCGACGAGGTTCGGGCTGCGGAGCCCGATCCGGCGTGCCTCCTCCTCCGCTTTCTCCACCGTCCAGCCGTCGACCACGACCCGCCGGATCATCCAGAAGGCTCCCACGCGGTTGCCCGACCCGCAGTGGATGAATGCGGGGAAGATCTCCGGATCCTTCGTGGCCGCGAGAAACGCGACGACCTGCTCCTCCTTCGGGTCGGTGGTCTTCACCGGGATGTTCACGAACCGAAGCTTGAGCTCCGCCGCCGCGGCCGCTTCGGCCTGGGCGTCGTGCTCCGACGGCTCGCGCAGGTCGATGATCGTCCGGATCCCCTCCCCGGCGAGCGACGCGAGCTGCGCGGTCGTGGGCTGCCCTCCGGTGCAGACGCGGTCGTTCACGCGAAAGAACCGGTCGATCTCCTCGACGGGCCGCGCCGCGAGCGCTCCCGCGAGCAGGAGCGCCGGCGCGACCGCGGCCGCCGCCCTGCGCGCTCGGGGTCCGCGCACGGCCTCAGCCCCGCTCGAGGTAGTCGCGAACGAAGTCCGCCTCGGTCAGGATGCCGACCAGGTGTAGCCCCTCGACCACCGGCAAGCACCCGATCTTGTTCTCGAGCAGTGTGGCGGCGGCTTCCTTGAGCGAGGTCTCCGGCTCCACGGTGTCCGGCTCGGTCGTCATGATCTCCCGGATTCGTCGTCCGCGCAGCACGTCGCGCTCGACGCTCATCGGCAGGTCGTCGAGTCGGCCGAGCATGCTGCGCGAGAGGTCGCGCTGCGTGACGAGCCCGACGAGGTCCCCTTCCCGATCGACGATCGGCACGTGCCGAACGCGCCTGGCGTCCATGAGGTCCTCGAGCGCCACGAGGTTGTCGGCGGGGCCGAGCGTGAACACCTTCTCCGTCATCAGGTCGCGGACGAGCCGGCCGACCGGACGCGTTCGCGCGGCCGGTGCGGCGGCCTTCGCGCGCGGCGGCGCCGTTCTTTGCGGAGCCCGGGAGGGGGGTGTTTCGGAGCGGGGCATGACCTTCCTCCTTTCCCTGACGGACCGGCGGGCCCTTTCCCCGCCGATCCGAAGCCAGTCTTTCAGAGGGAAAACGGAGCGGGCTGATGCGATTTCATCAAATCTCCCCCGCCTCAACCCTTCACGACGGCCAGCGGCCGGACGCGGGCCACGCGGCGCGAGAGACCGACCGCCTCGGCGACGGCGGCCACTTCCTCGACGTCCTTGTAGGCGCCCGGCGCCTCTTCGGCCGCCCCCTTGGACGTGTGCGCCTTGACGAGGATCCCCTTTTCCCGGAGATCGCGGATCAGCTCCTTTCCCTGCCAGATTCCCTTGGCCCGCATTCGGCTCATCTTCCTTCCCGCGCCGTGGCAGGAGGAGGAGAAGGCGCGCTCTTCCGACCGGGCCGTCCCGACGAGGACGTAGGAGCCGGTCCCCATCGTCCCGCCGATCAAGACCGGCTGGCCGACCGGACGGTACTCTTCGGGCAGATCCGGATGACCCGGACCGAAGGAGCGCGTGGCGCCCTTTCGGTGCACGTAGAGGAGCCTCTTGCGGCCGTCCACGACGTGCTCCTCGACCTTGCAGGTGTTGTGAGACACGTCGTAGAGCAGCCGCAGGCTCGCCTGCGGAAAGTGCCGGGCGAAGACGCGGCGCACGAGCCCGCCGATGACCTGGCGATTCGCGAGGGCGCAATTGATCGCGGCGCGCATCGCGCCGAGATAGTCGGTCCCGTCCGGCGACCGGATCGGCGCGCACGCGAGTTCCCGGTCGGGCAGGGAAATTCCATAGTGGCCAGCCAGCGGCACGAGCCGCTGCAGGAAATCCGTCCCGATCTGGTGCCCGAGCCCGCGCGAGCCGCAGTGGATCGTGACGAGCAGATCGCCTTCGGCGAGGCGAAAGGCGCGGGCGACCTCCGGGTCGAAGACCCGGTCGACGACCTGCAGCTCCAGGTAGTGATTTCCCGATCCCAGGGTGCCGACCTCGTTCAGCTGGCGCACTTTCGCGCGGTGGCTGACCTTCGAGGGGTCGGCGCCGCGCATGCAGCCGCGCTCTTCGACTCGCTCGAGCTCCTCGGCGTCACCCCAGCCCGATTCGACCGCCCACCGCGCTCCGCCGAGCAGCACCTGATCGAGCTCGTCCAGCGTCAGGCGCAGGGCTCCTCCCCAGCCCACGCCGGCGGGGACCGTCCGATAGAGGTCGTGCGCGACGGTCTCCAGGCGGTCGCCCAGGTCGGCGCCCTTCAATCCCGTCGTGTAGGTGCGCACCCCGCACGAAATGTCGAAGCCCACGCCGCCCGCCGAGATGATCCCGCCCTCCTCCGGATCGAAGGCGGCCACCCCGCCGATCGGAAAGCCGTAGCCCCAGTGGGCGTCCGGCATGGCAAAGGAGGCGGCCACGATGCCCGGGAGCGCAGCCACGTTGGCGACCTGCTCGCGAACCTTCTCGTCCAGGGCGTCGACCAGCTCGCGGCTCGCGAACACCCGCCCCGGAACGCGCATGGCGCCCGTCGCGGGGATCTCCCAGACGTTCGGCTCGACCTCGCGAAACCCGGCGTCCGTCATGAGAACCTCCCTAGACGTCCACGACGCATTGCGCCTCCCAGCGGCCGTCCTGCCTCCCCACCCGGAGGGCCGTGTAGGTCGCCCCTTTGGGCAGCACCGTGCTCCCATGACGCGCGGGATCGATCGGCTCGCCCCACGCGCGGGCCGACAGCCGAAATCGGCCGTCCGGCGCCTCCTCGATCCGCACGACGAACCGGCCGAAGACGAGACCGCTTGTGTCGGCGAGGCAGATCAGCTCGTTCAGGTAGGCGACCAGGAGATCCTCCAGGCCCGCGGCGGAGCACTCGAAACGCTCCTCGCGTTCCGGAGAAACCGCGCCCGTGTCCTCGGCGAGCAGGCGGAAGAGCGCCTGCGCCGCCCCCTCGAAAGCCTCCTCCGGCGTCGAACCGCTGCCGCGCACTCCGACGTCGGCGCCGTGCTCGAAGTGCTCGGATTGGACCGCCATCCCGGTATCCGATTGCACGGCACGCGGGTGGCCGGGCGAATGATCCGTTTGGATCATGCCGTAGCGAGGCGCCGTGGCAATGATGGCGTCTGGAAAGGAGGCGGGCCGTGAAGGTGAAGGCGATCATGACGCGCGCCGTGCGATGGTGCACGCCGGAAACGACCGCGCGGGAGGCGGCCCTCGCGATGCGTCAAGTCGACTGCGGGATTCTTCCCGTCCTGCGCAACGGCCGACTCGCGGGCGTCGTCACCGACCGCGACCTGTGTCTGGCCCTTGCGGAAAGGGACTGCCGGCCGGGAGAGCTGTCCGTCGGGGACGCGATGAGCCGCGGCCTCTGGGCTTGCCGCGAGGACGACGACGTCCAGACCGCCCTCGACACGATGTGCGCCCGACGGGTGCGGCGCCTGCCGGTGGTCGACGCGGCCGGAAACCTCCGGGGAATCCTGTGCATGAACGACGTCGTCCGCGAGGCCGGGGCGGACCTCGACGGACCCGTCAGTCCGGACGAGGTTCTGCGCGCCTTGCAGGCCATCGGGGAGCATCGCTATCCGGCGCGAAAGGAGGATAATGTCGACGTCACGGCCCTCTCTCGATTCGTCTCGGAGAGCCATGGTTGAGCGAAAGGGCGACCGGTCGATCCGGCAGCGCATCGTGGGCGAGCTCGAGAGTCAGGGTCTGGCCGGCCTGCGGGTTTCCGTGAGGGACGGGCGCGTGACGCTCTCCGGAACGGTCGACAGCTACGGAAAGAAGCTCGCGGCGCGCGACGCCGCGCACCGCGGCTCCGGCCTCTCGGAGCTGACCGACGACATCCAGGTGCGGCTTCCCGGCGCTTCCGCCCGGACCGACCGCGAGCTCGCCGACGCCGTCGCCCGGGCGCTCGAGTTCGACGAGTTCGTGCCGCACCAGAAGATTCGCTTCACGATCGCGGAGGGCCGCGTGACGCTCGAGGGAGGCGTCGAGACGTACCGCGAAAAGGAGCATGCGGCCCGCGTCGTGCGCCACGTCGCCGGTGTCGCCGGGATCGAGAACCGGATCCGGGTTTGGAGCGGGGCTCGCCGCTCGCCGCCCGCGCCCCTCCAGAGCGGGACCTAGGTCGCCGAGCGGGGCGCGCCGGCGCGTCCGCTCAGACGGGCGCCGCCACGACCTGGCCGAACAGCCGGTCCACATCTTCCCGGCGGCAGAGCTCGGTGCCGGGATTCATGACGGCGGCCGCGGCCGCCGCGACCCCGAAGCAGACGGCCTCGCGCAACGACCGGCCCCGCCAGAGCGACAACACGATCCCCGCGACCATGCTGTCGCCGGCGCCCACGCTGCTCGAGACCGACACGGCGGGCGCCGTCAGCCGCTCCTGCTCGGTCCGCGTCGTCCAGAGGGCGCCGCCCGAGCCGAGCGACAGCACCAGCACCTCGCAGCGCCCCTTTCCGACGATCTCCCGCGCCAGGCCGCGCCAGCGGCCCTCGTCGGCGCTCGTTTCGCCGGTCCATTCCTGGAACTCGCGGAGGCTCGGCTTCCACAGGTAGACGCCTTCCTCCACGGCGCCCCGCAGCGCCGGCCCCGAAGAGTCGAGCGCGAGGCGCGCGCCCCGGCGCTTTGCCAGAGCCGCGAGGCGCGCATAGAAGTCCTCGGGCACGCCCGGCGGGAGACTGCCGCTGGCGACCAGAAACGCGGGGAAAGGCTCGAAGCCTTCGATCGCCTCGAAGCACCGCCGCCACTCCTCCACCCGCAAGGCGGGACCCGGAAGCACGAAGCGGAACTGCCGGCCGGTCTCCTCCTCGAGAACGTTCAGGTTCTCGCGCGTCCAGGATTCGATCGGGATCGAGATCTTCGGCACGCCCTCTCGGGACAGAAGATCCTCGAGCAGCCGGCCCGCCGGGCCGCCCGCCGGAAAAAGCGCCGACGCCTCGCCGCCGAGCTTGCGAATGGCGCGGGCGACGTTGATGCCGCCGCCTCCGGGCTCGTACCGCGGCGGCCCGCAGCGCATCTTCCGCTCCGCGAGCACTCGCGCGACGCGTGTCGACACGTCGACGGCGGGGTTCATCGTCACCGTCGCGATCGGCGCCGCGGGAGCGCCGCGCGCCTCGCCCCTCAAGAACCGGAAACCGGCTCGCTCGCCAGGCCGTCCACCATCTCGGGCAGGACGGCGCCGCGAAATTCGAGGATGGTCTTCGTGCCGCCGGCGGAGAGAATCTCGAGCGCCGCCTCGGCGCCTTCTTCCGTCACCTCGACCCAGACCTGCTCCGGGCTTTCGACGGGATGCTCGACGTTGGCGCTCGGTCCGCTTCCGAGCAGGATCGAGATGGGTCCGTGGCTCTTGGGGTCGACCACGATTCCCTCGAGCGGGAGGCCCTTCGCCTCGACCTGGGCGCCCAGGCGCGGATCGATCACCCGGACGGTGGCCAGCCAGCCTCGATGCCGCCGCGTGAAGCTCTCGAAGAATCGCGGCCATTCGGCGTGTGGGACCTGTCGGTTTCGCATCGCACTCCCCTCCTTCGCGCTCATCGGGCCGCCTGCGCCGCGCCGACCGCCGCGCGCCGCCCGGCCCGGGCGAGCAGCTCGCGGACCTCTTCATCGCCGGTCTCGCCGAAGTCCTCGTAGAAGTTTCCGACGGCGTAGAACGGCTCGGGCGACGCCACGCAAACGACCTCGTCGGCGAGCGCCTCGAGCGCCCGGCGCGTCGAGGACGGCGCCACGGGCACGGCCGCCACGATCGCGGCGGGTCCCCGCCCGCGCAGCGCCGCGATCGCCGCCTTCAGCGAGGCGCCGGTCGCGACACCGTCGTCCACCAGGATGACGGTACGGCCGGCGACCGGAGGCGCCGGCCGGTCTCCCCGGTAGGCGCGCTCCCGGCGCTCGAGCTCCTTCAGCTCCCGGGCCTCGACCTCGGCGACCTGGGCGGCCGAGACGCCCAGCCGCGCGACCAGGGCACGGTCCAGGACGCGCGCCCCGCCGCTCGCGATCGCCCCCATGGCGAGTTCCGGCTGCCCGGGGGCGCCGAGCTTGCGGACGAGAAAGACGTCGAGCGGCACGCCGAGCGCGGCCGCCACCTCGAACCCCACGGGCACGCCGCCCCGTGGCAGCGCCAGCACGACCACGTCCTGGCGTCCGGCATACGCGGAGAGGGACCGGGCCAGCCGCCGGCCCGCGTCGTGGCGATTCCGGAAGATCACCCGGCCCTCCGCCGTCCTCGCCCCGTTGCCGGAGGCCGCACGACGAGGACCGGTCTGCGGCCGACGGAAAGCAGGCGCTCCGTCACGCTGCCCAAGGCCCAGCGCGCGATCGTGCCTCGCCCCTCGGTGCCGACGGCCGTGAGATGAGCTCCCGTTCGCCGGGCCTCGAGGGCGAGCACTTCGGCGACCGGCTGCGACGAGCGAGGCTCCAGGAACCGCAGTTTCGCGCGCGCGCCGCCCGCCCGGGCCGCCCTGGCGGCCTTCTGGAGGATCCGATCCGCCGCCTGGCGCTCGGTCTCCCGCAGCTCGCCGTACGGGACGAACGCGAGCACCGCCGAGGAGAAGGCCATCGCGAGATCCCGGCGAAGCGTTCCGATGGTCAGCACCTCGAGCCGCCCGCGGCGGGCGCGCCGGACGAGGGAAGCCGCCAGTCGGATCGCCGCGGCCGACCCGCGCGAGCCATCGGACGCCGCGAGAATGCGCAGCGCATCGCCCTTTCGGGCGGCCACCGGCGCGGGCACGACGACCACCGGGCGGCGGGCCACGTGGACGAGGCGCCGCGCGACGCTACCGAAGAGCGCGCGCCCCGCGGCTCCGCGGCCGGCGCTCCCGACGACGAGCAGGTCCGCGCGCTTCACGTCCGCGGCCCGCGAGATCACGTCGGCGACGGGCGCCAGACTCGCCTCGACGTAGCGGCACCGGGCCTTGACGCCCAGGCGCAGCGCCTCCCGGGCCGAGCGGTCGAGCGTGCGCCGGGCCCAGCGCCGGTAGTCCTCGACCATCGGCGAGCGCAGCCTGGCGGCCTTTCCGCCTCCCTGAGAGATCTGCTCCTCTCCCACGTCCCCGACGAGCATGACCTCCAGGGCCCCGGCGCGAAATCCGGAGGCGAGCCAGGCGGCGAATCGCACCGCGGCCTGGGCCTGCCGGGATCCGTCGGTGGCGGCCAGAATCTTCATCACGCCCCTCCGCGCCGATCCTAGGCGGCGATGGTCTCCCGCGTATGATCCATTCGCATCAAGCTCGCGACGATCCCGTCGGCGAGCCTCGATGCGACCGCGCCATGACGGAGCCCGCCCACATCCCTCCCTTCGCTCCCCCGGAGTCCGACGTCGTCCTCCGGACGGGCGCGACCGCCCGCCTGCGCGCGATCCGGCCGGAGGACGCGCCCGCCATCGAGCGCCTGCACGACCGGCTCTCCCCCGAGAGCCTCTACTTCCGCTATCTCGGCATGCCGGGCGCGAGCCCGGGGGCCAAGGCGGCCTGGATCTGCGGCGCCGGCAGCGCGGACCAGATCGTGCTCGTCGTGGAATCCGGCGACCGAATCGTGGCGGTGGCGGGCTACTACCCGGACCCGAAACGTCCCGAGCGGGCGGAGGTCGCCTTCACCGTCGAGGACGCGCTGCAGGGCCAGGGTGTGGGAACGCGTCTCCTCGAGCGTCTGGCCGAGATCGCCCGGGCGCGCGGGCTGACGACGTTCATCGCCGACGTGCACCCCGAAAACCGCCGCATGCGCGACGTCTTTCGCGATTGCGGCTTCGACGTCTCGCAGCAGGTGGAACAGGGAGTCATCCGCATCGTGATCTCGCTCGAATTGACGCCCGCCTTCGCCGAGCGCGCCGCCGACCGCTCCGAGCGCGCCGCGACCGCTTCGATGAAGAGACTCTTCGAACCGCGAAGCGTTGCCGTGGTCGGCGCCTCAAGGCACCGCGGCAAGATCGGCTACGAGATCCTTCACAACCTGCTCGCGACCGGATTCCGGGGAAGGGTGTATCCGGTCAACCCGGAGACCGCCCGGATCCGCGGGCGAAAGTGCTATCCGAGCGTGCGGGACGTTCCGGGTCCGGTCGACCTCGCCGTGCTGGTCATCCCCGCGGCCGCGGTCGAGGCCGCCGTGGACGATTGCGTCGCCCGCGGAGTTCAGGCGATCGTGATCATCAGCGCCGGGTTCCGGGAAACCGGCGATGCCGGCCGCCGCCTCGAGGCCGCGATCCTGGAAAAGATCCGCCGCGCCGGCATTCGCATGGTGGGACCCAATTGCATGGGCCTTCTGAACACCGATCCGCGGATCCGCCTGAACGCGACCTTCTCCCCCATCTATCCGCCGGAGGGCCGCGTCGCGCTCTCGACGCAAAGCGGCGCCCTGGGCCTCGCCCTGCTCGAGCACGTCCGGCTGCTGAACCTGGGCATCTCGACCTTCGTTTCCGTCGGCAACAAGGCGGACGTCTCGAGCAACGACCTCGTGCAGTACTGGGCCGAGGACCCGCGCACCGACGTCATCCTGCTCTACCTCGAAAGCTTCGGGTCGCCGGGGCTCTTCGCCCGGATCGCCAAGCGCGTCGCGCGCCGAAAGCCGATCGTCGCCGTCAAGGCCGGGCGTTCCCGCGCGGGCGCGCGAGCCGCGTCCTCGCACACGGGCGCGCTCGCCGAAAGCGACGCCGTGGCGGACGCCCTGTTTCGTCAGGCCGGGGTGATCCGGACCCTGACGCTCGAAGAGTTCTTCGACGTGGCGACCCTGCTCGCCCATCAGCCCGTCCCGCGCGGGCGGCGCGTCGCCATCCTGACCAACGCGGGAGGGCCCGGCATTCTCGCGGCCGACGCGTGCGAAGCGCAGGGCCTGACGATGGCTTCGCTCGACGCCGCAACCGTCACGCGCCTGCGCGCCGAGCTGCCGGAAGCGGCGGGCCTCGCCAACCCGATCGACATGCTCGCCGCCGCCTCCCCCGAGCAGTACCGCAAGTGCCTGCGCCTGCTGCTGGAGGATTCCAACGTCGACGGCGTGCTCGCCATCTTCATCCCGCCGATCGCGAGGGGCGCGAAGGACGTTGCGGCGGCCATCGTCGCCGGGGCGCGCGGCGCCCCCGAGAAGCCCGTGCTGGCGACGTTTCTCGGGGAAGAGGGCGCCCCGCCCTCGCTCGGGCGCATCCCGAGCTACCCCTTCCCCGAGCGGGCGGCCGTGGCGCTGGCGCGTGCGGCCTCCTACGGCGAATGGCGGCGCGAGCCGCCCGGCACGGTCCCGCGCTTCCCGGACATCGAGAGGGAGCGGGCGCGGGAGGTCGTCGACGCGGCCCTCGAACGGGGCGGCGGATGGCTCGACCCGAGCCAGGCCCAGACGCTTCTGACGGCCTTCGGGATTCCGACCGCGCCCATCCGGCTCGTGCGCTCCGCGGAAGGCGCCGCCGAGGCCGCGCGCGCCCTGGGATTCCCGGTCGCCCTCAAGGCCGTCGGCCCCGCCATCGTGCACAAGACCGAAGTGGGCGGCGTGAAGCTCGACCTGCCCGACGAGGCGGCAGTCCGGGAGGCCTTCGGCGACCTGCGCCGGCGTCTCGGCGACGCGATGACCGAGGCGCTCGTTCAGACGCAGGTGCCGGGCGGCGTCGAAGTGATCGTCGGATCGACCTTCGATCCGACGTTCGGGCCGCTGATTCTCTACGGCAGCGGCGGCACTCTGGTCGAGCTCGTCTCCGACGTGGCGTTTCGCCTCCATCCCCTGACCGACGCCGACGTGCCCGCCATGTTGAACGAGGTCCGCGGCACCGCGCGGCTGCGCGGCTGGCGCGGCGCCGCTGCCGCCGACGAGGCGGCCCTTCGCGACCTGATCCTCCGAGTCTCGGCTATGGTGGAAGCGTGTCCGGAGGTCCGCGAGATGGACCTGAATCCCGTCAAGGTCCTCGAACGGGGCGTCTCGGTCCTCGACGCGCGCGTGCGCGTAGGCAGGCAGCCCCCCGCCGAGCCCTCCCGCCGGATCGCCTACTGAGCCGACGGCCGCTCGCGGCGACCGTTGATTCGTCCGCATCATTCGCCGCGCGCGCAACGGTGCGACGATCGGCGCGAGCGAAGGGCAGGAGGACGACGATGGAAGCGACGAGGAAGGAACAGGGGGTCCGGACGGACGGAGAGATTCTGGGGGACGTCCTGCACGAGCTGCAGTGGGACAGCAGGGTTCGAGAAAGCGACGTCGGCGTCCGCGTGCACGAGGGCGTCGTCACGCTGACGGGCGTCGTCGGAGACTACAGCCAGAAGTTGGCCGGCGCGCGTGCGGCGCACCGCGTGCGCGGAGTTCTCGACGTCGCCGACGAGATCGAAGTGCGCTACGCGAGCCCCGACGCCGTGACGGACACGGAGCTGGCCCAGGCCGTGCGCCATGCCCTCGAGTGGGACGTTCTCGTGGACGCCCGGCGCATGCGATCGACCGTTTCGGAAGGATTCGTCACGCTCGAGGGAGAGGTCAACTCCCTGGCGCAGCGCGAGGACGCCGACCGGGCGGTGCGAAGGCTCAAGGGCGTGCGCGGCGTGCTCAACAAGATCACGGTCAAGCCGGTTCGCGCGGATTCCTCGGCGCTGCGCCGAAAGATCGAGGAGGCCCTCGAGCGGCGCGCCGCGCGGGAGGCGAACCACATCTCCGTCGACGTCGAGGACGGTTCGGTGACGCTGACCGGCCGCGTTCACTCCTGGCAGGAGCGCGATTCGGTCGTGGGCGCGATCGCCCACGCCGCCGGCGTCCAGTCGGTCCGCGATCGGCTGCGCGTCGACCCGTGGTTCTGAGGCGGCGCCGCCGGTAGGCCAGAGACGTCGCGTTCCGCGCCGCGGCGACGCCGCGGCGCCCCGCTCGTTTCTCCCGGTTCCAGTCTCGCTCGAGCTTCCGGCGGGAGGCCTTGTTGGGGGATCATCCAGGCCGATGAGGCCTCCCGAGGGATCCCGCGCGCTCGGACCTGCGGCGCCGCCCGAGGCCGGCTCCCCGGCCGGTCCGAAGGGTCCGGAGGAGTTCGCGACGCCGGCCGGGCTCTCGGACGCCGAAGCCGCGCAGCGCCTCGCCGCCGACGGGCCGAACGAGCTGCCCTCCACCCGGCCCCGGAGCTTCTGGCGGATCGCCGCCGGAGTCCTGCGGGAGCCGATGATCCTGCTCCTGGTCGCCGGCGGAACCATCTACCTTCTTCTCGGCGATCCGCGCGAGGCGATCGTCCTGATCGCGTCCATCTTCGCCGTGACCGGGATCTCGCTCTACCAGAACCACAAGACCGAGCGCGCCCTGGAGGCATTGAGGGACCTGTCGAGCCCCAGGGCGCTCGTCATCCGCGACGGGCGCCACCGCCGAATCCCGGGCCGCGAGGTCGTGCGCGGCGACGTGGTCGTCCTCTCCGAAGGAGACCGCGTGCCGGCCGACGGCGTCCTGCTGTCCGCGCTCAATCTCGGCGCCGACGAGTCTCTGCTCACGGGCGAGTCCGTTCCGGTCGCCAAGGCGGCCCGCATGCCGCCGCCGGAGGCGATGTCCCGCCCGGGAGGCGAGGATCAGCCCTTCGTCTATTCGGGAACGCTCGTGACGGGGGGCCAGGGCGTCGCCCGCGTGCTCGCGACCGGCGCGTCGACCGAGATGGGAAGGATCGGAAAGGTCCTGGGCACGGTGGGCGCGCAGCAGACCCGGCTCCAGAAGGAGACCGCGCGGGTCGTGCGGTTCATCGCCATGGCCGGCTTCATCCTGTGCCTGGTCGTCGCCGGCGTCTACGGCTCGACCCGAGGCTCCTGGCTGGCGGGCCTGCTCGTCGGCGTGACGCTGGCGATGGCCCTGGTGCCGGAAGAGTTCCCCGTCGTCCTCACGCTCTTCCACGCGCTCGGCGCCTGGCGTCTCTCTCGCCGGCGAGTCCTGACGCGCCGCGTCGCGGCGATCGAGGCGCTCGGCTCGGCCGCGGTGCTCTGCGTCGACAAGACCGGAACCCTGACGCAGAACCGGATGTCCGTCGCGCGCCTCGCCTCGGGAGGGAGCACGTACGACGTCACCGGCGAAAAGCAGCCCCCTGCGGCCGCGGCGGAGCTGCTCGAGCACGCGCTGCTCGCCAGTCAGACCGCGCCCTTCGATCCGATGGAACTCGCGATTCGGGACCTCGCGCGGCGCGCTCCGGCGGTTCGGGCCGTTCCGGGGGGCTGGGGGCTCCGGCGCGAATATCCGCTCAACAACGACCTGCTCGCGCTCACGCGGGTCTGGGAGCCCGCCGACGCGGCTTCGCTCGTGGTGGCCGCCAAAGGAGCTCCAGAGGCGATCGCCGAGCTCTGCGCCTTCGACGCGGCGCGGCGCGAGAAGCTCTCGGGCGAGCTCGAGAGGCTCGCCGCCGAAGGTCTCCGGATGCTCGCCGTCGCGAAGGCCCGCGCCGAGAACGCGGAGCTGCCGGAAAACCCGCGAGGCTACCGATTCGAGTGGCTGGGCCTCCTCGGTTTCGCCGACCCGATCCGCCCCGGCGTGCCCGCCGCGATCCGCGATTGCGAGCGGGCCGGCATTCGCGTCGTGATGGTCACCGGGGACTACCCGGCCACCGCGGCGGGCATCGCCCGCCAGATCGGCCTGCCCGACGAGAACATCCTGACCGGCGCCGACCTCGAGGCGATCCCCGAGGCCGAGCTGCCCGCGCGGGTGGCCGCCACTCAGGTCTTCGCCCGCGTGGCGCCGGAGCAGAAACTGACGCTCGTGCGCGCGCTCGGGGTCGGAGGCCAGATCGTGGCCATGACCGGCGACGGCGTCAACGACGCCCCGGCGCTGAAGGCCGCGCAAATCGGCATCGCGATGGGGGGGCGGGGCACGGACGTGGCGCGCGAGGCCGCGGACCTCGTGCTGCTCGACGACGATTTCACCTCGATCGTTTCCGGCGTTGCGCTCGGCCGCCGGATCTTCGACAACCTTCGCAAGGCCATGACCTATTTGCTGGCGATTCACGTTCCGATCGCCGGCATGTCGCTGGTTCCCGTGCTCCTGCGCTGGCCGCTCGCCCTGATGCCGGTGCACATCCTCTTTCTCGAGCTCGTCATCGATCCGGCGTGCTCGATCGTCTTCGAGTCGGAGCCCGCGGAAGACGACGTGATGGCGCGCCCTCCCCGTCCGCCGGTGGAGCCGCTCTTCTCCGCGAGAATGATCCGATCGGCGCTTCTGCAGGGTGCGGGGATCCTCGCCATCGTCCTGGCGGTCTTCGCGATCGCCCTCCTGCGAGGCCAGGGAGAGGCCGATGCGCGCGCCCTTTCCTTCGCGACGCTCATCGTGGCGAATCTCGCGCTCATTTTGACCGCGCGGTCGGCGACCCGGACCCTCCGGGAGACGCTGGCCTCGCCCAACGCGGCACTCTGGTGGGTCGTCGGAGGCGCCTCGGCCACCCTGGCGCTCGTCCTCTCGCTCGCGCCGCTTCGCGAGGTGTTCGGCTTCTCGCGATTGCACCCGATCGACGTCGCCCTGTTCCTCGCCGGAGGTATCGTGAGCGTGCTTTGGTTCGAGCTCTTCAAGCTCTGGAACCGCCGGCGGGGCGGAAAGCCCCACCCGCTCGGCGCCGGATAACGGCGACCGCCCCCGCCGCGGGCCGGCAGGGCGGCCCGGACCGATGAGGCGTCGGCGGCGCTGGCTGCCCTTCGTGCACCCGCGCGAGGGACGACGCCTTCCCGCGGAGCTTCGCCCCGCGAAGGTCGGCCTCCTCGCCGCGGCCTGCTCCGAAGGCCTGCGCGATCCCTCCTTCCAGGACCTGCTCCACCGGATCGACCAGGGCCCGGTCCTCGGCGGCAACCGCGTGCAGACCTTCGTGCGCGGTCACGAGGCGTTCGCGTCGATGCGCGCGGCGATCGCCGAGGCGCGCTCCGAGGTCCTGGTCGAATCCTACATCCTCAAGGACGACGCGACCGGGCGCGCCTTCGCCGACGCGCTTGCGGACGCCGCGGCCCGCGGCGTCGCCGTCAAGGTGCTCGCCGACTTCTTCGGATCCTTTGCGACGAGATCCCGGTTCTGGGCGGGATTGCGCCGGCGCGGCGTCGAAGTGCGGCTCTTCAATCCCGTCTTCCCGCACGTTTTTCTGCAGCCTTACCGGGACCACCGCAAGATCCTCGTCGTCGACCGCCGGGTCGGTTTCACGGGCGGCATGAACATCGCCGACGAATACGGCTCGGCCCCCACCGGCTCGCACGAGGGCCCGTGGAGGGACACGCAGGCGCGGGTCGAGGGGCCGACGGCCTGGGAGCTCGCCGTCGTCTTCTCCGAGGCGTGGCGGCGTTCGGGCGGATCGATCGCGCTCGAGCCGCTGGAAGGACATGCCGAGGGGCCCGTCAAGATCCTCACCCTCGATTCGCGGCCCGGGCGCGGCCACGGCGAGACGGCCTCGACTCTCTCGGCGATCGCCGCCGCCGCGCGCCGCCGCATCTGGATCACCAACGCCTACTTCGCTCCCCGGATGAACGCCATCGAGCGCCTCTTCGAGCCCGTCGGCCGCGGCGTCGACGTGCGCCTGCTCCTTCCCGGAAGAACCGACGTCCCGTTGGTCCGACACGCGGGCCACGGCTACTATCGGCGGCTGCTCGAGGGGGGAGTGCGGATCTTCGAGTATCGCGCCGCGACCCTCCACGCCAAGACGCTCGTCGCCGACGACTTCGTCTCGATGGTGGGCTCGACCAACCTCGACTTCCGGTCGTTCCACTTCAACGCCGAGTGCAACCTCGTCTTCCTCGACGAGGACGTCGGCCGGGCCTTCGCGGCGGCCTTCGAGGAAGACCTCGGGCGCTCCGAAGAGGTCACGCGGGCGGGATGGCGGAGGCGCAATCCCCTTCACGCCCTCTACGACACGGCGGCCCGCCAGCTGGCCCCCGTCCTCTGACCGGCGCCTCCCCCCACCTTCGTGCCACGGTCCGGCGCAAGTATGACGCGCCCGAGGGTCGTCGCCGGGGCTACAATTTCCAGAGAGCGCTGCGCTCCCCCAAGAGCAGAGAATGAGTCCCTCCGCCGACGGCGCCCCGACCGCGCGCCGCGCCGCTGCGCCGCGCGACGACGCGCTCGAAGCGTTCCGGGACGAGCTGTTCGAGGACGCGACACAGCTCGCCATGCGGGTCAGCGGCGCTCGGCTGGCGGCCCTGAGCCTGCTCCAGTCGGAACACCGCTGGTTCAAGTCTCGCGGCGGGGTCAGCGTCGCCGAAACGCCACGAGCCATCGCCCTCTGTTCCGAGACGGTCGCATCGGGGGAGCTCCTGATCGCGCCGGACGTCGCCGCCGACCAACGGTTCGGGGGCGACCCCGTGGTCCGGGAAGGCATCCGGTTCTTCGCGGGGGTTCCCATCCTCCAGCCCGACGGCGGGGCGCTCGGAGTGTTGGCGGTGATGGATCGGGAACCGCGCCTGCTCTCCGGCGAGCAGGTCGAGGCCCTGAGGTCGCTCGGGCGCCAGGTCGAGAAGGAGCTGCGCCTGCGCCGGCAGGCGGACGAGCTGGAAGCCGCCGCGCGCTCCCTCGAGAGCGAAGCGCTGCTTGCGCGCGCCGCCCATCGGCTCCAGAGCGGGGCCATCTCGAGCGCCGGACAGGGAATCGTCGTCTACGACCGGGGCCTGCGGCACGTCATCTGGAACGCCGCCATGGAGCGGTTCACCGGCCTGTCCGCCGAGGAGGTGCTCGGCCGCGGCGCCCTGCAAGTCTTCCCGCAGCTGCGGGAACAAGGGATCGCCGAGCTCCTCGAGCGCGCCCTCGCGGGAGAAACGGTCACCGCGCACGACACGACCCACCAGGCGGCCGGGACGGGGCGGACCTCCTGGCTCTCGGCGACCTATTCTCCCCATCGGGACCCCGAGGGGCGCATCGTCGGCGTGGTCGGGATCGTTCGCGACGTGGGCGACCGGAGGCGCGCGGAGCAGCTCTCGAGCGGCATCGAGCCGCAGTTTCGGACGCTGGTCGAGCAGGCGCTGGTCGGCATGTACGTCATCCAGGACGGCCGCTACCGCTACGCGAACCCGCGGCTCGCCGCGATCTTCGGCTACACGCAGGAGGAGCTCCTCGCCCTCGACTCCGTCCTGGGGCTCGTCGCGGAGGAGGACCGCGAGATGGTCCTCGAGAACATCCGCAGGCGGATCGATGGGGAGCTGCAGACGGTCCGATACAGCTTCCGCGCCATCCGAAGGGACGGCGACCCGATCGAGGTCGAGGTGCACGGCTCGTCGGCCGAGGTGGACGGCCGCCCGGCGGTCATGGGCACCCTGCTCGACGTCACGGACCGCAAGCAGAGCGAGGCGCGGATCGTCGAGCAAGCCTACAACGATCCCCTCACCAAGCTGCCGAATCGGGTTCGCTTCCTCGAGCGGGTCGAGCGGGAGCTCGCGCAGGCGCGCCGCCACGGCCGAAGGGTCGTCATCGCGTACCTGGACCTCGACCGGTTCAAGCTGATCAACGACACCTGGGGACACGCCGCCGGCGACCGACTCCTTCAATCGCTCGCCCTGCGTCTGAAACGCCGCCTGCGGCAGGCGGACACGATCGCGCGCGTCGGCGGGGACGAGTTCGTCATCCTGATGCCCGACGCACGGCCCTCGACCGAGATGACCATCGTGGCCCAGAAGCTGCTCGCCGCGACGGCGCGGCCGTTCCAGCTCGGAGAGCAGACGCTTTCGATCACGGGATCCATCGGGATCGCGACGTACCCGGAGGACGGTGTCGACTCCGAGACTCTCCTGCGCAACGCCGACGCCGCCATGTACCGCGCCAAGGAGCTCGGGAGGAACAACTTCCAGTTCTGCACGCCCGAGATGACGACGCGCGCGATCGAGCGGCTCTCCCTCCAGAACGGCCTGCGCCAGGCGCTCGACCGCGCCGAGTTCGTTCTCCACTACCAGCCCATCCTGAGCCTCTCCAGCGGACGGGTGGTGGGCCTCGAGACGCTCGTTCGCTGGGAGCACCCGGAGCAAGGGCTCGTGATGCCCAGCGCCTTCGTCTCGGCGGCGGAGGAGACCGGACTGATCGTGCCGCTCGGGGAGTGGGTCCTGCGAACCGCCTGCCTGCAGCTGAAGCGCTGGCAAGCGGCGGGTCTGCCCGGCCTTCGCGTGGCCGTCAACGTCTCGGCCCGGCAGTTCCGCGAGGACAGCCTCGTCCACATGGTCGGGCAGGCGCTCTCCGACGCGGAGCTGGAGCCCCGTGACCTGGAGGTCGAGATCACCGAGTCGGTCGCGATGGAGAGCGCGGAGATCGTGGTGGCGAACCTCCGGCTCCTGCGCGGGATGGGGGTGGGCATCGCGATCGACGACTTTGGAATCGGCTACTCGTCCCTGAACTACCTGAAGCGCTACCCGGTCACCGCCCTGAAGATCGACCGCTCGTTCGTGACCGACCTGCCCAACAGCCCGGCGGACGCCGGCATCGTGCGCGCCATCGTGGAGATGGCCCACGGCTCGAAGTTGAGCGTCGTCGCCGAGGGCGTCGAGACGAAGGATCAGTTTCTCTGCCTGCAGCGCCACGGCTGCGACCAGATGCAGGGAAACTGGGTCAGCCCGCCGCTGACGGCGATCGGGATCGACCACCTGCTCGCCGAAGAAGTGCGGCTCTGGAGCGAGGGGTCGTAGGGCCCGGCGCGGCCCGGCTCAGTATCCTTCTCCTTCCGCCGGCCGCGCGGCCTTTCCCCGGTGCAGCCGGAAGAGGACGGCGAAGTACGCGAGCGCCAGCGGGAGCCCGACCGCGAACCAGCCGAGGGCCGTGCGCAGGCCCGCGGGATCTCCGCTCGCGTTGTCCGCCGTCATCGAGAGGGCGGCGCCCCCCCTTGCCCGAAGCATGACCGGAAAAAAGCAGGCGGCCGTCGCGGCCGACAGCCCGGCCAGGAAGGCGCAGGAGCCGAAGAAGGCGGCCCGATCGCTGCCTCGCCGCAGGGACACGAAGACGGCGACGAGCCCGAGCAGGGCGATCGAAGCCAGAAGCCACGCCGCGGGCCGGGTACCGAGCGCGCGCAGGAAATCCCGGTTCACCCGCGCGGTCGCGACCGTGACGGGAGGCCACAGGACGGCGACGGCCCCGTACAACCAGGCGGCGGCCCGGCGGCTGCGAAGCGAAACCGCGCCGTCGGTCTTCCAGGCCAGGAACGCTCCCCCGTGGGCCGTAAGCGCGGCGAGCGCGAAGACCCCGACCGCGATCGTGTACCAGTCGAGGATCCCGACCGGGTCCCCCGCCGAGAAGTCCGTGAACAGCGAAAGCTCGAACCACCCCTCGGCGTCGAGCGGCACGCCGCGGAGCAGGTTGCCCAGGGCCGCGCCGAAGAAGACCGGCAGGAGCGCGCTCGGAAGCCAGAAGAAGAAGTCCCACGAAGCGCGCCAGACCGGGTCGTGGACGTGGCTGCGGAACTCGATCGAAACGCCTCGAAGGATCAGGCACCAGAGCACGAGGAAGATCGCGAAGTAGAAGCCCGAGACGCCGGAGGAGAGGACTCTGGGGAATCCGACGAAGAGCGCGCCGCCGGCGGCGAGCAGCCATACCTCGTTGCCGTCCCAGAAGGGGCCGATCGCGGCCAGCACCTGCCGCCGCTCGCCGTCGCCGCGGGCGACGAAGAGATGCAGGGCGCCCGCGCCGAAGTCGAACCCGTCCAGGACGACGTAGGCCGTCAGCATGAAGACGGCGATCGCGTACCAGATCTCAGGCATGCGCCGCCTCCTCCGAGAACGCCGGGGCGCCGGCGTGCGGAACCGGTCCTCGGGCGATCTCCCGCGCGATCAGGAAGAGGAAAAGGACTCCGAGCACCAGGTACAGGCCGCAGAACCCGATCAGGGTGAAGAGCGCCGTTCCGGAGTGGACCGTCGGGCTCGAGCCCTGCGCGGTCCGGAAGAGCCCGTAGACGAGCCACGGCTGGCGCCCGAGCTCCGCCGTCATCCAGCCGGCGACGACGGCGATGTAGGGAAAGGGAAACGAGAGCATCAGCACCCAGAGCATCGGCCGGCTCTTCTCGAGGCGGCCCGTCCAGAGCAGGGCGCCGGCGGCGAGCATGATGGCGATCAGGATGGTCCCGAGGCCGGCCATGATGTGGAAGGCGTAGTAGAGCAGCTCGATGTTGTCCGGCCAGTCCCGCTCCGGAAACTCGTTCAAGCCCCGCACGTCGCTGGAAAGGTGCCCGAAGGCGAGGATGCTCAAAACGCCCGGAATCGCAACCGGGTTGTCGAGCCGCCGCTCGCGGACATTGGGCTGCCCGATCATGTTGAGCGGCGCGCGCGGCCCGCCCTCGAAGCGACCCTCCATCGCCGCCAGGGCGATCGGCTGATGCCTCGCGACGAGCTTGGCCTGCGTGTCTCCGGTCGGAAACGCCACGAGAATGCTCGAAAGCAGCCCGGCCGTCACGCCGACGCGCAGGAAGAGGCGCGCCGCGTCGCCGTGCTGATCCCGAAGCGCGTAGAACGCCCCCATCGCCGCAACCACGAAGGAGGCCGTTGCGACCGCCGCGATCATGTTGTGGGCGTACTGCGCGAGCGCCCAGGGGTTCAGGACGAAAGCCCAGAAATTCGCCAGGCGCAGCACGCCATCCGGGCCCAGGGAATGCCCCGCGGGATGCTGCATGAACGCGTTGGTCGCCGTGATGAAGTAGCCCGAGAGCCAGGAGCCGATAAAGAGAGCCGCCGAAGCCAGGAAGTGGCCGATCCGACCGAGGCGCTTCTCCCCGAAGACCAGCAGCGACAGGAAGCTCGATTCGAGAAAGAACGCGAAGAGGCCCTCCATCGCGAGTGTGTGCCCGATCACGTTTCCCGCGTAGCGCGAGAACCGCGCCCAGTTGGTGCCGAATTGGAACTCCATCGGAATGCCCGTCACGACCCCGACGGCAAAATTGATCCCGAAGATCCGGATCCAGAAGCGCGCCGCGTCGTTCCAGCGCTCCCCTCCCGGGCGCAGGCCGAGGGCCTTCATGACGAAGACGAGCAGCGCCAGGCCCATCGTCAGGACCGGAAACAGATAGTGGTAGACGATCGTGAAGGCGAACTGCAGCCGGTGAAGGAAGAGGGGATCACCCACGGCGACCTCCGCGCGTCCCGTCCAGGCTCTTCCGCGCCCGCGGGAGCTCGCGACGTCCGCCCGCTTCCGCCTCCGGGAGGGCGGACCTCGACTCCTCGGACGTCCGCGTCCCGATCAGCGCTCCGGCCACGACGGCTCCCGGGATCCGCGCGTCGACGATTCGAAGAGGGCCCTGAACTTGCGTCGCATTCCTCGATCGAGCTTCCGCGGGCTCGCCGGCGATGCTACAGCGGATTCGGAGCGGAACGCGAAGGCCCGGGCGCGGCGGCGAATCGCCGTGGCAAAGGAGATCGCCGGCGTTAGACTTGCGCCCGTTCCCCGGGCCGGCCGAGGAAGGCGCCGGTCCTGGACGAGGAGAGGCCATGCAGCTCGGAATGATCGGTCTCGGTCGAATGGGAGCGAACATGGTTCGCCGTCTTCTCGAGGCCGGCCACCAGTGCGTCGTGTACGACCGGCACCCCGAGAACGTGAATCGGCTGGCCGGGGAAGGCGCCGCCGGGGCGTCCTCCCTGGAGGAGTTCGCCGCGAAGCTCCAGCCGCCGCGGACCGCGTGGCTCATGGTCCCCGCCGCCGGTGTCGACGGCTCGATCCGCGACCTCGCGCCGCGCCTCCAGAGAGGCGACGTCATCGTCGACGGGGGCAACTCGTACTACGTCGACGACATTCGCCGACAGAGCGCGCTGCGGGAGCGGGGAATCCACTACGTCGACGTCGGCACGAGCGGCGGCGTCTGGGGGCTCGAGCGCGGTTACTGCATGATGATCGGGGGCGATGAGGAGGCCGTCAGGCGCCTCGACCCGATCTTCCGGGCCCTGGCTCCGGGGCGCGGCGAGGCGCCCCGCACGCCCGGCCGCGAGAAGGAGGCCGGCACGGCGGAGGAGGGTTACCTGCACTGCGGGCCCGCGGGCGCCGGCCACTTCGTCAAGATGGTCCACAACGGGATCGAGTACGGCATCATGCAGGCGATCGCCGAGGGCTTCGACATCATGAAGGGCGCCGGCAACGACGGCGTGACCGAGGAGCACCGCTTCCAGATCCCGCTCGCCGACGTCGCCGAGGTGTGGCGCCGCGGCAGCGTCCTGTCGTCGTGGCTGATCGATCTGAGCGCGCGCGCGCTGATCGAGGATCAGACGCTGTCGAAGTTCACCGGCAGCGTGCAGGACTCCGGCGAGGGCCGGTGGACGCTGATGGCCGCGATCGAGGAAGGCGTGTCGGCCGACGTCATCGCGGCTTCGCTGTTCACGCGCTTCCGCTCGCGCCAGGACCACTCGTTCGCCGAGAAGGTGCTGTCGGCGATGCGCTTCCAGTTCGGCGGTCACGTCGAGAAGCCCGCCGGCGGATGAAGATCGAGCGGTTCGCAGATCTCGAGGCGGTGAGCCGGGCCGGTGCGGAGGAGCTC